>JASIAM010000127.1 GCA_030041985.1 Bryobacteraceae bacterium | reverse complement strand
GTCCCCAACTTCGTGCTGGGCGCATTGGTGGTGCTTCTCGTGTGGTTCGGCGTCTTCCCGCAGCCGCTGCTCAGCATCATTCGCCAGGCCGTGGCAGCTTTAAGCTGAACCGCAACTATTTCTTTTCTTCGACGGGCTTCACCGCAGCGAGCATGTCTTCGGTATACTCAATCTCGCCTTCCCAGAACATTATCAAGGTTTCGCGGTTCAGCTCCACCCATTTCCGCAGCATTCTTAGCTGATCCGAGGTGAGACTACCCTCGACAACCTCCACGTTCGGGCGCACCGTGACGGAAACCATCTCATTCGGCTTGGCTTTCGGCCCCAGTGAAACTTTGATCCGCACGTCGTGACGGGCGCCTCCCTTCGGCGAAACCCACACCACAAAGGGCAGGCCGGTGCGCTTGGGCGACAAATTCGACATTAGAAAAAGCTCATCTTCGTCTATTGATTGCGTGGGCAACATCGGCTTCTCCAAGCCTCGCGCGAGCCTACTTCTCCTTGATCTCCGAAACCACGCCCGCCTCCTCCTCTTCCACGCGCACCGTGATCCCTTTGCGCATGTCGAGACCCGCCTCCGGAATCGGAAAACTGGCCGCAATCATGCGGTCTTGGGTGGCGTGCGGCGGTATGTGGTTGAACATGATCAACGATGGATTGTATTTCTGACCCAGCAGTGGAAGGGCGGTAAATAGGCGCTGCGCATCCACCTCGGATATGCTCATGCCTTCGAGCGGCATGCCGGATTTCGTTTGGACGATTACCGTGACTTTACGGACGTCATAGTCAAAATTGGCGGTGTTGAGGAAGCGGAAATCCACCACTGCCACGGAGTTGTTATCATCGAGCGGCGCCGTACGCACCTTAAGAATCTGCCCCCGCAGTTCCATATGCGCGCCCCTTTGCACCACGAAAACTCCGGCGATCACCGCGATAACGATGACTACGGCCAAGCCGAAGGAAATGACCAGGGGATTCTTCAAAACGGCGGGGAAATTCTTCATTATCTGGAAATGATTGTAATCCCTCTCCACCTGACCCGATAAAACCCGGCTTGCTAAAATAGTAAGCGGAAACTCGTCCCTACATTGAGACTGGTTGCATGATTGTCGATACCGTCTTAGCCAAGCTTTTCGGCACCAAGAACGACCGCGAGATCAAGCGCATGCGCCCGCGGGTGGCGGCCATTAACGATCTCGAGCCGTCCATGCGCCAACTCTCGGATATCGATCTCGCCGCCAAGACCATCGAATTCAAAGAGAAGCTTGCCCAGGGCGCCTCCCTCGAAGACCTACTGATCGAGGCCTTCGCGGTGGTGCGCGAAGCCGGGCGCCGCATCCTCAACATGCGCCATTTCGACGTGCAGTTGATCGGGGGCATGGTGCTGCACAGCGGCAAAATCGCCGAAATGAAGACTGGTGAAGGCAAGACGCTGGTCGCCACACTGCCCTCTTACCTCAATGCGCTGGAAGGTAAGGGCGTTCACGTGGTCACGGTTAACGACTACCTGGCTAAGCGCGATTCCGAATGGATGGGCCGCATCTATCGCACCTTGGGTTTGCGCGTGGGTGTTATCGTCCACGATCTGGACGACCAGGAGCGCAAAGATGCCTACGGCGCTGACATCACCTACGGCACCAATAATGAGTTCGGCTTCGATTACCTGCGCGACAACATGAAATTCCGGCTGGAAGATTGCGTCCAGCGCACCCACAACTACGCCATCGTCGACGAAGTCGATTCCATCCTGGTGGATGAGGCCCGCACACCGCTTATCATATCCGGCCCGAGCGAAGAATCCACCGACAAGTATTACAAGGCGAACAACATCATTCCCAAGCTGATTCGCGGCGAGGTCATCGAAGGGCGCGAACCGGGCGAACAGTACACCACCGGCGATTACACGGTCGATGAAAAACACCGCGCCGTGGCTCTGACCGAAGAAGGTTTCGACAAAGCCGCACGCCTGCTTGGCCTCAAAGATATCTACAGCCTGGACACGATTGAGTGGAAGCACCACGTCGAGGCCGCTCTCAAGGCCCACGTACTCTACCAGCGCGACAAAGACTACGTGATCAAAGATGGCGACGAAGGGCCCGAAGTGATTATCGTAGATGAGTTCACCGGCCGCCTCATGCCCGGACGCCGCTGGAGCGATGGCCTCCACCAAGGCGTAGAAGCCAAAGAAGGCGTCAAGATCCAGCGCGAGAATCAGACGCTGGCCACCATCACCTTCCAGAACTATTTCCGCATGTATAAAAAGCTGTCCGGCATGACCGGTACGGCGGAAACCGAAGCCGCGGAATTCCAGAAGACCTACAAGCTGGATGTCACGGTTATTCCCACCAACCGGCCCTTAATCCGGAGGGAAAACCACGATATCGTCTACCGCACGCTGGACGAAAAATACCGCAATGCCGCCAAGGAGATCAAGGAGTTCAACGAGCGCGGGCAGCCGGTGCTGGTGGGCACCATCTCCGTCGAAAAATCGGAAAAGCTCTCAGGCATTCTCAAACGCATGGGTGTGAAGCACGAGGTGCTCAACGCCAAGAATCACGAGCGCGAAGCTTCGATTGTGGCTCAGGCCGGCCGCCACGGAGCGGTCACCGTTTCCACCAACATGGCAGGCCGCGGCACCGATATTCTGCTGGGCGGCAACCCCGAATTCATGACCAAGGACGCCTGCCTCAAAGAGAAAACCGCGGAGCGGCTCCCTGAGGACCAGGCGCAATATGTCGCCGACGAGCATTTTTATTACTTCACCCACCACGATCAGTTCTATCGTGTGCGCCGCGAAAAGTGGGACGAGACGTTTGCGCGCTTTAAGGCGGAGACCGATAAGGAACACGATGAAGTGGTCGCCGTCGGCGGCCTGCACATTGTGGGCACCGAACGGCATGAATCGCGGCGCATTGATAACCAGCTCCGCGGACGCGCCGGACGCCAGGGCGATCCCGGCAGTTCCCGCTTCTATCTTTCCCTGCAGGACGATCTGCTCCGCATCTTCGGCGGCGAGCGTATGCAGAATCTCATGCTGCGTCTCGGTATGGAAGAAGATGTGCCGATCGAATCCCGGCTCATCACGCGCCGCATCGCCAAAGCGCAGGAAGCCGTCGAGGTGCAGAACTTCGAATCGCGCAAACACCTGCTCGAATACGATGATGTGAACAACGCGCAGCGCAAGTCGGTGTACGGCATGCGCCGCCAACTGCTGGAGGGCATCGATCAGAAAGAGCACATCATGGATATGGCGCAGGGTTCTGTCGAGGAGTTCATCGACAGGCGCTGTCCCAACGACAAGCATCCCGATACCTGGGACCTGGCCAGCCTCCAGACCGATATGCTCAGCCAGTTCGGTTACAAGCTCGAACCATCCGATTTTTCCCAGCTCAGCCGCGACGAAATCACGGAGTTGCTTATGGAGCGCCTCCGCCAGAAATACCAGGAGAAGGAAGACCTGGTCGGCCCGGATGTCATGCGCCACACCGAGCGCATTGTGATGCTGCAGGTCATCGACAACCAGTGGAAAGACCATCTGCTGTCGATGGACGAACTGAAGCAGGGCATCGGCAATCGCGCCTACGGCCAGAAGGATCCGCTGGTCGAATATAAGAAAGAATCGATGGATCTGTTCGAAGCCATGTGGAACCGCATCGAAGATGAGACGGTGCGCTATCTGTTCTTCCTCCAGGTCCAAACCGGAACCGGGCCGGTGTTGCCGTTCCCCGAAGAAGAAGAGGAAGAAGACGAGGAGTCCGCAGAACAAAGCGACGCCAAACGCGACCTCAGAGCTCAGGCCGAAGCCGAGCGCCAACGCCAGGCCGCCCGCCAGATGGAAGATTTCACGCGCAACATCCAGCGCAAGAAGGACAAAGAGATGGCGGACCTCAGCCTCGTGGGAGGCGATACTTCAACGGCAGCGAGGCCGGTCAACGGCGGCCAAAAAGTAGGCCGCAACGAACTCTGCCCCTGCGGCAGCGGCAAGAAATATAAAAAGTGCCACGGGGCTTGAAAAAGCTGTCAGCGATCAGCTATTAGCTATCAGCCAACTCACCGTCAGCACCCGGCCGCCATCAAAGCGAAACAAGCTACAAAGCGCCCGAGCCCGAAACATGGAGGTGTCAGGAGCTGATAGCTGACGGCTGATAGCTAATAGCTACCCGACCCTGCCCTCGCCGCCTGATGACTCAGCAGGTGTTCATTGTACCCGTCAACCGCCTCCTGGCGTCCGTGCGCGGCTTCTTCCATCGCTGCTTCCAATTCGGGAAGTAGTTGCAGCGTCCGCACAATCGCAGCGCGTTGATAACGGCTGACCGCCGCAATGTGCCGTTCCGTTGCGGCCTCCACTTCCGCCAGCAATTCATTGCAGCGCGGGCAGGCGTGAAACTCGGCAAGCTTGGGACGATTTTTGGCCAAGCTTCACGCTAGCTCCCGCTACGAGCATCGGTCTGTGCCGTTAGGCACAAAAGCCTGAAAGATAGGGCTAAAGGATGCAAACACACGGCTCGCCTCAGTAGGCGCCCGCCGCTTTCGGATTCCGCCGGAATTGCGGTTGTGGGTGCGTCTTCGGGTGTTTCGGGTGCCCCTTGCGCGAATTTCTCCGTAGAGCAGACGTCGTTGCTGTTCCAACCGGAATCAGTGCTTCGACATCTTCCGAGTCCGGACCCAGGATGTCGACGAAATATTCTCCGCTCGTCAGTCCGCTGGGCACCACTACATTCATCTGGTAGCCGCCACCCACCGTAGACTGAGACCCCGCGAACGAGACAGTGGCCTGGGTAGAGTTGCCGCTGCCGTCTGTCGAGTCGAAGTAAACATAGTAGGTGTTGCTGGCATTCTGCCCGCTGAGTGTGCCTAGCCCGGTAAGATACAGCAAAATGGTCTCCCCGGGCTGTGCCGGACTGGACGACGTCACCATGGAATAATCGGCCCCATGCTGAATCGCGGGCACGCCCGATATGACACTGCTTGCGCTGTTGAATATCCCGGGCTGCGACTCACCCACGAAATTCGAGACTATATTCGAACTTCCGATGCTGTTGATTACCTGAATCGAGGCTACGGAGCTGGAGATATCAATGGGCACCGTAACATTGATTTGCGTCGGACTCACGTAATCGAGCGGCGCATTCTCACCGTTAATCGTTACGGTAACACCCCCCAGAGTGGTAGGGAGACTGTTATCGGAAGCCGTGGTAGTCGCCAGATTCGTGCCAAACAGGGAGATCAGTTCTCCCGGCGAAAGCTGCGCGGTAAACGGCAGGTAACTGCCCGCATTCTGAATCTGGGCCGGGTTGACATAGACACCGGGCCCGCTGAAGCTGGGAGCCTGCAAAACAACCGCCAGCCCCAGCAGCCCGCCCGCGCTGCTAACAGTGGAAAATCCGATGCCAACCGCGCCTCCATCCGTAAATGCATACTGGTTCAAGCTGTCAGTCGGGGAACCACCTGAAGTGGTGAGAGCATCCAGGTAACCATAGTCGTAAGTCGCATAACCTTCCGACTGGGCATCATCCAGGCGTTCATGCGCAAGCACGTTGGTCGTGTTTCCAAAGCAACTCCCCGTGCAGTACGATCCGTAGTAAGTCTGTAACTCTCCAAAGATCGCCCCTTCGTAGGCATAATTAATGACCAGCGAGCCTGCCTGGTAGTACAATCCGCTGAAATTCGGACTCGCTCCGGAGCTCGTGCGGACTCCCACAACCATGTCCCAACCCTGAGGCGAGCCGCCAAATACGAAATTACCGTCCGGAGAAAAATACAGGTATTTGCTGGGACCTGCGATCACAACGTTAGTCAGGTTCGCGCTGGTTATCGATCCGGAGAGATTCCAAACAGCCGCGCCGTTCTGAAAGCTATAGCTGCTTGACGGGACGCTCTCTGAGGTCTGTGAGGAATTGAGGGCAACGTAGCCGTTAGCCGTAAATCCAGGGATACTGCCGCTTCCGTTCGGGTTGATTTCAAAACTGCTGCCGCTGTTGTATTCCGCGCCCGAGCCGCCGTTTAGTGACACCTCTGCGTTCTGGGTAAAATCGATACCAGCCATTTGGTAGGTGCCCTGAAAAGCGGAATTCGTCAGGGGGGTCGAGGCAACCGGCACTGCGATAAACAGGTCGTTGTAACAGTAATTACTGCTGTTGGTCGAACAGGAAGTATTTTCCGTAGAGCTCCCAATGAATATCCCATTCGACACCAGCCCGTAGACCTCATCCCCGCTCGCCACCAGGCTGTCGATAAATCCATAGCCGCTGGCGGAAACCGAATAAGTGCCGCTAGTCGGATAACTGGAACAGTTGCCTTGCGGGATGGTGCACGAGCCGTAATAGGCATCGACTACCTGAACGTTGGAGATGGTATATCCGCCGCTCCCGTTGAATGTAATGTTCCCGAAATACGAGGTCGCGTCGGCCAGGTCTCCATACTCATCCCCGACGTACCAAACCACCTGCCGGAAATAGTAAGTGCCGTTCAATAACCCATTGCCTGTGGTGTCCCAATTCTGTGCGGCGGCCGGCCAGGCGGCCACCAGGGGCAAAAGGAACGCAATCCATGTCAGCTTCTTCATATGCATCGTTAATTTGGATGTACCAGCGGCGCTCCGGCGGTACACGAATTCCAAATGAATCTCTCTAAAGGAAACTTCCAGCATACCGCTAGGGAAGTTCCCGCAAAACGGGGGGGGCACGGATTGGGGACGAAAGATAGAGGGGTGGCACGCGCCTCGACAGCGCCCTGCCGAAGACGATATATGAACTAAATTAAACATGAAATCGACAGAAATGTTGCGGGACGGCCTCGCGCTGTTGATGGTTGCCTCACTTTCGCACTGCCGCTCCCGCCCTGGCGCACCACTCCTTCGCCGCCGAATACGATAAGGAACCGCTTTTCAAATTCGTCGGTACAGTCATCAAATTCGATCTGACGGAACCCGCATTTCCTGGATCTACATCGACGTCATGCAGCCGGACGGAACCGGCATCAAGATCCCCAGCCGGCTGACGCGCGAGCAGCGGAAACTGAAGCAATTGCGCAAGACGCTGCCTATTGCTAATGCGCCGGCGGAAAGGTCTGTCTGAGAAGGTGAAGGATCACGTGTAGGCGGACGCGTTTTGAAGGCCTGCGCGGGGCGGAAGCTATAAGCGCAAAAGCCCACCCTGGGCGCGCCGCAAGTTAGGCGAATCAGCTCGCGATTTGTGAGCGTAACTGCGGCTATCCTTTGGAAAGATGATCAATTTGGGGACGGCCTTTCGACATGATCGATCACCAGCGTCCGAACCGGAGCCTTCGTCCGCACCAGTTTCAATCCCAACTGCTGCCGCAACGCTTCCAAAAATGGTGTTCCTCCAAACTCGCCTGACGGCGCTGCCGCACCTGGGGGGACGAAACGGTTACCCTCACTAGGCTTGTACTCGAGAACGAAATCGAATCTTCCCTTTAGACCTGTCTGATCCACTGTAGGCCGGTCTATTTCGCCCGCCAGGAACCCGAAGGTGAAAAACTCTTGCGCCACACTCGCCATGGCGGTGTTTCGGCTCCCCACGAACCACGTTCCATCCGGCATGCCGCGGCTTTGCGTAAGATCGCAATTGGGTGGAAACACCTCTTTCCTCGGATCGGGCATCGCAGCCGGCTCCGGTTCCCTATACTCATCCGGACAGGGTGGCCCCTGAGAATGCGGCAGGAGCTTCGGCCCCAGCTTGCCTGGTTTGACCTGTCTCAACGCAAGAACCGGAACCTCCTTGGTTTCGAAGTGGACTGCCAATTTGAACCGGTCAGCTAGAAGGGACTGCATCATCAGGCGCATCTGGTCTTTCGTCAGATTGCCCGGCGCCTCGGCATCAATTTCGAAAAAGTCCGTGCGCAACCATTTCGGCGCGTTTACGACTGCGTCCCCCGTCTGAAAAGGCGCAAGCTTATACGCGAATCCTATATATGTATCCAGCGGAAACGTCGCCGAGAGGCGACCTCCAGGTGGTTTTGCATTGCCCATACCAAGGCTGAAGTTTGGGGGCCTCGGGGTATTGCTCCGTCTAACGGAAGCAACTTCGAACGACATCTTGCCTCCCGCCTTAACCTGCCAATCCGTGGCATCCTGCCCTAAACAGCGAGGCAAACTCAAGATGACGACGGCAAGGGATAAAATCCACAGGCCCATTTCCGCGCGGCCCAATGCACACTTGCTGGGCGGAGTTGGCGCCATCTTTCACCTCGTTTAAGAAGACGGCCGGGCCGTTACGTCCGTGCACTCCAATATTGCCGCGCCGAGGCCCCAGCCCACTTATTTCAGTGGGTATCCCCGGATCAGGCGAAACTCGCGCGACCAGCGCGTTCTAGTGAAGAAGTGCGTCACAATATCGACCAGGTGGTCGACGCCGATGTTGGGGTTGGTCAAATCTTCGCCAGGCGCTTCGAAGGACCAGTAGATGATCAGCGGTGTGCCCACGAGGTTCTCGCGCGGCACAAATCCCCAATAGCGGCTGTCGGAAGAGTTGTCGCGATTATCACCCATCGCGAAAATAGAGTTCGGCGGCACCACCACCTCGCCGTTTACTACGTGGTGCTCCAACATATCGATTCCGCCCGGGAACAGGCCGGTGTTCGGCTCCGAGGGGAAATTGTCGCGGTAGCTGTCAATGTAGCCGGTTTTGTGAACCGCGTACGGTTCGTTGACCGCGTGCCCGTTCAGAATGAGCTGTTTGTTTACCAGCTTGATGTGATCGCCCGGAAGTCCGATGGCCCGTTTGACGTAGTCTTCTTTAATATCCTCCGGATAACGGAACACAATAACGTCCCCGCGGTGGACGTCCCGATAGGGCAGGATGTGCTTAGAGACCGGTCCTGACGGCGCGTACAGGAGCTTGTCGACCAGCACGTGATCGCCGATGAGCAGCGTATCCTCCATGGAAGCGCTGGGGATCACAAACGCCTGAACCAGCGTTGTCATGCCGAATAGCAGCAGAATGATGGTAACCGTCCACTCCGCAATAAAGCCGCGGTGCACGTCGCGCGTCACTTCGTTGTAGCGACTGAGCAGGCCATGCGGTTGGGTTGGCGTCTGAGTTTCCACAGCCTTCATTGTATCGGAACCACCGGGCTTGGAAGGGCCCCGGTCTGGTACAATCGGCGCAGAGGGGGTTTGCTTGAAGGCCACTCTGGAATTACCCCGTTCTTTAGGCGCGCTACGCCAAAGCCATTATTCCGAAATAAAACTGGGCACGCGGTCCGTAAAGGACGAACTCCGCAATAACCTGATCTGTAAAATTCAACGCGGGGAAGCGATGTTCCCCGGGATTTTGGGGTTCGAAGATACCGTCGTTCCCCAAGTAGTGAACGCTATCCTGTCACGCCACAATTTCATTCTGCTGGGATTGCGCGGACAGGCGAAGACACGGCTGATCCGCCTGTTGACATGCCTGTTGGACGAAGCTGTCCCCTATGTGGAAGGCTGCGAGATTCATGACAATCCTTACCGTCCCATCTGCCGCCGCTGCAGGGATCTCATCGCCACCGAGGGCGACGATTCCCCCATCGCCTGGCTGGAACGGGAGCATCGGTACGTGGAGAAGCTGGCCACACCCGATGTAACCATTGCCGATATGATCGGGGATATCGATCCCATCAAGGCGGCGCGCCGGGGGCAAGATATTTCCGATGAGCTGACGGTCCACTATGGTTTGCTGCCGCGCGCCAACCGGGGCATTTTCGCGATCAACGAATTGCCCGATCTGGCCGGCAAAATCCAGGTGGGCCTGTTCAACATCATGCAGGAGGGCGACGTCCAGATTAAGGGCTACCCCATGCGGCTGCCGCTCGATGTGATGCTGGTGTTCACCGCGAACCCCGAAGATTACACCGCGCGCGGCAAGATTATCACCCCACTCAAGGACCGGATCGGCAGCGAGATTCGCACCCACTATCCCGCCACGCTCGAACAGGGCATTGCCATCACCGAGCAGGAAGCGTGGCTCGACCGCCAGTCTACCGTGGCAGTGCGGGTCCCCGATTACATTCGCCAGGTAATCGAACAGCTTGCCTTCCTGGCGCGCGAGGATAAGCGCGTTGACAAGCGGTCGGGCGTCTCGCAGCGGTTGCCGATTTCCGCTCTGGAGAATGTCGTCTCCAATGCGGAACGGCGAGCGCTCAAATCGCGGGAACAGATTGCTGTGCCGCGCATCCTGGATGTGTATTCGGCGCTACCGGCGGTTACCGGGAAACTCGAGCTGGAATACGAAGGCGAATTGAAGGGCGGCGATACCGTGGCGCGCGAGCTGATTCGCACCTCGGTGGGCAAAATTTACGATCAGTATTTCGAAGGCGCCAACATGGCGCAGATCATTCAATGGTTCGACCTGGGTGGGTCTCTGAAGCTGGATGAGAACGTGGATTCGACCACCATGGTGAAACAGCTTGCGGGCATCCAGGGGCTGATGGAGAAGACCAAAACGCTGGGGTTGAGCGCTAACGAGCCAGACGCGGTGCGCGCATCGGCCGCGGAGTTTATTCTGGAGGGCTTGCATGCCCATCGCCGCATCAGCCGCAATGAGGAGCGGGGCTACGCTGCCGAAGAGAAGCGCCGGGAACCGCGCGAAGAAGGAGGCCGGGGCGAACGGCCGAATTTCCGAAGGCAATATAACTAGCTATCAGCTATCAGCCGTCAGCTATCAGCGAAACCCATTAACGGAACTGATCGCAGTTGGCTGAAAGCTGATGGCTGAAAGCTGATAGCTATATGAAATGGGTCCGTTACTCGCGTTTCACCGGTGAGGATCTCGGCGTCAGTGCCGAGGATCTCCTGCAGGCCCTCTCCGATTTTCTTCTCGAAAGCGGCTTCAACACGCAATACATGCCGTTCAGCGAGTGGAACCAGCATACCCTCGAAGATCTGAAGAAGGCCATTCAACAGGCACTCGAGCAAGGCAAGCTTTTCGACGACCCCAACCTCCAGGAAATGATGGAGCGCCTCGAGAACATGACGCCCGAGCAGATGGATAAGCTGCTCGAAAACCTGGTGCAGAAGATGGTGGACGAAGGCCAGATCACTATCGAGGACCCCAGCGAGCAGAAGGCATCCGCTCCCGGCGTGGGCAACGGGAAAGATAGCAAGGTGAAATTCGAGGTCACCGACAAATCGCTCGATTTTCTGGGGTTCAAAACGCTCAAGGACCTGCTCGGTTCCCTCGGCAAATCGAGCTTCGGCCGGCATGATACGCGCGACTTGGCCACGGGCATCGAAACCTCCGGTTCCACCAAACAGTACGAATTCGGCGACATGCTCAACCTCGACGTGAGCGAGACGCTTTTTTCGGCCATCCGCCGCGAGGGCGCCAAAGTGCCGCTGGATATGGATTACTCCGATCTGTATGTGCACCAGTGCGAATACCAAAGCTCCTGCGCCACCGTACTGATGCTGGATTGCAGCCACAGCATGATCCTGTACGGCGAGGATCGCTTCACACCAGCCAAGAAGGTGGCCTTGGCTCTGGCGCACCTGATTCGCACGCAGTATCCCGGCGATAGCCTGCGCTGCGTGCTGTTCCACGATACCGCCGAGGAACTGGCGGTCAGCCAACTTGCGCGCGTTCAGGTGGGGCCATATTACACCAACACGCGCGATGGCCTCATTCTGGCGCAGCGGCTGCTCAACCAGGAGAAGAAAGACATGCGGCAGATCGTAATGATCACTGATGGCAAGCCGAGTTGCCTGACGCTTGAAGATGGCCGCATGTACAAAAATGCTTTCGGCCTGGACCCGCTGGTGATCAGCCGCACGCTCGAAGAAGTGAACCGCTGCAAGAAGCAGGGCATTCTCATCAATACGTTTATGCTGGCGAGCGACTACGGGCTGGTGAATTTCGTGCAGAAAGTGACCGAGATCTGCCGCGGCAAGGCCTACTTCACAACGCCCTTCACGCTGGGCCAGTACCTGCTGATGGATTACATGAACCGCAAGACGCGGACGATCCACTAGGGGCGGGGCATGGAAAGCTTCGCAGTTGTGATTCACGAAGATCCCGAGGGCGGTTTCTGGGCGGAGGTTCCCGCTCTTCCCGGCTGTTACTCGCAAGGTGAAACCATCGATGAATTGAAACAGAATATTCGCGAAGCGATTGCGGGTGTACTGGAAGTCATGAAAGAACAGGGCCGGCGCCCCGAGCCAAACGTCCGGATCGTGGAAGTTCCCGTGTGAGGGCGGTCAGCGGGCGCGAAATGTGCCGGATCGTGGAGGACAAAGGTTGGGTGCTGCAGAGAGTTCAGGGCAGCCATCATATCTATTCGAAACCCGGCGAGCGCAAGATCATCGCAATTCCCGTACACGGGAACCGGGACCTCAAGACGGGCCTTGCCAACCGAATCGCGCGCGATGCGGGCGTGGGGCCGCTTGATTAGAGCAACGATCAGGCGAAGTCTGCTGGTTATGTTCTGCATGGCCCGCGTTTGCCTTGGCCAAACGCAATCGCCAAACTTGCGGCCGGCGTTCGAAGTCGCATCCATCAAACCTAACGTTAGCGGCGCCGAGCGGGCGTTGGTTCAAGCCGTTCCGGGCAGACTGTTGATGCAGAACTTTGCGATGCAGGCCCTGATCCTGCTCGCTTACGGTGTGCCGGCCTACCGCGTAATGGGAGAGCCATCCTGGACCAGTTCCGAACACTATGATATCCAGGCCAAAGCGGATGGCAACGTGCCGGTGCGCGAGATGGAAGGGCCAATGTTGCAGGCGCTTCTGACAGATCGTTTTCAATTGGCCCTCCATCGCGAGACGAGACAGCTTTCGGTGTATGAACTCAGAGTCGCGAAGGGGGGTATGAAGTTGAAGCAGTCGGAGGCAGGCCGCTGTGTCCCCTATTCCTTGGATTCTCCGCCGCCGCCCCCTACACCGGGTGCGTCCGCAATGATGTTCTGCGGCTTTCCGCGGTCTCGCATGGATGGATTACGGCGGACACTGGACGGGGTGGAGGTGAGAATGCGGCGGCGGGAGATGAAACGGCGCCTTCGCTATTTACCGCGTTAAAAGAGTAGCTCGGATTGCAACTCGATGCGGCAAAAGGGCCAGTGGAAGTGCTGGTTATCGACCACCTCGAAAGGCCATCGGGGAATTAATCCGTTGTACGGATGGCACATCACGCGCGATCCTTGGACATATGGCCGCCGCTCAATTTCCGCGCAGGATCGTTTGCCTGACTGAGGAGACCACGGAAACCTTGTACCTGTTAGGGGAGCAGGAGCGGATCGCGGGTATTTCGGGTTTTACCGCGCGGCCCCCCGAAGCGCGGCAGCAGAAACCGAAGGTCTCGGCATTCACGTCGGCGAAATTCGGCCAGATTCTGGCGCTGCGGCCCGACCTGGTGATCGGGTTTTCGGATCTGCAGGCCGAAATTGCGCGCGAGCTGATTGCGCGCGGCCTCACTGTGCTGGTGTTCAACCAACGTTCAGTCGAAGAGATCCTGGATACCATTCTCGCGGTGGCCCGAATTGTGGGCGCGGAAGAGCGGGGCTTGTCCTTGATCAGCGAACTGCGCGGGGGACTGGAAGCGATTCAAGCCTCTGCAAGCCGTTTCCCGCGCCGGCCGCGAGTGTTCTTCGAGGAGTGGAACGATCCGTTGATCAGCGGCATTCGCTGGGTGGACGAGCTGCTGGAAATCGCCGGTGGCACGCCGCTATTTCCCGAGCTGCGCACCTGCCAGGGCGCCAAACACCGCATTCTCGAACCGCAAGCTGTTCGCGCGCGCGGCCCGGAAGTGGTGATCGCTTCCTGGTGCGGCAGGAAGGTGAACAAAGAGGCGATCCGGTCGCGCGAAGGGTGGGCGGAGATCCGGCACGTATACGAAGTCAAATCCACATACATCCTGCAACCCGGGCCGGCGGCGCTTACGGAAGGGATCCGCCAGTTGCATGCCATTCTGGCGCACGTGGTGGACTGCGAGGTGGAGGCCACGTTGCGTCCCAAGGAGAAGGCCGATCCGGAACTGCAGATGAGCTATGAATCCTGACTGGGTGCGGCTGGCGGAAGCGCGGCAATTGGAGTTGACCAAGCCTCCTCGAAGCCTCGGGCGCCTGGAGGAGATCGCCAATCGCTGCGCGGCGATTTTTGAGAGCCTTTCCTTCCGGTTGGCGTGGCCGCGGATTGTGCTGTTCGCTGGCGATCATGGAGTATGTGCCGAAGGGGTGAGCCCCTATCCGCAGGAGGTCACCGCGCAAATGGTGTTGAATTTCTTGCGCGGCGGCGCAGCCATTAATTGCCTGGCTCGGGCGTGTGGCATCGAGCTGCAAGTGGTGGATGTGGGAGTGGCATCCCCGCTTGCCGGCGAGATAGGCGAAGCGGACGGGCTGATTTCCCGGCGCATTGCCTGCGGCACACGAAACTTCTGCTCGGAGGCCGCCATGTCGCGCGCCGAAGCGGAAGCCGCGATGGCTGTTGGAACCGGGATGGCGCAACAAGCGGTGGGGGAAGGCTGCGATTTGCTGGGTTTTGGCGAGATGGGGATCGGCAACACAACTGCCGCCGCTGCCATTACAGCCGCGCTCACCGGCTGCGCGCCGAGCGAGGCCGTGGGCCGCGGCACGGGCGCGGACGAGGCCTGCCTGTCGCGGAAAATCTCAGCAGTGGAGCGCGCGCTCGCATTGCATGGCGGGGCGCTCGCGAGTCCATTGGAAATTCTGGCGCGTGTGGGCGGGCTGGAGATTGCCGCTATGTGCGGGTTCTGTTTGGGCGCGGCGTCTTCGCGGAGTCCGGTGGTAACGGATGGTTTTATTGCAACGGCGGCCGCTGCCTTGGCTGTGGGGATTGAGCCGCGCGTGAAGGATTATCTGTTCGCTGGGCACCTTTCGCCGGAGCCGGGCCACCGCCGGCTGCTCGAGTGGATCGGTCTCGAGCCATTGCTGGATCTCCAAATGCGGCTGGGGGAAGGAACCGGCGCGGCTTTGGCAATGAAGATCATCCAAGCCGCCGCAGAAGCGTTTACGGGAATGGCCACGTTCGCCTCCGCCGGCGTATCCGGACAGAAATGAAGAAGCTGGTGTGCGCTATCGGGCTGCTGACGCGCATTCCGGTTCGCGCAGCCGCGGACGCGGAAACGGCGGGAAAAGCGGCGTACTGGTTTCCGCTGGTGGGTGCGCTCATCGGTTGTATCTATGCGGGCGTGGCTTGGCTGGGCATGCTTCGCCTGCCCCCGGCAGCGGTTGCGGTGCTGGTAGTGATCACCGAGGCGCTGCTTACCGGCGCTCTGCACATGGATGGCCTGGCGGATACAGCGGATGGCTTCGGGGGCGGCAAAACGCGGGACGGCATTCTGCGCATCATGCGGGACCCAAGTATCGGCAGTTATGGCGCTACGGCGCTGGTGCTGCTGGTCGCATGGAAAGTCACCGCGTTGTCTGCGCTCATCGCCAAGCATGCGGCCCTTCCCTATCTGGTGCTGGCGCCGGCGTTGGGGCGGTGGACGGTAGCGCCTCTGGCCAGCTTCCTCGAGTATGCGCGTCCGGGCAAAGCGGTGGCCTCCTTCGTGGGCACTAGGGAACTGATCTGGGCGACGCTGGCTGCTGCCGCGATTGCGGCGCCCATCGGGGCGCTGATCGGCGTAGCGCATAGTTTCGCATGCTGGGCAGCGTTAGCCGTAGCGATGACCTTGTTCGGTGCGTACTGCCAGCGCAAGATCGGCGGCATCACGGGCGATACGCTAGGCGCAGCCATAGAGATTGCGGAATGCGTGGTGCTGCTGGTTGCGCTCTTTTGATGAACGGGACTGTAGGATCGCGAACACGATCGGGCAGTGTACGATAGAGCCCAGGAGGGGCATGCTGTTTGCCGACCTGCATCGCCGGCTGATTGAGAGTGTCAGCGAGGGAGTGTGTTTGCTCGACCGCGAGGGCCAAATCCTTTTCGCCAACCAGCGGCTGGCCTTTTTTCTGGGGATGACGACGGCGGAATTAAGCGGGAGGTCGGCTTTCGAATTCATCACAGCGGAAAATCGGCCCGAAGCCAAGGAGCGGCTGGCAAACTGTTTCGCCGGCCGGCGCGATCTCTCGATTTTGAAACTCTGCCGCCCCAACGGTAAGCTCCTGCTGATGCGCTCCTCGGGAGCGCCTCTCGACCCTGCATCGAGTCCCGTGATCGCAGTGGTCGTGGTTCTTTCGGATATCACGGCGCAGGTGGCCGCGCGCAAAAAGACGGAGCGGGCCCGGCGCGAATCCGAACAGCGATTTCGGCGGCTCTACGATTCCCGCATTATCGGCATCATAACCGGCGATGAAGAGACCATTCTGGAAGCCAACGATCTGTTCCTCGAAATGGTGGGCTACAAACGCGAGGATCTGGAGGCCGGGCGTCTCAATTGGGTGGAAATGACTGCGCCTGATTACCGTGCTCTGTCCGGCGAGGCCGTTCACGATATCAAGACCAAAACGTTCGCGGGACCCTTCGAGAAAGAGTACCTGCGCAAGGACGGAAGCCGCATCCCTGTGCTGCTCGGGGCTACGCTCTTGCAGAAGAAACCATACCGGGACCTGTGTTTTGTACTGGACTTGACCCAGCGAAAGAAGCTGGAAAAACAGGTCCTCGAGACGCAGAAACTGGAAAGCGTGAGCTTGCTGGCGGCGGGCATCGCGCACCAGTTTAATAATCTGCTGGTCGGGGTGATCGGCAATGCGGGTCTGAGCCGTGGCATGCTTCCACCGGATCACCCCGCGCGCCAGATGATGGAACGAGTGCTCGAAGCGGGCCAGCAAGCCGCGTACCTGACCCGGCAGTTGCTGGCTTACTGCGGCAAGGGCGCTTTTCAAGTGGAAACCCTCGATCCCGCATCCCTATTCCGCGAGCTTGCCGATTTCTTGCAGCCTTCGCTTTCCAAGAAGATCTCGCTGGAGCTGGCTTGCGAGCCGGGTTGCGTGATCGCCGCGGACCGGGGACACATGCAACAGATTTTCACGAACCTGATTTGGAATGCGGCGGAGGCGATCGGTGACTCCAGAGGCGTCATCACGGTGCGCTGCGAAGCCTGCCAGATCAGCCGTGCGGACGTTCAGCACACACGCGACTGGGAAGGCCTGGAACCGGGCCGCTATGTGCGCATCTCGGTTTCGGACACGGGGTGCGGTATGGACGAGGCTACGCGGTCCCGAATTTACGATCCTTTTTTCAGCACTAAGTTTATGGGCCGCGGCCTGGGATTAGCCGCGGTAGCAGGTATTGTCCGCAGCCAGCGGGGAGCCATTTCGGTGACCAGCAGCCCGGGACACGGCAGCGAATTCAATATTCTTTTACCAGCGGGAGAGTTGGCAGCAGGCGAATCTTGATCGCCCATTCAGTAAGTGTACGCCCTGGCCGCTCCCCGGCCCTATTGGTATACGATATAACAGAGGAGGATTGAATTGCTTCACGGATTACGCTTTACGGCAATACGGTTAGGAGGTTACGCGTTTGCCTCGTTGCTATTGATGGGCGCGGCGGAAGCGCAGGACATGGGCTACGTAAAGGCCTATGGAGCGCCTTCCGATGCGGGCGTATTCATCAACGGGCAATATGCCGGACCGGCTCACCGGTTTACTCTTTCGGAAAAGTATCAGGCGCCGGCGGGTGAAGTGGAGGTTACGTTCAAAGATCCGCGATACGACGACTACACGGTGAAAGTGAACGTTCAGGCAAAAAAGACGACCAAGGTGAAATACACGATGAAAATGCTCGAGCCGGCCAAACCACCTTTCGGCCGCCTGCGGCTGGGCGGGGGCGAAGCCGAGTCTTTTATTTCGGTAGCGGCGGGCGATGTGGGCGCGGTGTACCTCAACAACCGATTCTACGGCTACGTGGATGAACTGAACAATGCCGGTGGTGGCCTTCTGCTGAACCCCGGCACGTACGATTTGCACGTTGTGTCACCAAAATTCGGTGATATTAATCAGAAGGTAACGATCGAGGCCAACAAGGTAACGGTCATTCCTCTACCGGCGGCGCGATAGGGCAAAAAGCCCTGCTCCGTCATTTCATTCCATTGTGGTAGCGCGCCAAGCCTTGGCCCACTACGAAGGTTCCGGTGTAGGCGATGGCGCCTTTGGGAATCAGGCCGGCCCCCAAAGGGATTTTGCCGGCCAGTTCGCGGGCGATGGCTCGCCACCCGAAGGCGCTCGCCACGATTGACGCAATCTGCAGTTTTTGTTTGGAGAAGCCTACCTCGTTGCCGGAAGCCGCGGCAATGAGGAAGGCCATGCGGATCTGGTTGACCGTGAGGAAGGCCGTATCGGAGGCAAACTCACTGAATGCCCACGGCAGCTCGAACAGGCTGGGGACCACGTTGGGCAGGGCGGTGGCAACAGCGAACAGTCCATTTTCGCGCGAAACGGTCTGCACAATGCGCTCTACCACTGTTTTGCGAAACACGGGAAAACGGCGCGCCAGGGCTAGGGACAATTCCTCATGAACCCCGAGGATTTCGGCAACGGTAGCCGCCGGGTCATCGGGCCGATGCGGAAAAGCTCCCGCCGGACAGGGCAAACCGGCCTCATACAATACGAGGTCGACTTGGGGGGCCGCGTCGCGGTCGCCGGCGCGATGCACGGTTGCCAGGGATGACGCCCGGGTGTGGGGCGCCACCGCCTCCGGAATGAGAAAGTTTTCGAGCTCGCGGTATCCGGAATCACTAGTGGCGACCAGTCCCACAGCGATGGGTCGCGTAGCGCGGCCGCGAACTTCTTCGGGGTTGAGCAGCGAAAGGGCGGCTCGCACCTGCCTGGCGGTTTTCAGCATAAGATTAGCGGGGCCGCGCAGCGCCGGCCAGCCGGAACATGACTTGCAAGCCCCTCCGCCATTCTACTCCGAGCCCCACGCGCTCCACTTCGATCGCGGGTGCATAAAAACCCAAAATTGCCTCAGTGGTGGGATGAAATTCGAGCGAAGGCGAAACCAGCAAGAGGCGCGGCGGTTCCGGCCGGAGTGCGATACCGGGGAAATAGCCGTGGGCGGAGAACTCGCCGCGATCGAGGTGCCATTTCACGCGAATCCAGTAATCGAGCGCTTGCAGTGGCAGATGCAGATCGGCGGTGGCTTTCAGCTCCAGGATGGTGAGACGCCCGGAGCGGTCAACCGCCAGCAAATCGAGGATTCCCCGCTCGCCACCGGCAAACGCGGGCACTTGGCCATAAACGGAATCGGGGAGCAGTGTGGGGTCAACCACCGCGAGTTCGCGCCGCACTTGCGATTCGAGCCAGGCTTCGGGGTTCCGGCGGTATAGCGGATGCTCCCGGTCTGCAGCTTCGGGGGAGCGAGCGTGATCGAGATGCGCCACTACAGTTTCCACTTCGGACACGCGCTGTTCGTCCGCCGGCCGGCGTTCGGAGAGGCCGAACAGCAGGTGGCTGCCGGCGAGTTCGGCGAACTCCAGTCCACGTACACGCAGGCTGGTGCGGCCATTGTGGCCCGAGACCAGGTCCACGCCGGGAAGGGACAGAATGCGCTGCCAGTGCGCGGCGGGGGCGCTCTCGAGACTTTGCGGGCGGCAAGGCTCCAGGCGCGTGTCAAGGTTGCCGTGATCGCGCGGATCCACCCGCCCCACGTAGTCTTCGGGTGAATAGCAGAACAGCTCGAATTGCGCGGCAGCGGGGTTGAGACACAGCAGCCGCAAGGCAACCGTCTGCTCGCTACCGCCGGGAACATAAACCGCCAGACCACCTACGGCGGTGCGCCGTTCCCGCGCGCGCAGATATGCGAGCCAGATCAGGCCGAAAGAAAGCGCGGCCCCGGCATCGCCCTCCGGCGGGCATGCAATAGCCGCCCACCCGTGCTGGCCGTGACGCAGAAAGGCGCGCGGAAAAGCGGGCGAGAGACTGAACTCCAGATTGGCCTCGGCGCTCAGTTCCACCAGTTTCCACTGCGGAAACTGGCGGCGCAGGAACATGCCAAAGCGCTCGCGAAATACCAGCCGGGCGCTCCGCCGACTGGCTTCCATGCCCGCGCGGCGCGTGAGGTCGAGCAAAAAAAGCTGTCCTTCGCGGCGGCCAAAACGCTCGACTACCAGTTCGAGGCGGGCGACGGATTCCTGTTTGATAGCCATAACACGGCGCGAAAGGTTGCGCATCCGATCCCATGCCTCGATCGTGAGGCGCGACCCGCGAAACTCCAGCGTAAAGTTGCCGGCCTCGAGCGGAAACAGGTCTTCGCCCGGTTCCAGAAGAGCAGGTTGGCGGCAATTTGCGAGGAAACTCTCAATCACCGCGCGGATCTCAAGGACGCTACGGCCCTCGACCCGCTTGACGGGGGACTTAAGAAGGTCCCGCTGGGCGGGGGGCATAAAGAAGTTTTCAGTTTTCAGTTGTCAGTTTTCAGTTCCGAAACTGGATTATAGCGTGTGGCGCTTCTTAGTTCCCGTTCCGGCTGCCGTTGTCTTTGAAGTTGATGGCGAAGTACGGGTAGGTGTAGTTCGGCCCTGTCGTGGTTTTGGCAAGGAACGCGCCGCCCATCAGATGCCCTACACCGACTCCCAGGTTCAAATGGCGATTCAGTTCAAACCATGTGTAGGCGTCGAATTCGTCGCCAATGTGGGTGCCCGATCTTCCTGTGGGATCGCGCACGATCACGCCGCCCGAGGTGTTGTAAAGCGCGTCGGTGGCGCTGGCCAGCCAGAAATCGAGATACTGCGCGGTGAGAGTCCAGCGGCGGCGCGGTTCCAGGGTCAATCCCCCTCTTTCGGCCACGATGTTTTGCCAGCCAAACTGGTCGGTGACACCGAAGCGATCGTGGGCAGTAGGATACATGGTGTCGAACGTTCCGTGGATCCCGTCAGTGGGATTGCGGTCTCCCGAAGCGTAATCGTATTGCGCGAAAATGCGGGGCTTGAAATAGAGGCTGTCGAACCGGTATGCGACGCCGAACATCTGTGCCCAGGCGCGGATCGGATTAGGGCCATCGGAGCCGCGCTCAAGAATGGCTTCATAAGAATAGTCCAGCGACCCTACCGCGATGCCTTTGAAGCGGAGCCCGTAAGCCTGCTCGTCCTGCTTTCCGGTCTTTGCCCTGGCCGTCGTTTCGATCGGAACGCCCGGCTCTACGCGCCAGAGCACGAACGGCTCAAAGCGCGAATTGGGCAGCAGGCGTTCGATAGCGCCATACATGCCATACACATTGTTGCCTTCCTGATGGTGCGTGATGCCGGAAATCTCCGGAACCACCGCGGATGCTGCGAAGATTCCTAAACGATAGCGATCGTAGTGCAGATTGGTGACAGCCGCATCGTACGACCGGCCCTGGTTGCGCCACTCCGAATCCGCAATGATGGTGTTGTTGTAGTTGATCAACTGGCGGCCTACCCGCACACTGATCCAGCTTTTCTCGGGATCGCCAAACTGCGCATACGCGAGTTTCAAATCCCACCGCACCTCGTTCGGCGGACCATAAGGAGGCTTTTGCAAAATCGGCCGCGCGTCCTGCACCTGTGACACGATTCTGAGCCAGCTTCCGAAACGCAGGTTCATCTGGAACCGGAACCGGTTCACGAAATAGGAATCGCCGTTGTGGAGCTTGAAGCTGCCGTTGTAGTAGGACTCCCAGCGCAGCCGCTCCTCCAGGCCGAAGCTGATCCAGCCGGGGAGCTGCTCGTTAAGGAGGCGCGCCGGCGCAAAATCGGGGACCAGGTAGGGCGATATGGATGCGAAGGTCCGGTAGGCATATCCGTTCAGAAAGCTCAGCGGGTTGTTGGCGGGGCCGGTGATGTATGCGCCATTGTATGCGCTGGACGCACTCCTGGTGGTCACATCATCCTGCGCAGCGGCAGGAAAAGCCGGCCCGAGAAGCACCGCAAACAGCAACACTCGCGGGGGAGGCAAAGCGGATGGCGGGCGCAACCAGGAATTGTAGCGCACGGTGGTTTCGTGGCGGGTTGCGCCGTTATGGGACACTGGCTGTTTAAGCCCGAATGGGAAAGCCTTCCGACGCCAGGGTAGTGTTCCGGTACCCGAATTTTCTCTATCATTCGAGCGCGCGCGTGCTTTCCGTGCTGGGATCGGAAATGCAGGCGGTCGCGGTGGGCTGGCAGGTGTTCGGGCTAACGCACCGGCCGCTGGACCTCGGCTTGGTGGGCCTGGCGCAGTTTTTGCCAGGAATTCTACTGTTCCCCATAACAGGCAATGTGGCCGATCGCATACCGCGCCAGCGGATATTACAGATTTCCATGGGCGCGTTTGCAGTGGTTTCCGCGCTGCTCTTCGGATTCACCGTTCATGGTTTGGCATCCCCCTGGCCTATCTACGCGACTTTGCTGCTCAACGGAACGGCGCGGGCATTCAACATGCCGGCCAACCAGGCGCTGCTGCCGACTCTGGTGGCTGAGGAGCATTTTCCGCAGGCGGTAGCGTGGGGGTCCTCATGGTTTCGGACCGCGACCATCATGGGGCCCATTTTCGGCGGCTTCATTTACGGTCTGGCGGGCAACCCGCTGCCGGTTTATGGCCTTGCGGCGATTTTTTATCTCGCAGCGCTGCTGTTCTATTCGCGCATTAAGTTGAAGCCGGCGGCCCGCCCGGCCCGTATCGGCGCTCGTTCGAGCGCGATGGTATTCGAAGGGCTGCACTACATCTGGCGGCAAAAATTCATTCTGGGCGCGCTTTCGCTGGACCTGTTCGCGGTGTTATTGGGCGGCGCGGTCGCCCTTCTACCGGTGTACGCGAGCGATATTCTGCACGTAGGAGCCACGGGGCTTGGCTTGCTGCGCAGCGCCCCCGGACTGGGATCCATCCTCACCGCTCTGGCGCTCGCCCACCGCCCGCTCGGCAAACGGCAAGGCGCTGTCATGCTCTGGTGCGTGTTCGGATTCGGCGTGTTCACGGTGGTCTTTGGAATGTCGCACAATCTGGCGCTCTCGCTGGCGGCATTGGCCCTCAGTGGCGCGTGCGACATGGTAAGCGTGATGGTGCGCTCGACTATGGTGCAGCTTTCCACGCCCGATCACATGCGCGGCCGCGTGAGCGCGGTAAACGCGGTATTCATCGGCGCCTCCAACGAAATCGGCCAGCTCGAATCCGGACTCACCGCTCAATGGTTCGGAACCGTTCCCGCGGTGGTGCTGGGCGGTATCGGAACCATCATGGTGGTGGCCATCTGGACGTGGCTCTTCCCTGAGCTGCGGGAGGTTCAGAAAACAGTGACTGCGGCCACGTGAACCCGGCGGAGGAGGACGTAGCCATCTGCTCTAGGGGCGGCTCTAAAGGGCCAGTCCTGTAACCCGGCAGAGCGCCAAAGCGCCAAAACAAGGCAGTTTCGACACGGCTTCCGGGTTTGCGGAGGATCTCAGTCCGGCCCGATTCAAAATCGAAATCTGTACAATAGGATTTGCCTGCTGCCTGATTGCCATGTGGCGCCGCGACTGAGTCGTCGCTCAGTGACGGTGCCAGGTGTGGGCTGGAGGAACCGAGGAGGTAGGAAGTTGAAGAGTTTCGCGAACGTTACTATGTTGGCGGCGAGTGCCGCACTGGCGATTGCTTCGGTGGCGCCGCTGATCGCCCAGGAGCAAACACCGGCCCAGCCAGCCGCCGGAGCCGCCCCAACCGGTGGGCGCCAGGGATTCGGCCGCGGCCGAGGGCGGGGCGGCAGGGGCAATCGGCCTCCCGCCGGTCCCACACCGCGCCTGCCGGAAAACCCGCTGCTGGGCGTCAATTCCGGCAAGCCGGATTTGGGCGGCAAAGGTATGTGGCAGGTCCCCTATATTATCGACATGCAGAAGCAGGGGAAGACGCCGGACGGTGGCGTGGTGGAAGTGCCGTTCACAGCCGATGCCAAGAAGATCTTCGATGAGCGCACCGAAACTCATTCCAAAGACGATCCCGAGGGCTTCTGCCTGCCGCCGGGCGTGCCCCGCATGATGTACACGCCCTACCCCACTCAGATTTACCAGATGGCCGACCGCATCCTGTTTATTTTTGAAGGCGGCGCGCACATCTGGCGGCTCATCTGGATGGATGGACGGCAGCACCCTAAAGATCCCAATCCGACCTATCTGGGCGATGCGATCGGCCACTGGGAAGGCGACACGCTGGTGGTCGATACCGTGGGCTTCAACGACCGCACTTGGCTGGACGCCGCAGGCCACCCGCACGGCGAAAAGTTGCACGTGATCGAGCGGTTCACGCGTCCCGATTCCAACACCTTGCAGGATGCGGCAACCATCGAAGACCCGGATTATTACACCAAGCCCTGGACCGTAGTCACTACCGCTACCTGGGCGCCTGGCCAGGAGCTGTTCGAATACATCTGCCAGGAGAACAACCGCGACCTGAAACATCTGGTCGGCAAGTAGTCGCAGAAGGAAACGATTAAAAGCTGGTTAACCTCGCGCTTTAAGCGCGCGGATGTCGGTTAGCTCTCGAACTGATCCGCGCAATAAGGGGAGTAATGCCCCTCTTGCGCGGTTTGAGGACTGCTTCGGAGCGATCTCGCTGTTCAGCATTGGCGTAGCTCGAAGACGGATAATGGAGTCGAGGTTCCAACATGTCTCTGGAACAGGCCATCCTCAAAGAGCTTCAGGCGCTCCCGCCCGAAAAGCAGCGGGAGATCTACGACCATGCCAGACGCCTGCGCGCCGAAGCCACAAAGAAGCCGCCGTTTAAAAGCATCGAAGGCTTGTGGGCTGACTTGGGCATCTCACTTTCCGCAGAAGAAATCGACGAAAACCGACGTGAGATGTGGAAGAACTTCCCTAGGGAAGACATCTGATGGCCGATGTCGTTGTCGATACTCACGCAATTGTATGGTTCCTATCGCGCGACTCCAGCCTTTCTTTAAAAGCGCGCGATGTACTCAGGTCTACAATTGCTAGTGGAGACGTCATTTACGTTCCATCGATTTGCCTCGTCGAGTTGACGTACCTCATCGAGAAAGGTCGTTTGCCGGCGGCCACGCGGGAACGGCTTATTCTCGCATTAGATGATCCCGAGAGACCGTGTTCGCTGGTGGCACTCGACCGTACAGTAGCGGACGCTCTCAAAGGTGTGGACCGGAAGGAGGTCCCAGACCTACCGGACCGGATCGTCGCTGCTACTGCGGTCGCGTTGGGGGCATCACTGATCAGCCGCGATGCAAAGATTCAGGCCTCGCAGGTACAAACGATTTGGTAGCCATAGTGGTGAGCGGCCATTTTCGCTCTTGGCCCGATGTTGGCCGGGCCACTTGATCTAACTGGACTTCATGGGGCCGCGCGGCTTGGCGTTGCCGGCCGTTTACTTCCGGGGCCACTGCAACTAGAATTAGCCGCAGGGAGGTCTCCATGACCCGCCAACCGGTTTTTTTCGGCGCAGCCATTGCAGCCTTGTGCGGCGCCTGCATGCTGATTGCCCAGCAGGGCCAGGCGCCTGCCGCCGGGCACAAGATGTACAACACCGCCAAGCAAAAGCTGCTGGCGGGCAAAAAGATATTCGGCGCTACCGTCATGTCGCCCGATCCGAATATCTACTGCGCCATGGCCAACTCCGGCTACGACTTCATGTGGATCGAGATGCAGCACAGTCCCATGACGTTTGAAGATATCGCGCACATGATCTACGCCTGCCGCGGCTCTTCCGCCATGCCGTTTGTCCGGGTCCCCGATGCTACCGAGAGCGACATCCAGAAGGCCACGGATATCGGCGCCATCGGCGTCATTGTGCCCACTGTCGATACGGTCGAGAAGGCGGAGAACGCGGTGAAATGGTCGCGCTATCCGCCCCAGGGACGGCGCAGCCAGGGCAGCGGCCAATATGGGCAACTCTGGGGCAGCGACTACCGCCAGACGGCCAACGAGAACATGTTCGTGGGCATCATGATCGAAACGCCCATCGGCGTGGAAAACGCGGAGAAAATCGCTTCCGTTCCCGGCATCGACATGATCTTCGCCGCGAGCACGGACTTGGGCAACTTCTCCGGACACAAGCAGGGCGACCCGGAGTATGAAGCCATGGTCAAACGGATTCACGACGTGACGCTCGCGCACGGCATCAAGCTGGGAGGTCCCCAGGCATGGAAGGACCGGCCGGGTTTCACCTTCTTCCAGGCGCCCAGCGAAACGGCGCTGATCCGCCTGGGCGCGCAAGTGAACCTCGGCCTGACACCGACGCCGGCCACGCCGCGTCCCGGCGTGGCGCCGACGGAAGGTACAGGCAAAGAGTAACGACACGCCTCGGGACCGGAGAGTTCACCGGATTTTGGGAACTCTGAAGAAAGCACGTCGTCTTTACTCACATGATGCCCCTGAAACACGCTTTCCGGCGGCTCGGACGGGCCCCGATGTTCACCGGCGTTGTACTGCTGACGCTCGCCCTCGGCATCGGCGCGAACACGGCCATTTTCGGTGTGAGCGACAGTATATTGATCCGGCCGCTGCCCTATCCGCACGCAGAGGCTCTGGTAGGCGTCTGGCACACTGCGCCCGGGGTACCTGCCCTCCGCGGCACTCTCGCCTGTTCTCCGTCCATGTATTTCACGTATCGCGAAGAGAACCGGAGCTTTCAGCAGTTCGGCTTGTGGAATTCCTCCGGGGCCAGTGTCACCGGGATTGCCGAGCCTGAACTTCCTCGGGCGCTCTTCGTTACGTATGGCGTCCTAGACGCCGTGGGCGTGAAGCCTCTCTTGGGCCGCTGGTTTTCGCAGGCGGACGACACGCCGGGCTCGGCTGATACCGTCATGCTCACCTATGGCTACTGGCAGCGCCGCTTTGGGGGCGACAAATCCGTCGTCGGCCGCACATTGACGATCGATGCGAAGCCGCATACGGTGATTGGCGTAATGCCGCGAGAATTCCGTTTCCAAAATGATCCCGAGCTGATTCTTCCGCAGCGGTTCGACCGCAACAAGGTCTATCTGGGAAATTTCAGCTACCAGGGTATCGCGCGGCTCAAGCCCGGCGTCACTTTCGCGCAGGCCAATACGGATCTCCGCCGCATGATAGGCATCTGGTTGAACGCGTGGCCCCCGCCACCGGGATTCGACCGTGCGATATTTCAGAACGTTCACCTGGGGCCCAAGATCCAGCCAATGAAACAGGAAGTCGTAGGCGACATCGGCACGGCGCTTTGGATCGTGATGGGGACTTTGGGGTTGGTTCTTTTCATCGCCTGCGCGAACGTCGCCAATTTGTTACTCGTGCGCACCGAGGGCCGTCAGCAGGAGCTCGCAATCAGAGCCGCCCTGGGCGCCGGCTGGGGCCGAATCGCGCGGGAAATGCTTGTCGAAAGCATGACGCTGGGAGTGCTTGGCGGCGCATTGGGCCTGGGTCTTGCCTATGCGGCGCTGCGGGTCCTGGTCGCGAAGGGACCGGACACGCTGCCGCGGCTGGGCGAAATCGGAATCGATCCACTCGTGTTGACATTCGCCTTGAGTGTTTCTTTGCTCTCGGGCGCGCTGTTCGGCGTCATACCGGTCCTGAAATACGCGGGGCCTCATATCTCGAACGCATTGCGAGGCGTCGGCCGCACGTTCAGTCAGGGCCGCGAGCGTCACCGCGCACGCAACACTCTGGTCGTGGTGCAGGTGGCGCTTGCGCTCGTGCTTTTGATCAGCTCCGGCCTGATGATTCGCACGTTTCAGCAGTTGCGTAGTGTGCAGCCGGGATTCACCCACCCGGAAGAGATCCTGATATTGCACACCAGGGTTCCCGAGTCCCTTACAAAGGATCCCGAGCGGGTGATGCGCATGCAGAACGAGATTCTAGATAAACTAGCGGCCATTCCAGGCGTCACTTCGGTTGGGTTTGGGAGCACCGCACCGCTCGAACCGTTCTTGAGTTCCAATGACGTGCTCTATACCGAGGACAGAAAGTTCGCGGAAGGCGAGGTCCCTCCGATCCGCCGAATCCGCTTGACCGCACCGGGATTCTTCAAGACGCTGGGAACGCGCATCGTCGCGGGACGCGATTTTACCTGGACCGACCTCTATGACAAACGGGACGTAGCCCTCGTTTCGGAGAATCTGGCGCGAGAGTGGTGGGGCGATCCGCGCGCCGCTCTGGGCAAGCGGGTTCGCGAAACCCCCAAGTTCCCGTGGCGCGAAATTGTAGGTGTCGTCCAAGATGTTTATGACGATGGCATGCAGGTGAAGCCGCCTTCGTTCGTATATTTCCCGACCCTGATGGGCCAATATTGGGACAGCGAACACGGATTCGCGGTTGCTGTTGGCACGTTCGCCGTCCGCTCCAACCGCGCAGCAACGGCGAGCCTTCTGACGGAGGCGCGCCAAGTCATCTGGTCCGTGAACGGTAGGCAGCCTGTGTTCCTCGTCACAACCCTCAAGCAACTCTACGACCAATCCATGGCGCGGACCTCATTTACCCTCGTGATACTGGCCCTTGCCGGAGGGATGGCTCTCGTGCTCGGTATCGTAGGAATTTACGGAGTGATCGCGTACGCGGTCTCCCAGAGGACCCGCGAAATTGGCATCCGCGTGGCGCTGGGCGTGGCGCTGGGCGCTCCGCAGGCAATATTATTGCGAGTGTTCGTGCGGCAAGGACTGCTGCTGGCTGGGATTGGGGCCGTTCTGGGGCTGGTGGCGGCCGCCGGACTCACACGGCTGATGTCGTCTCTGTTGTTTGGCGTTAAAGCTCTTGATCCGTTGACGTACGTGGCGGTTTCGGTGCTGCTCATCGCCGCGGCCGTGCTGGCTAGTTATTTTCCGGCGCGCCGGGCAATGGCCATTGATCCCGTCGAGGCGCTGCGGATGGAGTAGGCGCGGCTCGGCCCGCGGGCAATCGCCGTATCATAACCGGATTTTGGGGACCTTTGCGGGAGGCACGTCGTCTTACTCACATGATGCCCCTGAAACACGTTTTCCGGCGGCTGGGACGGGCCCCGATGTTCACCAGCGTCGTATTGCTGACGCTCGCACTCGGGATCGGCGCGAACACCGCTATCTTTGGCGTGATCGAGAGCATATTGATCAGGCCACTGCCGTATCCGCACGCAGAAGCCCTGGTCGGTGTTTGGCACACGTCGCCGGGACTGACAGGCCTCGGTCCTCTCGCGGAGTGCACTCCGTCCATGTATTTTACGTATCGCGACGAGAACCGGGTCTTCCAGCAATTCGGCTTGTGGAACTCCGCCGGTGCCACCGTAACCGGAATTGCCGAGCCGGAGTTGCCTAAGGCGCTTTTCGTCACCTACGGCGTACTGGATGCCCTGGGCGTGAAACCTCTCCTGGGCCGCTGGTTTACACCAACCGACGACACGCCAGGCTCGGCTGAAACCGTCTTGCTCACCTACGGCTACTGGCAGCGGCGCTTCGGGGGCGACCAATCCGTCATCGGGCGCACGCTGACGATCAATTCAAGCCCACACACGGTAATCGGCGTAATGCCGCGGGAATTCCGGTTCCAGAACGCCCCCGAGCTGATTCTTCCGGAACGATTCGAACGAAGCGCCGTCTCTTTGGGCGATTTCAGCTACCATGGCATTGCGCGGCTCAAACCTGGCGCTACCATCGCACAGGCGAACACAGATCTGCGCCGTATGTTAGGCATCTGGTTGAATGCCTGGCCCGCACCGCCGGGCTTCGACCGCGCGATATTTTTGAACCTTCACCTGGGACCCAGGATCCAGCCTTTCCAGCAAGAAATCGTTGGCGACATCGGCACGGCGCTTTGGGTTGTCATGGGGACTCTGGGGCTCGTTCTCTTGATCGCCTGCGCGAACGTGGCGAATTTGTTGCTTGTGCGCGTCGAGGGCCGTCAGCAGGAACTCGCGATCCGGGCCGCGCTGGGCGCCGGCTGGCGCAGAATCGCCCGGGAAATGCTGCTCGAAAGCACGACGTTGGGAGTGCTCGGCGGCGCTCTGGGTCTCGGCCTTGCCTATACGGCGCTGCGCGTCCTGGCCGCAAAGGGTCCGGCCACCCTGCCGCGGCTGGGCGAAATCGGAATCGATCCGCTCGTGCTGGCATTTGCGCTTGGTGTATCTTTGTTCTCCGGCGTGCTATTCGGCGTCATACCGGTTTTGAAATACGCGGGGCCTCACGTTGCGACTGCGCTGCGTGGTGCCGGCCGCACGTTCAGCCAGGGCCGCGCGCATCACCGCGCGCGCAACACCCTGGTGGTCGTACAGGTGGCGCTCGCGCTTGTGCTGTTGATCAGCTCGGGCTTGATGATTCGCACGTTTCAGCAGTTGCGCAACGTCCGGCCAGGATTCACCCACCCGGAAGAGATCCAGATATTGCACGCCGGCATCGCGGGATCAATTGCGAAAGAACCCGAGCGCGTGATGCGTCTGTACAACGAGATTCTGGATAAACTCGCGGCCATTCCCGGCGTCAGGTCGGTCGGGTTTGCGGACGCCGCGCCTTTGGAAGGGTTCAGTCCTTTTAACCCTCTCTATGCAGAAGACAAGACTTTCCAATCCGGCCAGGTTCCTCCCCGGCGATATCGCTTGATTGCCCCGGGATTCTTCAGGACGTTCGGAACGCGCATGATCGCGGGTCGCGATTTCACCTGGACCGACCTCTATGAAAAACGCCACGTGGCCATCATTTCGGAGAATCTGGCGCGGGAGTGGTGGGGCAGCCCGCGCGCCGCTCTGGGCAAACGGGTTCGGGAAGGCTCCATCGCTCCCTGGCGCGAAGTTGTGGGCGTAGTCGAAAACGTTTACGACAACGGCATGCAGGTCGAGGCGCCCTCGTTCGCATACTTGCCGGCGCTGATGGACCGATACCTGGTCTTCGACCATGAATTCGTGGTTGGCAGAGGCATGTTCGCGATCCGCTCCAACCGGACGGGAACGGAAGGCTTGCTGAAAGAAGCGCGGCAAGCCATCTGGTCGGTGAATGGAAGGCAGCCCGTGTTCCTCGTCAGCACGCTCGAGGAACTTTACGACAGGTCCATGGCACGGACCTCATTTACTCTCGTAATGCTCGCCCTTGCCGGAGGGATGGCCCTGGTGCTCGGCATCGTAGGCATTTACGGCGTGATCGCTTACGCCGTTTCCCAGAGGACTCGCGAAATCGGCATCCGTATGGCGCTGGGCGCTCCACAGTCATTATTGCTGCGAGCGTTTGTGCGGCAAGGACTGCTGCTGGCTGCGGCCGGGGCCGCACTGGGGCTGGTGGCCGCTGCCGGGCTCACACGGCTGATGTCGTCTCTGTTGTTTGGCGTCAAAGCGCTCGACCCGTTGACCTACACGGCAGTTTCGGCGCTGCTGATCGCCGCTGCCGTCGTGGCCAGCTATCTTCCCGCCCGCCGGGCGATGGACATTGATCCAGTTGAAGCACTGCGCGCCGAGTAACTGCGCCGGATCGGAAGATCCTATTTCTTCACCCGCGCTGTCAGGTTGATCGTGGTGCCCTTGTCGTCGCGGCTGACGATTACGCGGAGCGTCCGGTTGTTGGCGTCGTCTTCACCCACGAGCATTCCGCCATCGGTGGTGTGGGTATTCAGGACCAGTTTCATACCGTAGTCTTCGAGGCGGCGGTGATAGTAGTCCAAGACCTTGGAGGGTGTGTCGGGCGTGCTGAATTCGTATTCATAAGCGCCCAGTCCCTTGCCGCCATCGCCATCCACCTGGAAGGTGGCGCGCACCTGGGCGCCTGGATAAACCGGCACGTCCGCGGGCACACGGTCCGGATCGCCGCCGAACTCGACCGCAGTGTGTTTGCCGTTATCTTCAGCTTCAAAGCGGAAATCGCCCTTTTTGATCTGGTCAAACGTGAAGGTCATTTCCTGGCCCGTCTTACGGTCGCGAAGGGTTACGGTTCCGTCCTGAGTGTCGGTATTGACAATTTCAGTATCGGGTCGCGTGGCGGCAATCAGCTTAGCGATCGCAAGGCCGGGGTTGTCACGGAACAATTCGGGATCGACGCCGGCTTCGCGGGCTTTGTGCACGATCCAGTAGCTTCCGGCGACCGCGGCCAGACCGGCGACCAGCGCCAGCCCGAGAACCACCACCAGGACCCAGACCAGAACACTGGTTTTGCGCCGCGGCGGGGGAGCCGCTGGCACGGAAGTAGCCTCCACAGCGGGCTTGCCGCATTGCGAACAGTAGGCGCCTTCCACGCTGGCGCCGCAATTCGTACAGTACGCCATTAATTTATTGTATAGGCTCGTGCGATTATGGAAGGTCGGGCATGAAAGAGCAGTGGCTCGAAGCCGCGCGCACCGCCATCCAAATTGAAGCCGAGTCTCTGGCAGCGGCGGCTTGCCGTCTCGACGGCGAGTTGATTCGTGCGGTCGATCTGATCATTGGTCATTGCGGCGGCCATTCGGGCAAAGTCGTGGTGACCGGCATCGGCAAATCCGGCCACATCGCGCGCAAGCTGGTCGCGACACTGTGTAGCACCGGTACGGCGTCGGTTTTTCTCCATCCGGCGGAAGCGGTGCATGGCGATTTGGGTATTTATACGCCTGGCGACCCCACGGTGCTCATTTCGCGCGCGGGCACTTCCCCCGAGTTGCTGGCACTGGTCCCGCTGCTGCGCGATTTCCACTCGCCGCTAATCGGCATTCTGGGGCGGGTGCGATCGCCGCTGGCTGCGCAGCTCGATATCCTGCTGGACGCTTCTGTGGAACGCGAAGCGGACCCACATAATCTGACGCCCACCGCCAGTGCAATTACCGCGTCGGCGATCGGGGATGCCCTGGCGGTGGCGCTGATGTGCGCCCGCAATTTCACTGCCCAGGAATTTGGGCGCTTTCATCCCGGCGGGCAGCTTGGGCGGAACCTGCGGCTGCATGTGCGGCAGGTGATGCATCCGTGCGGGGCCATCGCCGTGTTAGCTCCGGAGGCCGCGCTCAAGCAAGTGATCATCGCGATGACTGACCGGCCTTGGGGAGCCGCTTGTATCGTGGCTCCGGATGGCGTCCTTGCCGGACTGATCACGGATGGCGACTTGCGCCGCGTGCTGACGGCCCACGACGATATTCGCCAACTACGGGCAGAAGATGTGATGACGCGGTCGCCGGTCTCGATTGGCCCGGATGCCGCGCTCGCGGAAGCGCTGGAGATTATGGAGCGCCGCCCCAGACAGATCTCCGTGCTACCGATAGTCGATGCGGCGGGCCGCACGCTTGGCCTCTTGCGGCTGCACGATATTTATCTGGGAGAGGGTGTCTAACCCACGCGGCGCAACCATCAGGAGCCCACTCGAAATCCTGATTTGAGTTCGCAGCTATAGAGTTTGGTTTGGTCCGATTCGATTTTGAGAGTGCAGTTGGCCCAGGAGAGCAGCAGGTCCGGGCCGAGCGGGAAGGTGATTTCCTGGCCGTTCAGTTCGGCTTCGAAACTGGGGCCTTGCGCGCCAGCGGGGAGCGTAAAGCTGATGATCCGTCCGAAGATGGCGGGGTAGGCCTGGCGGATGACGTCGCTGGCTACGGTCCGCATAACTTCCGCTTCCACCAGAAAGGTCGTGGTGTCGGACCAGTCGCGTACGGACACATTAATGATTCTTCCGCCCTGAGAGAAACCATCGGTGTCGATGTGGGTGAAGGGGCAGGGGCCGGCAATGCAGGATACACGGGTGTTGCGGAACTCCTGGTTCTCTCCCGCGTCCACTTTCAGACCACCCATAGCGGCCTTCCATTTACCATCGGGCGAACAGGGCAACTGACCGTCGCAGGGTACGTCGCCGCGGTTCACTACCTGGAAAGTGCGCACCAGACTGCCAACTTCCGTGGTGGTGGCGCCCTTGGCGAGATAACGCACACGAATGTCGGACAGCGCCGCTTCCGGCTGAGCACTGACTGGGGTAACCAGGGCTGTCTGGGGTGACAGGCGGACGACATCGAGCTGACTATTGTAGGCCCGCTGTGTTTGCCGGACTGGAAGGTAACCATCGCGCTCGAACGATAGCTTGATGGTCTCGCCGCGCCATACCCCTTCCCGCAGAGTGATGTGAAAAAGGCCGGAAACGTCTGTGATTGCCTCGGCCGAACCGGTGCGGGCGGACAGTGTAACTTTCACATTGGCAACCGGCGCCTGCTTGGCCGGATCGGCATTTTGGATGAGCACCACGCCCGTGAGGGATCGCACTAATCCGACGCGGTTTGCGGTAACAAATATCAGCCCGCCGGCCGTTGTGAGGACGGCCAAAATAGCCACCCAAATGCCCGTTTTGCGTACGCGGACGCTCGCTTCCACAACCTTTATGATCCCAACAAGGCTGGTTCGGCTGCTTGGTTGCAGTGCGTTTTGGAGTGAGTTTTCCTACGTTACCACGCCGTACAGCACTCAAACTCCTGCTCCCACTGTGCAGCCTGCCATCGGTCGAAGCGCAGGATGGGAACGGCGGGATTCCAACCTTATCCGATCAGGATTCGGCTTTCCTGGATGAACTGGAGAAGGAGAATTTTCTCTTCTTCGTGGAACAGGCTCATCCGCAGACCGGGCTGGTGAAGGACCGTTGTAATGTCCGCGGTACTGACAAGACGATTGTGGCCAGCATCGCCTCAACGGGATTCGGCCTGACTGCCCTGTGCATAGGGCATCAGCGGGGCTGGATCTCATATGCCGACGCTAGGGACCGCGCCCTGAAGGCTTTGCACTTTTTATGGGAGAAGATGCCCAATCACCGCGGCTTCTTCTTCCATTTTGCCAATATCAATACGGGCGAGCGGATCTGGGATTCGGAAGCCTCGTCCGTCGATACCGCCATTCTGCTGTGCGGTATTCTAAGCTGCCGCGAACACCTCCGTTCGCTCGAAGTGAGCCGCCTGGCATCGTATATTTTCAACCGGATCGACTGGACGTGGCTCTCGGAAGACACAACGCTGCTGCCCCATGGCTGGACCCCCGAGTTCGGCTTTCTGCCGTACCGGTGGGACTATTACAGCGAGCACATGATGATTTACCTGCTGGGCCTTGGATCGGTGAGCCATCCGCTGCCGCCAGATGCGTGGAACGCGTGGAAACGGAGCATTTTCGAGTATGAGGGGCTGCGCTATATCGGCTCCTACGCGCCGCTGTTTATTCACCAGTATTCTCAGGCCTGGTTCGATTTCCGCGGCAAGCGGGACCGCTACGCCGATTACTTCAAGAATTCGACGATTGCGACGCAGGTGCACCGCTGTTTTTGTATCGAACTCGGCCGGCAGTTTGCGGACTATAGCGCGGATCTGTGGGGCATTTCGGCCTCGGACTCACCGTACGGCTATGTGGTTTGGGGCGGCCCGCCGGCAATCGGTCCGATTGATGGAACCGTGGTGCCGAGCGCCGCCGCAGGATCGCTGCCGTTCTTGCCGCAGCCCTGTCTGCAGGTACTCAAACACATCAAGGACCACTATGGTAATCGCGCCTGCTGCCGCTATGGATTCGTGAACGCGTTTAATCCGCTGAAGAACTGGTACGACACAGATGTGGTCGGGATCGATACCGGTATTACTCTGCTGATGGCGGAGAACCTGCGCAGCGGATTTGTGTGGGAGACGTTCATGAAGAGCCCGGAGGCGAAGCGCGGACTGCAGAAAGCGGGATTCAGCAGTTATTGAAGAAGTTGCTACAAAGCAATCGGTCAACTCCAGTTTCCGAGAAACTCAACCCGGTTCCGCGCGTGAACGCCGGCTGGCACTCCGGATACCTCTCTCGCCGAGCGAAACGGAGAAAAGAAAGCAAGCGGCGATACCAGCGGCCGTTGCCCTCGTGTTCCCGAAGGCCACTTGGACTGGTCCAAGTAGTGTGGCTGCGGATCGCGACTTCGATCTCATTGGATTCGAAACCTACCTTCGCAAGCAGGCGCGCTGGATTGCCTTGACCTGTGGTATAGCTGTGGCGGGCGCCGGTGGCATCAGTTTGTTGTTGCCGAAGCGCTACACCACGACTGCCACCGTGCTCATCGAGCCACCTGCCGGTAACGATCCGCGCGCTTCCACGGCCCTAAGCACCGTCTATTTGGATTCTTTAAAAACTTTCGAGCGAATCGCATCCAACGACAGCTTGTTCCTCGAGGCTCTGCGGCATCTGCAAATTCCGGAAGCAAACGCGGGGAAAAGCGTGGAATCTTTGAAGCGTGCCATATTGCATGTCTCCAAGCCGGCCAATACGACGGTTCTGGAAATCGGCGTCACGCTCGAGGATCCACGCCTGGCCCAAGCTCTGGCTCACTATCTCGCCGATCGCACCGTGGCCCTGAGCAGATCGGTAGATAGCTCCTCAGAAGACGATGTAACACGGGAATCACGAGACATTCTGGCCGCTGCGGAAACGCGTTTCCAGCGCGCCCGCGCGGCTCGCGAAGCGTTTACCGCCAGCCAGCCGGTGCAGGCGCTGGAGGATGATGTGGCCAGCGCTGGGGAAGTACAACTGCGGATTCGCCGCGACCTGGCGGATGCGGAGGCTCAGCTTGCCGAATACACTGCGCGCCAGGACGCCCCGGACCCGGAGGGAGACTCCGCGCGCATTGAGGTGAAGGCCATTAAAGCACGCGTGGACGAATTAAAGCGCAGCGAGGCGGAGGCGACCCGGTCGATCGAGCGCGAGAGCATGCTTCTGGAACAACGTAAGAGCCAACGCGAAGGTCTGGACGCCGAACTGGCCGCGGCACGCACGGAATACGAAGCGGCCAAAAACAAGCTGAACGACATTCGCGCGTCGGCCGTGTTTCGCGGGGAGCGTTTGGAGGTAATCGATCCGGGCATCGTGCCGAACCGGCCCAGCTCACCGAACCTGCCGCTGAATGTGCTGGCCGCGCTGGTGCTATCGCTGGTGGGGGCGGTGGGCGTATCGGCTCTTCGATTCGGCTTGGAACAGAGCCGACTTGAAGGCCAGGCTGCGGCTTATTCGAGTTCCTGGGAACGATGAGCGCCGGCGTACTGCGGCTGCCAAACTGGCGCATGCTCGCGCCATGGGTAATTGGCATGTGGGCGGCGGCTGCGGCTGTAAGCTGGACAACCTCAGCAGGCGTGGTCCTGGTTTCAGCGGCGCTTTTGCTGGCAAGCGCGGTTTGGGCGCTCCAATCCCCCAGCCGGTGGCTGCTTTTGTTCTTCGCCGCTCTGCTACTTGCGCCGCCGATTCCGGGCACGAGTTTACACATCGCCCCAGTATTCGCCGGAATGGGGCTGCTCGCAGGTGCTCTCGGATGGACCGCGTGGCGACGCGTGTCCGGCCATCTTCCTCTGGCGTTGCTGATTTTCCTGGCCGTACTTGCCGAGAGCACGGCGGTCGCCGCGTTGTACTCCGGGATGGAAATCGCAGCCGGGACGCTGTTGCGGGTCATGCTATTCGCGCAAGCGGTGTACGTGCTGGCTTATACATGGAGCGGTCCCGCAGCCGGTGGAGGCGACCTGTTGAGCAAGGCGCGCTTTTTGTTCTGGCTCGGCATTGCGACCGCGCTATTCGCGTGCGTGGATTTTCACTTCCAATTTCCGGCGCCCTCCGGTTACGGGCCGCAATTCGTGTGGTTGACGGATGCGGTCCTGCGCCGCGCCCAGGGCGTATTCTACGATGCCAGCACACTGGGCAATCTATGCGCGTTTTTTTTGCTGATGGTGATGGTGGCGATGTTCCAGCCGCGCGGCCAAACCATATGCGCTCGTCCGATGCTTGTTCTCGGAGGCGTTCTTTTCTCAATCACACTGGCGTTCAGCTATTCACGCGCATCCATCCTCAATGTGGTGGCGGGGATGGCGGCTTTTGCAGTAGTGCGCCGGGCGGGCATTCGAAAAGCGTTAGCCATTTTGGCGGTTTCCATTACGGCGGCAGCATTCACCTTGCATGCGGCGTTCCCCAGGATCTCCGATAGTTATCTGGCGAGGCTCGAATCATTCGAGTACATCGGAACGCTGCCCAACGGAGTGCTGTCCGGCCGCCTTACCAGTTGGAACGCTCTGATTGAGTTCCTCACGCACGAGCCATGGCATGGCTTGTTCGGCATTGGCTACAAAACCTTGCCCTATACCCAATTTGCCGGGCAGCCGATCATCGCGGACAACACCTACCTCAGCCTGCTGGTGGAAACCGGCGTGGCCGGGCTGGCTGCGTTTCTATTCCTGAATGGCGCGATTCTGAAAACTGCGTGGCGTGCGGCGCGTTCTACACGCGGCCATGCGGCATTTTTCGGAACATGGATCTTCTGCTTCTGGACCGGGCAGATGGTGCAAATGTTCTCGGGCGACCTGATCACCTACTGGCGCGTTTTGCCGGTTTACTTCTGGGTGCTAGGGGCTGCCGCGCGCGAACGCGGGGAGGGCGCATGAACCTTCTGGTGGTCGATCAATTCAGTGAAGCCGGCGGGGCGCAAATCTGCATGCGGAGTCTGTTGCCGGAAATGCAGCGGCGCGGCTGGCGCGTAGAGACATTCGTTCCCCGGCCGGTGACGCGATATCGGAATGGCCATAAAACAGCAGCGGACATATTCCGCTACGCGTTCGACATGCAGCGGGCGGCGGCAGCCATTGCAACCATGGTTCGCGAAAGCCCCATCGAGTTGGCTCTGGTGAATGGCCCGAGGGTGCTGCCGGCCGTGGTTGCCATCGAGCGCCCAATCATCTTCTATTCACATAGCCTTCTCGGGAAATGGTACGCGCGCGGTTTAGCGAGGTGGGCGTTCGGACGCACCAAAGCCCGGGTCATTGCGGCTTCGCAGTACGTCGCTAGAAGTTTGCAACAATTAGCTGCTCCGGCCAGTATCCAGGTGATCTACTCGGGCGTTGCCGACCTCGGCTCCCCTGGCGCGCCGCTGAATGGGGCTTCGCTGAATGTGAGACCGCGCGTCGGCGTGATCGGCAGGATTGCGCCCGAAAAGGGCCAGCTTCACTTTGTCGAGGCTGCGCGGCGGTGCCGGAATGCGTGTTTCCTGATTTTCGGCGCCTCGCGGTTTGCTTCTTCAGACTATGAGCGCAGGGTGCGCGAGGAGGCGAAGGGGGCGCCGGTGGAGTTCCGAGGCTGGGTGGACGACCCAGCCCAGGCGTTAGGCGAACTGGACATTGTTGCCGTGCCTTCTATGCAGCATGATGCCGCACCACGGGTGGTTCTCGAAGCGCTTTCGGCTGGCAAGCCGATCATAGCGTACCGTTCGGGAGGCATTCCCGAGTTAATCGAACACGGTAAGACGGGGATTTTGACGGATGCTCCCACGCCGGGCTCGTTGGCCGACTCGATCACGGCGTTGCTGCGTGATCCGGGGCGAAGGAACGAGCTGGCGCGCAATGCCCGGCAATCATGGCACGAGCACTTTCGGCTGGAACGGTATCAGCGTGAGATCTGCGAGGCTCTGGAAGAAGCCGCACGCAGCGCAGAGCCAAACAGCGCGCGAAGGTGATACACGGCGCGGATGGCGGTAAATCGCGCTTGGTATAAACGCTGCCGTACTTTCCAAAGCAGCGTTTTTGAGGGCACATGGGGGGCAAGTGATACGTTCGCCGGCCGCGGTAGCAGACGCCGTAATAAAATACCGCGGCGGGCACGCCAATCCGGAACGAGCGCAAGGTGCAGCCAAAGTTCGTCTTTATTGGGCGAGTCGCGCAGAGGCGAAAGCGCGAATCGATCCAGCCAGTTTTCCAAGGGCGGAGCCAGCGCGGCTTCTGCGGCCGGAGGCAGTCTGCAACGGAACCATGCATGTGCCAGGCGGAAGGCGAGTGTGGCCACAGAACGAAGCGAGTGAGAAGTGAAGGCGCGCCAGCTATTCCAAAACTCTGTGTCCTGATGGCTCCGTTCCAGGAAATGCGCTATTTCGTAGACGTGGTAGGGGCACAAGTCACCCCGCAGCAAATGACGCAGCGTGTGCAGGGTAGCGTAGGAGAGGGTATCCGGCAGGCTGAGCGCTGGAATATGCACACCGGCCACCTCTTGCACTGAGCGGCGGGTCAAAAAATCCTCGAGGCCCTTTACCTCGATGCACTCGGTCACCGGATTCCAAAGTCGAAAGTGAATTTCGAGTGAGGGGGGCATTTCGGGATCGAAGTAGTCGGACCGCCACCGCCAGCCCGTCCGCCGGATCATCGTAGGTAGATGGTCCGTAGGACCGTCACGGCGCCCTTCGACGGCCTCGAACCCCAGTTCCGCCGCGGCAGCCTGTGCCGCTTCGAGACTGGCCGGAGCGCACCACAGGTCGAAATCATATTGGGGGCGGTGGTGCGGGTGATCGCAAAAATACGGCCAGTGTGCCGCACCCTTCAATACGAGAAACTCAATGCCGCGTTGCACAAAAAGGGCTGCTATCCGGCCGTACTCGGTTCGTAGCCTTTGATGCCGCTCGGCGTTCCGGGAGAGGTCCCGATCGATGCGGTCGCGAACCAGTATCGGCAACCACTCGCGGCATCGAATTCCCAGCGGCAACGTGAGGCGGGCGTGATCCGTCCTTGACAGCAGCGCCTTCCAGTGCTCCGGCGCGATGGCCGTCAGCTTTTCCGGGTGGGCATCGTGGAAACGGAGGGCATCCAGAATGGGCGCAAGCCGAAAGCCGCGATTCATATCAGCAACTGCCTGAGCGCGCGCTCGGCTTCGTCCAAATCGCGATAGTGCAAGGCAAACAGCGGCAAATCGAGAAAACGATCCAGCGCGGCGATCTGCTGCCTGCGGGTGTCATCCTCGCCATAGCAGACCACCTGTTGCAGAATATGCTGCGCCTTCTCCCGCGGGAATGAGTGAATTTCGGCGGGAGAGGAATCGCTATGCCGATGAAGAAAAACCACGGCGCGGGCTTGGGCCCGGTATGCCGTGGGAATGCCCAGCCGGCCTGTATCCACTTCGAAGCCGCACTTGCCGTTAGGGCGAAGCATCGGAGGAAAAGCGTTCAACTCAGGAAACAGACGGCGCGCCGAGACGCGGAACCGGATGTGATGAGGACGGCCCGCGACGGTGTGACCGTTGCCGCGCCGCAGCAGGTGAGTAGCATCGCCCGAGAGGTACGTCCAGCCACGCCGCGCGCAGGCGTAGGCGAGTGAAGTCTTGCCGGCGCCGGATGGTCCACACAGCACGGCGGCGCGTGCCTTATTGGCATTGCCGGCATGTGGAAGCGCCACGCACGAGGCGTGCAGCGGTGTTGTGTGGAGTGAGTCGATCATCAAATGGACCAACGGCTCAAGGAAATAATAGCGGAAGCGGTTCTGATCAGCGGCCAAATCGTGCGTCAAGGACGCATAAGCGAAGCCACGGGATAGATCGGCCACCGCGAAATTGCGAGGCGACTCGATCACGGATACCAGGTGCTCCCGCCCACGGACAACTGGTTGCCCCTGAGCGGTGTCACTCGCGCGTCGGGAGATCTGCGCATCTTCGACGGCTACGTGGAACCGTACTGGCTTGGAGTTTGATAACCGGGGGTAACCGGCCCAAAGCTCGCCGGCCACGGCCAGCACTTCCGGGGCATTGGTGGCGATCTCTAGCGAAAACCCGATCGGATGGCACATTGCGACGAGTGGCAGCGGAGCGCGACAGCGGAGCGGGTCGGCATCGTCCAGAGGGGAAAGGACGATGTCTATGGCGGGGATCATCACACTTTCTCTGCCCGTTGGTGCAGAGCGCCGCTCAACTTACGCCGCGCGCTTACGATATAAGCTTTCGCGCCACTACGATTGGAAAGCGACAGCCGGCGGGTAATGGTTGCCAGCGGTACCTCTTGTCCATAATGCAGCGTCATCACCCGGACCTCAATCGGGTCCAGGGTGGCGGATATGAGATCCCACATCAGGCGGCACAACTGATCTCGCTCGAGGGCTTCGTATGGGTCCAACGCACGCACATCCGGCAGTTGCTCGGCCATGGCTTCATCAATTTCCAGAACTACCAAGCGGCGGCGGGTATTGGAATTACGGCAATGATTCTGCGCGATGGCAAAAAGCCAGGTGGAAAATCTTGAATCACAGCGAAAACTGCCGAGGTGGCGGTATGCTTTCAAGAAAACCTCCTGAGCTAAATCCAGGGCAAGATCCCGGTCACCGGTAAAGCGCTCACACCACACCCGCACGCGCCGTTCATAGCGGTGAAACACCTCCGTGAAAAGATGATCGGCCCAAGCGCGGTCGGCAACACCTCGCAAAGTATCAATCAATTCCTCATCGGTAAGCTCAGTTACGTTAGTGCTCACTCCGCTAAAGAACTGTAGAGATCCTGTTCCCATGAGCGGATGGTAATCTCCGCATCTAAGGGAAGTTGTTGCACCGATGTAAAATTTTTGTGCCCGAGATCATATCGAGGGGACCGGCGCCGCTTCCAGACACACGTTAGAAAGTGCTTTCTGTCTGAAAACAGCTTGCAAAAAAAGAGTTCGAAAGCGATCTTCGGAGAATTCCGCCGCGCGTTGCTGGAGGTGTGACGGATCGAACTGGTCACGAAAGTGCTCAAAGCGGCGCATTGCATCGCCGAGGCACTCCTGCGTCGGTTGGGGAAAGAGAATGCCGCAGCCTTCGGTTACAATCTCGCGCGCTCCGCCCCGGCCTAAAGCGATCACCGGTTTCCCGCTAGCTAATGCTTCCACCATGCCGATTCCGAAATCCTCTTCGCCCGGCATGAGAAACGCGGCTGCGCTGGCGTAGAGCGACCGCAGGTCAGAATCGGATACACGGCCGCAAAACTCCACGGTATGCCCGGCAAGCCGTTTCAATAAGCGGTACGCCGGGCCGTCTCCGACAACCTTCAGTGCGTAGCCCTTCTCGGCACAAAGGCGCACCGCATAGTCGAGCCGTTTGTAGGCAACTAACTCGGAAACAATCAGGAAGTAATCCATAGAAGTTTTCGAGTAAAAGCTTTCGACCGCGACGGGCGGGTAACAGACAGTACTGCGGCGGCGATAGGTTTTCCAAATGCGGCGGCGCACGTTGCGGCTATTGGCCAGAAAAGAATCCACGCGATACGACGTCGCCACGTCCCATGTGCGAAGATAATGCGCAAATACCGGCAGCAACGCGCGGCTAAGAGGGCCACTGGTGAACTCGTTCCGGTAAGCCGGGTACAGTTCCCACAGATAACGCATGGGCGTGTGGCAATAACAAATGTGCCGCGCAGCAGATGGTGTGAGCACCCCTTTGGCAGGTCCGGATTCGCTGCTGATCACCAGATCGTAGTCGCGCAGGTCGAAGGACTCGAGCGCTAAGGGCATCAGCGGCAGCAGGCCCCGGTGGAACTTTCGCAGCGGGTTTAGAAATGACGCATAGACTTTTCGGGAACGAATGAGGTCCGGTTCATAGAACAGGGTGAAGATGTCCGCCTGTGGGAACAGACGGCAAATCGCCTCAACGACGCGTTCGCCGCCGCGCGCGCCCAGCAGCCAATAGTGAACAATTGCTACACGCATGGCATGGCTTCCCTGCAACAGCGGAGCGCCGCATAGCCCAAACCGATCGACGTGAGATATATGGTCAAGACCTCGCTATCCCCGAGGTTATGCTCCACGAGGCCCTCCGCCAGTACAGCGAGCGTTACCGCGGTGGCTGCATGCAGCACAAACGTGATTTGGGGAAGCGCACGATGTGACCTCAGCGCACGAGAAAAATCGGCCAGCGGCTTGATTACAAACCAAAGAACTGCTAGCAGGCCCGGAATCCCCCGCTCGGCCGCATATTGCAAATAGATGTTGTGCAGGTGGCCGTACCAGCCTTTGGGCAATGGGCGCGGGATATCGCGCGGCACGTAGCGGTCAAACTGAACGGCGATCTGCTCCGGCCCAAGTCCGAACCAGGGGTGCGCATTCACCATTTGCCAGCCGGTGCGCAGCATGACCATGCGGCGGGCATTGGAATCGAAGTCCGCGTGGGGCCGGATCACCGAAAGAAAGCGGTCCCGCACCTGAAAAGGCGCGGCAAGACAGAGCAACGCGGCGGCTACCGGCAGTAACAGCACGGCCATCCGCTGCTTGCGCCACAGCAGATAGAATAGGCCGGCTGGCGCACCGAACAAAAACACGCCGCGAGTAAGCCCCAGTACCAGCGAGACGCCAATGAGGGGAAGGAATAGCGCCGCTAGAACCCGGGTGCGGCGGGTTGGGGCAAACAGAGCCGCCGACGCAAGCCAGACCAGCACGATCATCTGGAGGCCGCCGAAGGTCATCCAGTGTCCGGCCAAACCATGGATACGATTATCGAGGAAATAGTCGTAGTAGCTGGCGTGTTCGAGCTTGTCGGCATGCTCGAGAAACCCTGCTTGGCGCCGGGCAAGGTATTGGGCAACGCCGCTTAGGGCAGAAGCGCTGGCGATGGCCGCCCAAGTCAGAAGCAACGCGCGAATCTGCTCGAAACTGCGGAATGTGTTGACGATGAGTACCAGAATTGTAAACACGTATAGCTTGCGGACCTGTGGTAGCCCATGGACAGGATCGCCTGAAAGCATCAGTGGCACCAGGATTGTCACGAAGATCGCTACGAACGGAGCTTTCAACGGCGGCAGACACAGCCGCTCGCGCGAGAGGAGCAGGGCTACCAGCGCCAATGCCATGGCAATCTGCGAGACGGCGATGGAAAAAAGAATGGAGGCGGCAGCGAGGAAGGTCAGGCAGAAGGGTAAATTGATCCCGATCGAGTTTTGCGACAGGGCCGCAGCAGCGAGAGGCGCCGTGCTCGATCTAGTAAGCGCCGCTCCCACTGATCACCTTCCAGGCAGCCCGCCAGAGAATGCGGAAATAGAGTCCGGCCGACATGCGGCGTACGAGAAACAGATCGAGCCTGCGCCGCTTCGCATACGTCAGGTGATTACGGCCGCACACCTGCCACAGGCCCGCCAGGCCGGGCCGCAGCGACAACACCTCGTCCGCGCTGGCCCCGTAATACTCATCCAGTTCCGCGCGCGTGATGGGGCGCGGCCCGATGAACGACATCTCGCCGCGCACCACGTGATAAAGCTGCGGGAGTTCATCCAGCGAATGCCGGCGGCACCACCGGGCGAAGCGGCTGGTCACGCGCGGGTCCGGTTCGGTTTTCCACTGGGGAACATAGTCTTTCACTTGCTCGACAGTGAACAGGGACGAACGGGGGCGCTCTCGTGGCCACATGGTTCGAAACTTCAGGATCGGAAGCGAGGCGCCGTACCAGCCCACACGCGCGTGCCACACCAGAGGTGACCGGCGCGCCAACACCGCTATCACCGCTGCGATGATAAGCAGAACCGGTGCGAGGGCGATCAGTAAAGCCGCGGCCAGCACGGGTTCCAGCGAATGGATCCATGTCAACGGCCGGCTTTGCGGGCGGCAGCGCCACGCGACCAGTTCGGGTGTGTATGTAGAGGCCAAATAAGTAAGACAGAGCCTGGACGCAGACAGAACGCGTGACGGCCTGTTCCGCAGCCGATTTTGCATTGTCCTAACTTTGAGAGCAGTTGATGCATTCGAAAAAGATCGTGTTCTTTTTTCCGGCCTTTTCGAGCCAGGAGGCCACCGCTCCGCTCGGTATTCTCGCGGTATCCACTCCGTTGTTGCGCGCCGGTTATCAGGCCACGATTATCGATTCGACGATCACGCCGAATTTTCGTAAGCGCGTGATCGAAGAGCTTCGCGATGCCTTGTGCCTGGCAATCTCGCTGGTCACAGGCCCGATGATCCGGGAAACAGTCGAAATCGGACGCGTGGCGAAGGAGATTTATCCCGAGAAACCTGTGATCCTGGGCGGCTGGCACCCTTCCCTGCTTCCCGACCAGACGCTTGCGGCCGCTTTTGTGGACGTGATCGTGAAAGGTCAAGGCGAGGACGCACTACTCGAGATTGTGCAAAAGATTGAAGCGGGCGAATCGTTCGAAGGAGTCGCGGGCGCTGCATATAAGGTGGATGGCCGTCTACGCTTCAATCCACCGCGCCCGTTGAAACCAATTCGCGAACTCCCCCCAAAAGCCTACCACCTGGCCGATTTCGACGCGTATGAGCGGGTCTGCGGGCGCCGTTGGGCGATGTACACTTCCAGTCTGGCCTGTCCTTACGACTGCGCTTATTGCACCAACAATGGCGTCTACGGCAGAAAGTGGAACGCGCTCGAAGCCGGTCAGGTGGTGGAGGAAGTCTCCGATTTGGTAACGCGGTACGGGCTTTCGCTGTTGTGGGTGGTAGACGACAACTTCCTGGTCGATCATGATCGCGCGCTGGAAATCGCCGAGGGAATCGTTCGCAGGGGCGTGCGTTTCGATTGGAGCATTCAAGCCTCTACCAACCTGGTTTCCCGCTTCTCGGTGGATGAACTGAAGCTGCTACGGCGCGCGGGGCTTTCCCAGGTTTCTCAGGGCGCCGATAGTGGCTCGCCCGCGGTGTTGCGGCTGATGAACAAGACGTTCCAGAAGATCGACACCATTTATACGGCCGCCGATAAGCTTACGCAAGCCGGGATTCGCCCCTCGTTCAACATGATTTTCGGGTTTCCGGGCGAGGGCGAAAAGGAACGCCGCGAATCGATCGCTTTGATCATGGACATCTGCCGCCGCTATCCAGGGGCGGAGTTCTGGACCAATATCTTCACGCCGTATCCCGGCTCGCCTGTTATGCAGCAGGCGTTCGAGTTGGGGATTCAGGTACCGCGAAGTTTGGAAGACTGGGCGGACTTTTTCCCGCGCTATACGACGCTGCCGTGGCTCAAAGGCAGGAAGCACCAGGAAGTGCAAACCATGCGCGAGTATTTGCGTTTGGCGTTCCACCGGATTCCGATTGGCCGGATGCGAACACCCGCCTGGGTGCGCGCGATCCACGAGATGATCAGCGTTCCCGCGCGCTGGCGGCTCGATCACAACTATTACGGCCTGCCGCTGGAGATCTGGCTGAAGAACTTCGCAAACCGCTTTGTGGAGCCCCCTAAATCCAAAGTCGACGCGCATCGGCTGGAAGCCGAGGCCGTGACATGCTGAAGCCTGGCGTTCTGCTCTTTCTTCCGCCTTACGCTGGTCCCACCTTCGGGCCGCCGCTGGGGCTGCTTAGCCTGGCTGGTTCGCTGCGCGAAGCGGGTTATGGCGTAACGGTTGTGGATGGTGCGGTCGAACCGGATTATCTGAACCAGATCGCGGAAGAGTTACCGCGAGTCCGTTGCTTTGGCGTATCGCTGCTGACGGGGCCGATGATTCTCGACGCCATCCAGGCCGCGCGCCACGTTCGCTCTCTTCGCCCGGAAGTGCCGATCATTTTCGGCGGCTGGCACCCTAGCCTGACCTCCGAGCAAACGCTGCGGGAGGATTACGTCGATATCGTAGTGCGGCACCAAGGGGAGCGGACGCTACTGGAGATTATCGGCAACCTGGAGAACGGCAGGCCTCTCGACCTGGTGGCGGGATGTTGGTTCAAGCGGTCCGGCAAAATCGTCCGTAACCCCGACCGTCCGGCTACGCCGATCGGCGATCTGCCTCTGCCGGCATATGAACTGGCCGTTTTCGGTTCTTATGCGCGTGCCGGCCGCTCTCGGAAGTTACCGTACGCCACCAGCATAGGGTGCCCCTACGCGTGCAATTACTGCACGGACATGGTTTTCTACAAGCGCCGGTTCAATGCGTTGCCGGCAGACCGCGTGGTGAGCGAAATGACCGCACTGGTCGAACGCTACCGGCTCGAGGAAGTAGCACTGGTGGATTCGAATTTTCTAGTCGACGTGTCACGCGCCATAGCTATCGCGCACGGCATTCGCGAGTCGGGCGTCCGTTTCCGCTGGACTTTTCAAGCTTCGACCGATCTGCTGTGCCGCATGAGTGATGAAGACGTGAACATGCTGGGGGAAAGCGGCGTAAGCCATATCGGTTTCGGTACGGAGTCCGCCTCGCCGGAGGTGCTGCGCGCCATGAACAAGCGGCACCAGCATATCGCGGATATTGCCGAAGCCGCCCGCAAATGCCAGCGTGCCGGGATCCGGGTCACCCTAAACCTTATTTTCGGCTACCCCGGGGAACAGGAGCGGCACCGCCGCGAAACTCTGCGTGTCATGGGAGAGATTGCGTCCAGGTATGACAACGTGACGTTTTCTCCGAACCTGTTTACGGCCTACCCGGGAATTCCGATTTGGGATGAACTGCGCGCCGCCGGCATGGCCGAGCCCACGAACCTCGAGGAATGGTCCGGAGTGGACCTTGGATTGAATCGATTGCCATGGATGGAAGGTCCGGCGTTTGTCCGGCTGCGGCGTAGCATTTCCTATTTCCTGCTCGACGGCCGCTTGAAGAAGGCCCAGCACAGAGCGCGCTCGGCGGTACTTCGAAAAGCGCTCACGCTGGTTCGGCAGCCTCTCGATTGGCGTCTGCGCAATGCCTTTTTCGGCATGCCGTTTGAGTTGGGATTATCGATGGCGAGCAAGTGGCTTGCAGTGCGGCGGTCGCTGCTCACAGGCCAAAGGCTCAGCAACCAGTTTTCGAAGGCGAGTTAGAAACGATGGCCGATGTCCTGGTGACGCACAGCAATCACCTTTACTCCGATCGCAAGCAGATCGAGAAGATGCAGCCCTATCCGCCGCTCGAAACACTGATCGTGGTAGCTGTATTGCGCCAGGCTGGAATCGATACAGCGCTGTTCGATCCCACCTTCGATTCGCCACAGGAGGGTTTTCGCGAAGCCCTGCGCCGGCATCGCCTGCGGCTGGTGGTGGTTTGCGAAGACGATTTCAACTTCCTCTCGAAAATGTGCCTGACGCACAATCGGGAACTGGCTTATTGGATGGCGGCGGAAGCACGCCGCCATGGTATAGATGCGGCCGCGCATGGCTCGGACGCGTCCGATCATATTGACCAATACATCGAAGCCGGTTTTTCGTCGGTGGTCGTGGGCGAGGCGGAAACCACCGTTCTCGAACTTGCGATGGACAAGCCATGGGAGGCGATCGACGGGCTTGCCTGGCGCGATACAAACAGCGTCCGCAGGAACTGCCCGCGCCAACTCCGAGCGGATTTGGATGCGTTACCATGGCCGGCCTGGGACGCTATCGACATAGAGCCGTACCGGCGCCACTGGCTCCAGCGGCACGGGCATTTTACGTTCAACCTCGTCTCCAGCCGCGGCTGCCCTTATCAATGCAACTGGTGCGCGAGGCCAATCTGGGGCAAGCACTACCATGCGCAAACGGCGCACTCTACCGCGGAACAGATGCTGCATCTGAAAAAGACGTACCGTCCGGATCGCATTTGGTTCGCCGACGACATTTTCGCCTTATCCGCGCAATGGACCGAGGAATTTGCCAGCGCGGTGGTCAAGTTGGGCGCGCAAATTCCTTTCAAGATGCAGTCGCGGTGCGACCTCATGACGCGCAGCACGGTTGCCGCTTTACGTCGCGCGGGATGCGAGGAAGTGTGGATGGGCGCCGAATCCGGCTCACAGCGGGTGCTGAACGCGATGGAGAAGGGCATTCGCACCGAACAGATCTATCAGGCGCGTGAGAACCTGGCCCGGCATGGCATCCGCGCCTGTTTCTTTCTGCAGTTCGGATATCCAGGAGAGGACTGGAGCGATATCGAGGAGACCATTTCCATGGTGCGGAAGGCCGCGCCCGACGACATCGGCGTGTCCGTTTCCTATCCGCTCCCGGGAACCAAACTATACCGCATTGTCGAATCGCAGCTAGGCCCGAAACAGAATTGGTCCGATAGCGCTGATATCGCGATGATGTTTCGCGGCGCCTACAGCAGCGAGTTCTACCGGGCGTTGGCCCAGGCGTTGCATATAGAAGTTCGTGGAGGCGCGGGCATTGGCGAGGCTTGGGCACAAGTGCAGGCGCTGCGCGCGGACGCGGATCGTAACCTGGCGGTGGCCTGATGAAGCTCCTGCTCACGCATGGTTACTTCCTCACCGAGGATGCGAAGGAGCAGGAGATCATGAAGCCCTACCCTCCCCTGGGCATCCTGTACCTTTCCTCGCACCTCCGCGGCAAGGGTTTTGCGGTCGAGATCTACGATTCCACTTTTGGCTCGCGCCGGGAACTGTTCGGCATCATCGAGCAGGGACCGCCCGCGGTCATCGGCATCTACGCCAACCTGATGACCAGAAGCAACGCCATCGAGATCGCAACCTGGGCGCGCGCGGCCGGTTGGCGCGTAATTTTCGGCGGACCCGAGCCCGCTAACTACGTCGATGAGTACCTGGCATACGGGGATGTGATCGTATGCGGCGAAGGGGAGGCCGCGCTCGAGCAATTGCTCGCTTCGAACTTCGATTTTGCGCTGTCGGAATCGATTGCCGGCCTCGCGTTTCGAGCAGCTAATGGCCAGGTGGTTCGTACGGGCCCAGCCTGCCTGATTGACAATCTGGATGCGCAGCCGTGGCCCGATCGCGCGCATATCGATATCCCTAGGTACCTGAAAACCTGGCGCGAGCACCATGGCCAAGGCTCGATTTCCGTGATTACTGCGCGTGGTTGCCCGTACCGTTGCAACTGGTGCAGCCATTCCGTCTATGGCATGACGCATCGCCGCCGCTCCCCGGCTTCGGTGGCCGATGAAGTGGAGTGGCTCGCCAGCCAATACCATCCCGACATGCTGTGGATGGCGGATGATGTGTTCACCATTCACCCTGGCTGGATTCAATCCTATGCCGGCGAGTTGCGGAAGCGCGGCATCCGATTGCCGTTCGAGTGCATTACGCGCGCGGACCGCATGAATGCGCCGGTCGCCGCGACCTTGGCGGAAATGGGCTGCCTGCGCGTTTGGATCGGCTCCGAAAGCGGCTCACAACGGATTCTAGATGCTATGCAACGCGGCGTCACCGTCGAACAAGTGCGGCGTGCCGTGGATTTGTGCCGGCAAAATGGAATCCAGACCGGCATGTTTTTCATGTGGGGCTATGAGGGCGAGGAACTGAGCGATATTGAAGCAACGGCGGAACACGTGAAACAATGCCGCCCCGATGTGTTTTTTACCACGGTGTCCTACCCTATCAAAGGCACACCGTATTTCGAGAAGCTCAACAGCAAGCTGGTCACCCTGACTCCCTGGAACCATACGACGGATCGGGAAATTCGCATACGGGGCCGCCATTCCCGCCGCTATTACCATTACGCCGATGACCTCCTACGAAGCCAAACAGCGGAACAGGCAATGGCCGCTCGCGAGGGGCTGGCCGCAACCGCAGCCGAGGTGGAGGCCTGAAATGCAAGCTGGCGCTGTCCAGGCCGCCTTCGATCAACTCGCGCCAGAGTATGACGCGCTTTGGACCGATGCGCCCGTCGGCCGATTGCAGCGCGACGCAGTGTGGTGTCGCATTCTCCCCATTTTCCGTGCCGGTGATCGAGTTTTGGATCTCGGCTGCGGAACCGGCGAAGATGCGGCGTGGCTGATGCGGTTGGGCATGCGCGTGACCGCCATTGACGCCTCCAGCGAAATGGTGAAACGGGCGCAGGCGCGTGGCGTCGATGCACGCGTGTTGGCGATCGAAAATATTTTGCGGATCGAAGAACAGTTCGACGTGGTGCTCTCCAACTTCGGCGCACTGAACTGCGTGGCCGATGTGGGCCGCATGGCTCCTCTGGTGCGCCCTGGAGGCTACGCGGTGCTTTGCATCATGGGACGATTCTGCCTTTGGGAAACGGCCTCGTATCTGCTCCGCGGCTGCGCGCGAAAGGCGTTCCGCCGCTCGACCGGTTCCTATTTCCACTCCGGCTTCGGCGTGCGCGTGTTCTATCCCACCGTGCGAAATTTGCGGCGGACCTTTGCCCCTGAATTCGAACTCATCAGCACGGCGGGAATCGGAATCTGCGTGCCGCCATCTTACGTTCGCGGGCTGCCGCCGGCAGTGCTCCGCGTGTTCGGGGAAATCGACCGCTGGATTGGCGGACTGCCCGTGGCCCGGTCGCTCGCCGATCATCGGCTGCTCATCTTCCGAAGGCGACGGGCGAATTTGGAGTAACCATGGAAGCGGCCATGCGCCGGCGCTTCATCGCCGAGTACATCACGATTCGCCACGCCGAAGGGCGTGGGTCGGACCAGCCGGAGTATTACCAGGCTCTGCCTTATCGCGACCTATCCGGAAAACTGACCGCGCAATGGGAAATCCGGGCCCGCACGTACCGTTATTTTGAGTACAAGATTCTGAGCGAGGCCGAGAGGCAACTGCGCCGCCCTCTCCAAATTTTGGATCTCGGCGCGGGCAATGGGTGGATGTCCTACCGCCTGGCGCAGCGCGGGCACCGCAGTGTGGCGCTCGACATTGTGACCGATCACAAAGACGGCCTGGGCGCGCGGCGCAATTATCCGTGTGCATTCGCCGCTGTGGAGGCGGAGTTCGACTGTCTTCCTTTCGCCGGCGCGCGCTTCGACATGATCCTTTACAACGCTTCCATTCACTATTCGACCGACTACCGGCGCACGCTCGCCGAAGCCAAGCGATGCCTGCGTCCCGGTGGCCTGGTGGTAATCCTCGATTCGCCCGTGTACCGGCGCCGCGAGCATGGGGAGCGCATGCTGCGCGAGCGCCATGGATGGTTTGAGCGGACCTATGGATTTCGCTCGGACGCCGTGCCCAGCATCGAATTTTTCGATGAGGCGATGCTGGCCGAGCTTGCGCGCGATCTCCGGATAGAATGGCGCTGCAGCTATCCCTGGTATGGCTGGCGATGGAGCTGGCGGCCATGGAAGGCCCGTATCTTGCACCAGCGGCCTCCATCGCGATTTTTCATTCTCACAGGGAGATTTATTGACAGATGATCATTCTGTTACATCCCCGATCCGGCCGCCCCCACAATCGGCGGTTCCCTCTCTCTATCCTTTCCATAGGCGCGGTGCTGGAAGGCAATGCCGACTATGCCATCGTAGACGGCAACCTGGACCCGCACCCCGAACTGGCGCTCGATCGGCTGATCGCTTCCCACCACGTGGAAGCGGTCGCAGTATCCGTGATGCCGGGGCCGCAGATGGTCACAGCGATTCCGCTTTCGAAACACATTCGCGGCCGCTACCCCAAAATTCCGATCGTATGGGGTGGCTACTTTCCATCGCTCTATGCCGATACGGCGCTCAATGCCGGGTATGTCGATTTCGCCATACGCGGTCAGGGTGAGGACACGTTCCTCGAATGGCTCGCGGCGCTGCGCGCTGGACGCGGTTTCGCCGCAGTGCGCGGCCTATCGTACAAGGATCAATTCGGCTTGCATGTGCACAACCCGGAGCGGCCACTGCGCTCGCCCAATGATTTTCCTCGCTTGCCCTATCACCGCCTCGGCGACGTCCGGCGCTACCTCCTCCCAACCTACCTGGGAAGGCGCACGGCGGTCCATCACGCGAGCATTGGGTGCCCGTACCGCTGCCGGTTCTGCGGTGTCGTTCCCATCTTCGAGAGCCGGCAGAAAACCGAAGACCCCGCCCGCACGGCCGCTGTGCTGGAGGGCCTCCAGCGCGATTACGGCATCGACGCCGTCCAGTTTTATGACAACAATTTCTTCCTGAGTGAGAGCCGTGCTATGGAGCAGGCGGAACTCCTGGCGCCGCTGAATCTGCGCTGGTGGGCGGAGGGCCGCGTCGACACCCTGCTGCGCTATTCGGATTCCACCCTCGCCGCACTGAAGCGAGCCGGGGCGACCATGATTTTCTGCGGCGCCGAATCCAGCAATAACCGCGTGCTGGCGGACATGAATAAACAACTGACCGCGGAGCAAACTCTGGAACTGGCAGAGCGCATTCGGAAGTTCGGCATTATCCCTGAATTTTCGTTCGTATTCGGCGATCCGCGCGATCCGGAAACCGATACCCGGGACACCATTCGCTTCATCCGGAAGATCAAGCGGCTGAATCCGCAAGCGGAAATCATCGTGCAGCATTACATCCCCACGCCAAGCCCCGACGGCATGTACGGCGGAATCGACGGCCAGATCCAATTCCCGCGCACGCCGGATGAATGGGCCAGCCAACGCTGGTATGACTACACCATCCGCCGCGACCCGGCACTGCCGTGGCTGCCCGGTCAGGTAAAGCGCCTGATCGACGATTTTGAGATCGTCATCAGCGCGCGGTGGCCCACGGTGCAAGATGCGCATCTGGGACGCTGGGGCCGGGCACTGCTCAAGGGGATCAGCAGTTGGCGTTATGCGGTGGGGTTTTATGATTTTCCGCTCGAAGTTGCCTGGGCACAGAAGCTGATGACTCTGCGTAAGCCCCGCATGGAAAGCCTGTGATGCTGGTGGATACCATAGAGGGGCATCGTTTGTGGGCGCCCGGTTACGACGCTCGACCCAACCCGCTGCTCGCGCTCGAAACGCGCTTGCTGGCGGACCACTTGGCGCCGCTCGAAAACCGCGTCTTCGTGGATGTAGCCGCTGGTACCGGGCGCTGGATTTCCTATGCCGCGGCTCGCGGGGCGCGGGTCGTTGGTTTCGATCTATGCCGCGAAATGCTGCTGATGGCTGCCGCAAAACCGAGCCTGACGGGAAGAATCGCAGTGGCCGATGCCGGCTCGTTGCCGCTTGCGGATGGCGTCGCCGATTTGGCCCTCTGCTCGTTCGCCCTGGCCTACTTTCCATCGCTCGTAACCGCAATTCGCGAACTGGCTCGCGTAGCCTCGATGGTAATCGTGAGCGATCTTCATCCGCGCGCCGTAGCGCATGGCTGGACCAGGAGCTTTCGCGCGAATGGGCAGATCTTTGAGATCCGCCATCGTGCTTACTCAGAAGCGCAATTGCAAGATGCCGCTTGCGGCGCGGGCCTCGCGCTTGCGTGGCGCATCGAATCGGCATTCGGCGAGCCGGAACGAATGGTATTTCGTGCGGCCAGCAGGGAATCGCTGTTCGCCGAGGCGCGCCAAATTCCCGCAGTACTGATCAGTGCATGGAGAAGAAGGCAATGATCCTCTGCGGAGCCAGAATGGCGCTCAACGCCAGAGACACTGCGCGGATGGATCTCGCGATCACGAGAAACCGGATTACTTTCTCCACCCGTGAGAACTGCCCCACAGTCGATCTCTCGGGCTATCTGCTGCTCCCCGGCCTCATCAACACGCACGATCACCTCGAATTCGCGCTCTTTCCACGCCTGGGCCGCGGTCCCTACCCCAACGCGACTGCCTGGGCCGCAGACATCTATCGGCCGGCCGAATCTCCGGTCCGAGAGCAATTGCGAGTACCCAAATGGGTGCGCCTCTACTGGGGAGGGCTGAAAAATCTACTCTGCGGCGTCACGCTCGTAGCTCATCACAATCCTTTCGATGGCGCCGTATTTGACGATCGCTTTCCAGTACGTGTGCTCGGCCGCTTTGGCTGGTCGCATTCCCTGGCTTTCAGCCCCGATCTGCGCGAATGCTACGACCGTACGCCCGCGCAATGGCCCTTCATTGTACACGCCGCGGAGGGAGTGGATGACCACGCCCGCACGGAGTTGCGGCGCCTGGATCAGGAAGGCGTGCTCGGCGCCCGGACGGTTATTGTGCACGGCGTTGGTTTCGACTCAGCCGATCTGCGCATCATGCACCGCCGCCGGGCCGCGCTGGTCTGGTGCCCCAGTTCCAACCTCTTCACCTTAGGCCGGACGCTCAGGCCGGACGTACTGTATTCCGGTATCCGCGTGGCGCTCGGGAGCGATTCACCGCTCACAGCCGCGGGCGACCTATCGGATGAGACGCGCATTGCTCACTCAGAAACTGGCGTTTCCCTTGACGAGATCTATGACATGGTCACTACCCGTGCGGCGGCTGTTCTCAGACTCGGAAGCCGTTACGGCGTTATCCGCGAAGGTTCCGTGGCCGATCTGATCGCCTTGCCTGATCGAGGTCAAACACCTGCCGAGGCATTGCAAGGCTTGGAACCGCACCTGGTCATGGTTGCTGGAAGAATTCGTTTGATATCCGAAAATTTGGCCCACCGCGTACCGTCGCCGCCGATTCATCCCATAGCGGTCGAAGGACGCGGCCGCTACCTGGTGGATGCCGACGTTCCGGTGCTGTATTCCCAGGCTTCGGCCGCGATCGAAGGGCCTGTCTCCCTTGCCGGAAAGGAAGTCTATGTATGACCGGCCTGGTCGATCAGTTGCCCATCCTGATCCTGAACCCATTTAGCCGCTGCAACTGCCGCTGCCGTATGTGTGACATTTGGAAACGGACGGAAACAGAGGCGATCAGCCGCGATACTCTGGAAGCGCAATTGGCATCGCTCGAAGGCTACGGGCTGAAATGGGTAGTGCTATCCGGCGGCGAACCGTTGATGCACCCCGATATCTTCGGCCTGTGCACTGTGCTGCGCACACGAAGAATTCGAGTAACGCTTCTCACCGCGGGACTGCTACTGGAACGCCATGCAGCCGGGATCGCGACACACGTCGATGACTTGATCGTTTCGCTGGATGGGCCGGCGCCGCTACACGATTTCATTCGCGGTGTGCATGGCGCTTTTGACAAACTCGCGGCGGGCGTAAAGGCCGTGCGTGCCCTCCACCCCGATCTGCCGATCGTTGCCCGGTGCACTGTGCAGAGAGCCAACCATACGCGCCTACGCGAAGTAGTCGAAGCCGCCCACGATCTACGGCTCAATTCCATTTCCTTTCTTGCGGCGGACCTGCACTCGACGGCGTTCAATCGCCCGGCAGTCTGGCCACTGAAGCGGCAACAGGAGATCGCACTTCGAGAAGACCAGATTGCCGCACTCGAAACGGAGATGGAGGCCTTGATCGCCCTGGGCCAGTGCGGCGGATTTATTGCGGAAACCCCAGAAAAGCTGCGCCGGATCGTTCACCAATTCCGCGCCCATCTTGGACTCGTGACACCTGTTGCCCCGCGGTGCAACGCGCCGTGGGTCTCGGCAGTGATCGAAGCGGATGGCACGGTGCGGCCCTGTTTCTTCCATTCGCCAATAGGTAGAATCGGTCCCGATCGCAGCGCCGCAGACATACTGAATGGTCCTGCGGCGATCGCCTTCCGGTCAACCCTGAACCCCGCCGCTAATCCCGTTTGCCGTCGCTGCGTATGCTCTCTCTATCTGCAATGATGCGCATCAAGCACGTGCTCCACCCGATTCGAGCAGCGCGCATTGCTAAAACCCGCCTCCCTGCGCAATACCGTATGAGGCGTTTTGCCACCCATAGTGAGCGCTACTATAAGGGGGATTCCCGTTACAATCTGCAGAATGTCCGGGATGGGTTTGCGTCTCGCTTGGAGGAATCGGGCGACGATCGCGACCTGTTGGTGAGAATCTCGAACGCGTACGCGAAGGCCGTCGCAACGCAGCAGCGTGTCTCCGCTGCTTATGAAGCTACCGGGTGGTGGAGCGAACTGCGGAGAAGTAGCCTCGCGCCTGTGATGGAAGCGCTTCGTGGCCGCGGCATTGGCCGGCTGCAAATGATCTACCGCAACTTCTTTCGCGATCCCTGCGCTACCGGTTTGGTATCCGTGCCTTTCGGCATGCGGAACGCCTACTTCCGCGACCCGATAGATGATGTTTACCTCCACGCGTACATCGGCGATGCTTTGTACCGTATCGATCACTGGCTTTCGGAAATGTCGGGCCGCTTCGCCATATCCGAACTTGCCGGACCGCCGATCGGCAACCCATTTGGTGTGCGGATCGAAGGTACGTTAGTTTCGTCCGGCGCCGAATATCATCACTATTGCGCGGAGAAGATATCGTCGCTGCTCCCCCTCCGCCATAAGCGTGACCCATGTGTGGCCGCAGAGATTGGAGGCGGGTACGGACGGATGGCTTACTACCTCATCCGTAATCAAGAGTATCTGCGGTATATCGATTTCGACGTTCCGGAAAGTGTTGCCTTGGCGTCTTACTATCTTTTGAAAGCCTTCCCCGCATTGAGGTTTCTGCTCTATGGAGAGCAGGAACTGACGGCTGAGACGCTGGCGGCCTCCGATGTGGTGCTGATGCCATTGTTCGAAATGGAAAAAATACCGCCGAAAAGTGTCGATGTTACGTTCAGCTCTCACGCAATGTCCGACTTGGCGGATGGAGTTATGGACGAATATCTCAGAGTTATAACTGGTATGACGCGGAGCCGGTTTCTGTATCTCGGCCATTGCCGCGCCGCCGATCTCATATCGCAAGGCCGGCCTGTGGAGCTCCGTATTTCTCGCTGGAACGGCCATATAGCTCCAAACGCGAAGGAAGTGGAATGCCTCTATGAAATTGACTCGGAGCAACCCATGTGCGCTTAATCGAAGAATGCCGTAAGAGGATACAGAAGATCGCGTTTGGTAATACGCTACTTCCCCAGGAATTCACACTCGGCCTGGTTGAACCGCAATCCGAGGTATCCGTGTGGCTCTATGGAATCGGCACGCCGCACGAGGTTACAGATCAGTTGACCACTGCCTGCACCGCTCCACTGTGTATCTGTATCGCCTTTGACAAGGGTCACAAACTCAGTGAGAACAGCTTCCGGACGGTCGCATTGAGATTCTGTGAGCGAGACGGCTCGAAGCGGGTGCTGGGCGAGATCAGTTTGAGGTTCCGCTCGGCTATATCCATCGGCTCCTCAGAATTCATCTTATTTCAAGCGCGGAAGTCAACTAATTATTGTCTGCCGAGACCTCGCCTTTGGGCCCATTACCTGCTTCAGGCATACTCGCAATTCAAGAGAAGTGATCCTTCCGACATACGGATGACTCTGCGCGAACAGCGGGCTGCAGTGGTCACCTTCATTCGGCCCCATCCTTTGTACCTGGCAAGTGTCGGTGATAGGACAAACGGGAATATCTTTCCCATGAATCTCGCTGGAGATCTCGGCAAAGGCTATTTCGGATTCGCGCTCAGGGAAATGAGATTAGCTGCACATCTTGTAGAACGTGTCAATCACCTCGCAGTGAGTACCGTTCCCCTCCCGTGGTGTTCTGTTGCGTTTCGATTGGCGTGCAATCACAAGAAAGAATCTATAGACTGGCGGCAACTCCCGTTTGAAACAAAACCGTCAATGACTTTTGGAATTCCAGTCCCAAACTTTGCAACGAGGGTGCGCGAAATCCAAGTCGAAAAAAGCCAGAAAATTGGTAGTCACCGGTTCTTCGTCGGACGAATCGTTTCCGGCCAAGTCCAGTCCAAAGAACTTCAGGCTTGTATCGTACATGGGTTCTATCAATTTTGGCGGCTCGGCGGAGACAGCGCAATGTTGCAGGCGTCGATGGCCGAGGACTTGACGAACAAGCGCGGGCCGGACAACGCAGACTGTCGGCCTTCGCTTGAGTGCTCGCGCCCATTCTCGACTCTACCCACTAGTCGTAGCTGATCTGGCCAAAATCGGTCGAGTTGGTATAGTATAGCCATAGGAATTAGCCGGTGGCTGATGGCGGGCTTGGGCGTCCGTACGTTCATTCGATGAGATCTGAAATTTCAGAAGAACCTATGTCTAGCACTTCCGTTCCAGCAACCGTGACCGACTTGGCAAAAGCTGCGCGTTCGGGCAAAGCTGCGCGGCCTCGATTTCAGAGCCTGAGAACACGCGATTTTACCGAGTCTGTCATTCGCGAGATGACTCGGTTGGCGATGCGCCATGGCGCGGTCAACCTGGCGCAGGGCTTTCCGGACTTCGCCGCGCCTGCCGAAATCAAACAGGCTGCCCATGCGGCGATCGACGCCGATTTGAATCAGTACGCGATCACCTGGGGCGCCAAGGCGCTGCGCGACGCCATCGCCGCCAAGTATCGCCGCTCGTACGGAGTGGAAGTTGACGCGGAGGCGGAAATCACTGTCACTTGCGGTGCTACCGAGGGCATGATCGCTTCTCTGCTCGCCACCATAAATTCCGGCGACGAAGTGATCTGTTTCGATCCGTTTTATGAAAACTACGGGCCGGATGTGCAGCTCTGCGGCGCCGTTCCGCGCTTCGTGCGACTCGATCCGCCGGATTGGAACTTCGATCCGGAAGAGCTGCGAGGGGCATTTTCCGGGCGAACGAAAGCAATCATTTTGAACACACCGAACAACCCCACGGGTAAGGTGTTTACGCGCCAGGAACTGGCGTACATCGGAGATTTGTGCCGCGAATTCGACGCACTGGCGATCACGGATGAGATTTACGAGCACATAATTTATGAAGGCGAGCGGCACATCCCCATGGCGACCCTGCCGAATATGCGAGAGCGCTCGGTTCTGATCAATAGTATGAGCAAGACCTTCGCGGTGACAGGATGGCGTGTGGGGTGGGTGATTGCGCCGCCGGATCTCACTAACTCGATCCGGAAGGTGCACGACTTTCTCACGGTTGGCGCGGCCGCGCCGCTGCAGCAGGCCAGCGCGGTTGCGCTTGGAACAAGCGACGAATACTACGCGAGCCTTTCACACGACTACGCCGTACGCCGCGACAAGCTCCTTGCAGTATTGGAAGATGCCGGTTTCCGCTGTTTCCGGCCGAAGGGTGCCTACTACATCATGACGGACATTTCAGGTTTCGGCTTCGCCGACGATCTCGCATTTGCCCGCCACTTACTCAGCGAGGTGGGCGTCATCGGAGTACCTGGCTCGAGCTTCTACGCGAATCCGCAGGACGGATCTCAGCAAATGCGTTTTTGCTTCTGCAAGCAACTGGCAACACTGGAAGCGGCCGCAGAGCGCTTTGCGAAGCTCGCGCATAAGTAGGCGACCTGTTTGACCGGTCCGTTTGGAGTCTGCGGCCTGTTGTGCTGCGGCCTCCCCATAAGCTACGTTGAAGCTTCCGAGCGGTGGCCCGTCTTCAGGATTTCCGCTTCGAGATCGAAGCCAAGCCGGATTTCTATTGAGCCAGGCTCGGCGATCACAGTCACCATTGAGAACCGCGGCCTCGACGTGTGCTATACTCCCCTGCAACTCGACCTAAGGAGGTAATTGCGATGAAGACGATTTCTCTAGGCTTGGCCCTTTCTGTGCTGGTTGGCTTACCGGTTCTGGCTGCGCTCAAAGTAGCCGACAAAGCGCCCGATTTCTCGGCCCGGGCTTCGTTAGCTGGAAAGGAATTTAACTTTTCCCTGGAGGATGCACTGAAAAAAGGTCCGGCTGTCGTGTATTTCTATCCCTCGGCATTCACCAAGGGCTGCGATCTTGAAGCGCATACCTTCGCCGAGAACAAAGAAAAGTTCGATGCCGCGGGAGCCACGATCATCGGCGTCTCGGCCGATAGCATTGCCCGGCTAAACGCGTTTTCCGCCGATCCGGATTATTGCGCCGGGAAGTTTCCGGTCGCCTCCGATTCCGATCGCAAGATTGCAAACTCCTATAATCTGACGGCACAAAGCGCGAGGCCCGGAGCGAAGGATGTGCGCGGCGTGGAGATCGACCATGACTTTATCGAGCGCACTACTTTTGTCATTGGCAAAGATCACAAAATCATCGCCACACTTTCTTCTGCCGATGACAAGCTGACGCCGGATCAACACGTCACCAAAGCATTGGAGATCGTGCAGAAGCTCGCCGCGAAATAGCGTAATTCACGCCCGGCGCCCACACCGGCTCAGCACAGCGTATTTAGGGGTAGGCAACCGGCATCGGCATGTTTGGCAGAAGAGCCGGCCAAGGGGCGGCCAGACGGAGGATCCGGCGGTTTAGGCGTGGAAACTGAGGGCTGAGGACGCCTGCCATGACCAGCAAACCGAAAAATTGAGAACGAAATGCCAACTACTACTTCAGTGATCACTCCGGCCCGCTATGATCTGGGCCTGACTTACGCAGACTTTCTGGCCGGCGCGGCGATCAATCACGATAAATTTGAGTTCTATTATAAAAACTCGGCGCTTACCCAAGACGATCTTGCCTTTTTCAAAAGGGCGGCTGCGGCGCCGGACGGTCCCGCCAGAATCGTGGCCATTGCGGAAGCGTGGTGCGGCGACGTCTACCGGGAACTCCCTACCATTGCCCGAATCGCCGATGTGACGGGCATGGGTCTCCGGATTTTCCTCCGGGACGAGAACCCGGACATGATGGACGAATATCTGAGCAACGATGGCAAAGCGCGCGCCATTCCGGTGTTTATCTTCTACACGGAAGACATGCGCTACATCACCCATTTCACCGAGCGCTCTGCCAGTGCTCACGCCGAGTTGGCTGAGATCGCTTCGGAAGTGAAGAAAGAACTTGGCCTGCCCGAAACCGCTACTTACTCGAACCTGCCGCAAGCCCAAAGTCAGGCATACCTGAAGGTTTTGATTGCCCGGCTTCTGCCTCGGTTTCCCGACTGGCAAAAGGACGCTATCAAAGAGATGCGACAACTACTCGCGAATGCGCTGGATTTACAGTGAAGGCCAATGCAGGTTCCTATTGTATATACTATTCGCGGGTGTGACGCCTGTGTGAAACTACTTCGCAAGTGGGAAGCGGCTGGGGTTGCCTATGAAGAAAGGCGCGTGGAACTGAGCCAGGCTGTACTTGACGAAGCCCGGCGCTACGGAGACGTGGTTCCGATTGTAGTCTGGCCGGATGGCAGAGTAGAACAGGGCTTTGAAGGTAGTCTCGGCTGTTTTATCTGAACGGCCTCTTACAAGCGCCGCTACCCGTTGCCAAAGTATCAGGGCTGACCTTTGGGCCGTTGCCGCAACCGGGTTCGGGCGTGATCCAATAGTGCAGTCTTACTTTCGATCCAGGATTCGATTTCGCGTTGTTTCGATACGGCCTGCGTCAGTGCCTCTGCCGCTCGCCCGGGCGCGGGGCCGCCCACGATGTTGCGGATTCTGATGAAGTGCGCCGGATCGAGAGCCTGCTCGATCTCTTCCGGAGCGAGACGCAGAGACGGACGTAACCTCAGCAGTGCCGCGGCGATCGTCCGCGGGTTGTCATCATCGCCGCATGCCCGCACAACTTGCCCCAGCAGCCCATGCGCTTCCCGAAAGCTCATTCCTTCGCGCCGCACAAGCGTGTCAGCCAGTTCGGTGACGGTGAGAAAATCTTTCGCGGCGCGCCGCTTCAGCTCCGCGCGATCGACTTCTACGGTCCGCATCGCGCCGGAGAGCAGCTTCAACGCCCGAACGGCATCAGCGAACATCGTGAAAACCAGCGGCTGCAAATCGTCCTCGCTATCGTTAATATCGCCGAACGGAGTATTGTGCGCGCACGTGAGCACGGCCTGTGCCTCGCCGAGCGCGCGGCTTGAAAGAATGCGCGCGTGCTCGAGCGCCACCGGATTTCGCTTCTGCGGCATGATACTCGACGATTGAACGAATGCGTCCGAGAGCCGGATAAAAGCGAATTCGCGCATGGACCACAAGAGCAGATCCTGGATGAACTTGCCGAGGTTCACCATCGCCACAGCCACGGCTGCGGCCGCTTCTGTAATGTAATCGATCGCCGCGATCGCCGCATAAGAGTTGACGGCAAGGCCCTCGAATCCGAGCGCATCCGCGGTCTGTTCGCGATCGATGGGAAATCCCGTGGTGGTGAGAGCGGCAGCGCCCAGCGGACTCAGGTTCACGGAGCCAAATGCATGCCGAATGCGATCCGCATCGCGGGCCAGAAATTCACTCGCGCCAAGAAGGTAATGCCCCAGCGTGGTTGGCTGCGCCGGTTGCGTGTGTGTATGGGCGGGCATCACGGTTTCCAGATTCCGTCCGGCAAGATCGAGCAGGACGCATCGCAGCCCGGCGACACCATCCGCCAGTTGCAGCAATTCCCGCCGCGCCGTCATCCGGTACAGTGTGATGGCTATGTCGTTCCGGCTGCGCCCCGTGTGCATCTTACCGGCGACGCCGGGCCCGGCTGCCCGCGCCAGCAGTGACTCAATGTAAAAGAACAAGTCTTCATGAGAACCGTCATACAAGGTCTGCGAGATCGCGGGGAGATCCAGTCCGTCGAGAGCGGCGATCAGCGCGCATTCGTCCTCTCGTGTGATGATGTCCTGCCGGGCAAGCATTCTTGTGTGGGCGCGGTGGATATCCAGCAGCGATTCGAGGAAGTGCCGCTTGGCATCCTCGAAGTTGTGCGTTAGCACCGTTTCAGCGTAAATGCGCGCCGGAAACGCTTCGGGACTCATGCCATCCATGGTAGCCGCTGCCCGCCTGAGATCCTCAGAAGTCAGCGCGGATTCCGATCTGAAGAAGACGGCCTTCCAGCACCGACGAAACGGGCGCGAATGTTGGCGCAGTGGTGATCACGCCGAGAGCGTTGGTCACCGCCGTTGTGCTGGTCGAGGTGATATTGCGCGTGTTGAATATGTTGTTCGCTTCAAAGATGAACTTCACATTCAGCCGTTCGCGGTACGAATACAATGTGCGCGTCAACCGCGTATCGATCTGGTAGATGTTGGGCGTGCTCACGGTGTCGCGTCCGATACCGAGGGGGCGCTGCGGGGCTCCGATCGGATCGCCGTTCAACACCGTGCTGGTGGTGATGCTCTCCTCATCGCCGCTCGATATATTTGCGAGCAACGTTAACTGGTTCCCATTAGCCAGGTAATTCCAAAATCGGCTATCGGCCTTGAAAGTGGGCATGTACACCGCGCTCATGGTGAAGGCCTGCGGCCGATTAATCACGGAGTTGCCGTAGTCCATATTGCGATTGATGGGATCCTCGATCGCCGTGCTCTGATCGTAGCCCCACAACTCCGGGGCGTCGCTAAGCGAATGCGACCAGGTATACGAGGCGTTCAGAGTAAATCCGGCGGAGAAACGATGCGCCAGGTTAACGATTAGGGCATTGTAGTTCGCATTCGCCCCGCTGTCCATGAGCCGTATCCCGTTGAACTGCGGATAGAGCCGGGTGCCGGCATTCACCGCCGCCGAATAAACGGGACGTCCATCGGCCAGGTAGCTCACCGGATTGATCAGGTTCATGTCGCGTTCATAAGTGAGTTGGCGCGCCTCGGTATTGACGTAGCCGACCGTCAACGCATCATTCGTGCCTAACTGGCGCGTGATCTGGATGCTCGTGTTAATGGTATAAGGCGTCCGGTAGTTCGGGGTCAGAGCATAGATCGTCGGAGTCCCTATGCTCGCGCCCACCGAGGGCACGTTCGGAAACAGTGGCGCGCCGGCCGTGGTGGGGGTAAAGGCGCCCTGGAACGCCGTGGTCAGTCCGCCGTTAGCATACGTCTCATACCAGAGATTGGTCGAGGGGACGTCGTAGAAGATGCCCGAACTGACTCGCAACGCGGTTTTGGGATTGATGGAGTATGCGATGCCGAGCCGCGGAGCCCAATCGGTTCCCGGATTGTGGAAGCTCTGGTTGTAGACGAACGGCGCGTTCGAAAGTGCGGGAGGCGAAGCATAGTAGTCGTAGCGCACGCCGTAAATCACCAGCAGATTCGGCCTCATCTGCCAACTGTCCTGCGCGAAGAATTCGTAGAAATTCGACTTGTACGCCGCGCCGGGGTTGCCTTGCGTGGTGGAGAAGCTGGAATAGCAAAGCAGCGGGTTGGTGATGCCGGAAATGGCGCACCCGGTGGTATCGTTCTTCGCCGCAAGATAGCTGGCAATGTTCGGGAAGGTGTACTGGTTGTAGACGGCACTCGTCTGGTTATCGTTATTTTGCTGCCACCCGAAGCCCGCTTTGAGGGTGTGCGCGCCCACGATCTTCGTGAAATTGTCGTTCACGCTCGGGATTTTTTCAGCGAACCGCGATCCCGCGGCAGACAAAGGCGTCCCGTTGAACTCCGCGATTCCGCTGATCACGATGACCGGTCCGGGACCGTCAATAGGATCGGGAACGTGGTGCTCATTGCGGTAGGGTTCGGAGACACGCAGTTCGTTCAGCGCTGTGGGAGAAAAAGTAGTGAGTAGCTGGAGGCCGCCGACGTGCGCGCGGTCGTGGAAGTCGGAAGCCGCGTCCAGGGCGTTAATGCCTCCGTCATTCGTATTGAACGGGTACTCATTGCGGAAATAGTCGTAGCGCACGAACAACTGGTTCTTGGAATTGATATTCCAATCGACGCGCAGATCCAAGAACTGCACGTGCTGCACGGTTCCGGCGGTCGCCAGAAAATTCGAAGGAATGCCGATCAGCGCCGCGTTAGCGGGTGTGATCGTGACCGGTTCCGGGGTTCCGCGCAGCAAGTGCTCGTAGGCACCGAAGATGAATAATTTGTCTTTCTTGATTGGGCCGCCGGCATCGCTTGAAAAATCGTGCAGATCGATTCCCGGGTTCACCTGGTTTGCCGCCAGTAGAATCGGATTCGCGCTCCAGCCCGGCGGCCGTCCGATGAAGTAAAACTCACCGTGAAAATCGTTCGTGCCGGACTTCGTGATGGCATTGTAGATATCGCCCGTCGTGCGGCCGAACTCAGGCGAGAAGCTGTTGGACACCGCCTGGACTTCACGCACATAACTGTCGGAAATCGCGAACAGGCGCAGACCGTATTGATCGCTCTCGGTATCGGGCATTCCATCAAGCTGGTATTGAACGCGGTTATCGAGACCGTTGGTATTGACCACGCGCGGAATACCGAGTTCCGGGTTGGGATGCCCGCTGACTCCTGGCTGGAACAGCACGAAGTTATACGGATTGCGCGAGGTCAGCGGCAGATTGTCAACCTCCGTCTCGCTAATGGTGCGGCCCGTGGAAACACGAGAAGGATCAATGACGGGAGCGCCACCGGTTACTTCCACTGTCGTCGAAACCGCACCAACCTTCATCTGTGTGTCGATAACGCCCTCGGTTCCGGCATCGAGCACCACGTCAGTGTGGCGTTCCGTGTCGAAACCTTCCTTCCGGATCGTCACCGTATAGGTGCCGATAGGCAAATTCGGAATCACAAAATAGCCTTGGTCGTTGGTTTGCACTTCACGGGTGTAGCCGGTGGCAATATTGTTCACTGTGACCGTCGCCGCAGGTACGCCCATGCCTGATGCGTCGCTTGTCCGTCCGCGAATGCTTCCGTTGATCGCCTCAGTCTGAGCGAAGGCCTGAAAGGAAGTTATGGCCATCAGCGGAACAAACAGCAAAATCGTTCTAGGAGTCATGTGCGAAGCCTTCCATTGCCATTTGAAATCAACATAGTAGAGTATTAAAGATCTGTCAACCAACGAGCGGCACACAAGCGTGGTGGGTTGCTTCCGGAGAGAATCCCTGGGCTTCGAAGCGCAGCACATAGGTGGCTGCGCGAAGGGTTGGGAACTGGTACAACCCCTGCCCTTGGCCGCGCTCTCTGACGTTAAATGCCTTTAGTCGATAGAGTATATAGGGAATCTGGACGCGCTGTCAACTCCAGCGTTCATAAATGCCTATCTGGCAGGCACTTGCCTGCAAAACTGCAGTCGGTTCTTGAAATGCCATTGACGCCGGTATACAATTTTATATATATTCGATCTATTAACTAGACAAATGTGCGCCAACAAAATGCTTTCGCGACAGTGCCCGCCTGAGTCCCTCTCCGAAAGCGTTCGAAAACAATGGGAGGGCCCCGCCGAACAGTTGGTCCGTTATCTTCTTCTGACCAACGAAGTGCCGCTCGAGAGTCCGATCGCCGGGACTTCCGGTTTTGCAGAGGAATTCGCGGCCCGCGGTCCGCGGGATTCTCGTGGCCGCTCTCTACGCGATTTCGCGTCGCTCTCCAGCCAGGATCCGCAAGCCGTTCTTGAAATCCTGGTGGCCACGAAGCCAGGCTTACCCGTGCAGTGGAAGGAGTTCGTGCGGGATGCCAATCCGGCGCCAGGTAGCCGCCCGCTGGCGGGCATTAGTCACCAGAACTAAAGGATTAGAAAGGAAAGTTATGACAAAACGCTTCGTCCGGGCTATGGAAACCTCTATGGGGATAACGGCCCTTGCTTTCTCAATTGCCGGTTCCGCCGCGTTCGCTCAGTCTCAGGCGGACAACTTGGATGGCCGTTGGGCCGCGACTTTGACGCAAGGTGAAGCCGTAATCCCCTTCCGGCTCGATATTACAGGGTCGGGTGATCATGTCACCGGCACGTTGTATAGTGGCGAGGACAAGGAAACCACCACCAGCGCCCGTATTGAGAACGGGTCCGTGCAGCTCAACTTCGAACACTACCTGACGAGCATCAACGCCACCGTTAAAGATGGCGAACTTGATGGTCAAGTCGTCGTCACCCGGCGCAGTCCGATTAACATCACTCCGGGTCAATACAAGGAGACTGCTTCGGATAGCATCAGTGCCTTCCATGCGAAACGGTACGTGCCTCCCACTGAGGCGGCGGCCGCCAATGTTCCCTCGATCGACGGCGTCTGGGAGATTCCGCATGAGTCTCCGAAAGGCGAGAAGGCCTGGCGTTTGATCGTGAAGCAGACCGGCGCTGAAATCTCGGCCTCGGTTCTGCGGGTCGATGGAGACACCGGAGCGCTCACCGGCGAATGGCAAGGCGGCAAATTCGTGGCCAGTCACTTTGATGGATCCCGCCCGGGCCTCATTCAAATTACGCCACAGGCGGATGGGTCGCTATCGATCGACCTTAAGGCGGAGCCCCGCGATTTGCAATTGACGGCCTACCGGCCCGAAGTCGCACGCGCCAAGGGGCTGCCCGAACCGGCAAATTATTTGACTCACACCACCGTGCGCAATCCCAACGAAGTGTTTACCTACCGTTTCCGCGACGTGAATGGCAACATTGTCTCCAATGAGGATCCGAAATTCAAAGGAAAGGCCGTGCTGGCCATCGTCACCGGGACCTGGTGCCCCAATTGCCATGACGAAGCGCAGTACCTGGTGAAGCTGTATGCGCAGTATCACAGCAAAGGTTTGGAAATCGTCGCTCTTGACTTTGAAGAGTCCGATCAGGAGGCTTCTCTGACCCGAGTGAAGGCCTTCATCAAACAGTACAAAATACCCTATACTTACTTGATCGCGGGAACACCGGATGAAATGTGGGACAAGGTGCCCCAGGCTGTTAACCTGAACACCTGGCCGGCTACTCTCTTCATTGGTAAGGACGGCCGCGTGAAAGGCACCTATTCCGGGTTTGCGTCCTCCGGCAGCGGTATCTACAACGCGAAATTGCAGCGCGATTTCACATCGACCGTGGAACGCTTGCTCGCCGAAAACGATGCGCCTCAGTCCGCGGCCACTTCAGGAGCAACCATCGTGGCTAAGCGGTAACTATGAATCATGCCCGCCCGTTTCAGTCCCGGAAACGGGCGGGTAATTCTCCCGCGTTCACTTCATTAGAAATGATCTTGGCAATCCGACAGTTCCGCCGGGGGGCAGGTATCCTTCTGGCATCTATCCTGCTGAGCCCAGTCCCGCGTCTCATAGAGCTCGCAAGGCTAGGCCTCTATTCCGGGGCGAGATTCGGGACTCAATCAGGCGCTCTGTGTGCGCCACACCGCTAAGTGATCCCACGCGCGCTTTCACTTAGCAGAAATTCAAACACGGAGACGTAAATGATCCTCAGTCGCGTGGTATGCGTCGCGCTTCTAGCTACTTCCGCATTTGCCCAGGCGTTTCTCGGCAACCTGGCCGGCGTTGCAGTGGACTCAAGCGGCGCCGCCCTTGCTGGAGCGAACGTCAAACTTGAGAGCACCGTCAGCGGACTCACACGAACGGCAGTGTCGTCTGGGAACGGTGCTTTTCTGTTTGTGGACTTGCCCGTCGGCATTTATACACTTACGGTGGGCGCCTCAGGCTTCGAAACGAAGAACGTCGAGGCGGTCGAGATCGCCGTTTCGAAAACAATCGATATCACCGTATCGCTTGCAGTGGCGCAGCAACAGGCGACCGTCGAAGTGAGCGCAGCCGCGGCAACCGTCGACACTACCTCCAGTGCGCTTACTGCCGTGGTGAATACGGCCACCGTGCAAGATCTGCCGATGAATGGCCGCGATTTCCGGCAAATGATCAAGCTGGTGCCTGGCGCATCACCGCTGACAACGTCGATTAATGGCAGCCGGACCACCGGGAGCAATTACCAGATCGACGGAGCGGATAACAATGACGCATTCCAGAATGTTTCCGCGGTCAACCAGGGCGGCGTGTCCGGTATTGCCGGAACGCTCCTGCCGATTGAAGCCATCGATCAGTTCGCCGTGGAAGCGGACGGCGGCCCGGAGCAAGGCCGCAATTCGGCCGCTCAAATCAATGTGGTCCTCAAATCGGGCACCAACGATTTCCACGGAAGCCTTTTCTACTTCAATCGAAATGAAGCGTTGGCTTCCCGGTCGCCGCTGTTGGCTCCGAGCGCGCCTAAACAGGTAATCCGGAACAATCAGTTCGGCTTTTCTGCCGGCGGACCGATCATCAAAAATAAGACATTCTTCTTTATAGCGGGTGAGGGGCAAATCGCTATTTCCGATAACTCCATTCTCACTACGGAGCCTTCCAGCGCCTGGGTCACGCAGGCGGAAGGCGTTCTGGCGAAGTACAGCGTCCCGCTAAATCCGGTCTCATTAAACCTGCTGACGATCTGGCCCGCCAGCGTGCGCACTGGCCCGGACACAACGAACAACTACCTGAGTAATGGGCAAAACAACTACAACAGCTATAACGGTGTCATGAAAATCGATCATCGCTTCAACGATACGAATTCGATGTTTGTGCGCTACTTCGTCGGCACCGGCACTCAGACCGCCGATATTGGTTCTCACATTCCGGAATTCTTTCAGATCGCGCCGAGTCATATGCACAACATCGCCGTGGCCGATACGGAACTTTTCTCGCCGCGTCTCGTAAATGAACTGACACTGGGCGTGAATTATTTTTTCCAGTCGTTCAACGACGCCGATACCAGCTTCAATCCTCTGGCTCTTGGCCTAAATACTGGAGTGACCCAAGCTGACCTGCAGGGTTCTCCCAAGCTCACAATCACCGGATTCGATTATGTGGGGGCCACCAGCCCGGAAGCGCGTATCGATACTACGGGTCATATTACGGACGCCCTCTCGTATAGTTTAGGGAGGCATTCCTTAATTTTCGGCGGAGAGTTCCGGCGCGCTGTTCTCGATATCGGGTATGACATCAATGAGCGGGGATCCTTCACGTTCGACGGTTCCCGCGGACCCTGGTCCGCTGACACAACGCTCTCCGGCAACCTCAAAGCGCTAGCAGATTTTCTCGCAGGGTATCCAAGCAATTCCAATGGAGCCACCATTGCAGAGGGGCCGCTCCAGCGGCTGTATCTGCAAAACTCTTTCGACCTCTGGGCCGGGGATACGTTCCGGGTAAACTCGCGCCTGACGTTAAACTATGGCGCACGCTTTACCTATCAGGGAGTTTTGCACGATTCTCGAGACTCGATTACAAACTTTATTCCGGGGCAGGGCTTCGTAACGCCCGGCCGGAATGGCGCAGGGCCGCTTTACCAGCCGGACTGGCATAATATAGCCCCTCGATTGGGCTTTGCCTTCACTCCTGCGTCCGATAACAAGACCGTGATCCGGGGCGGCTATGGCATCTACTACGATGTTCCCGCGCTGAACTTCTTTACGGCCAATACCTCGCTAACGAACGGCGGCGCGGCCGGTGTAAATGCGAACCCCGGCGGAGCTAATCCCGTATATTCGCTTTCGGTGCATAATGTAGTTTTCGCGCAGGGAGTGCCTATTTTCGGAGCCAGTTCGCCCACGCCTCCGTTCGGCGTATTTGCGGTCAGTCAGAATTTCCGGACGCCTTACGTGCAGAATTTCAACCTGAATATTCAGCGGCAACTTACTAACTCCACTATCGTGCAGGTTGGCTATGTCGGTAATTTGGGGCGAAAACTGCCGGTCCTTCTGGATATCAACCAGCCGGTTCTGATCAATGGAGTGGCGGTGCGCCCTTACGCTGCCGAGTACCCGCAGCTCGGAACTATAGATACGGCGGAATCAGTTGCAACTTCAGATTACAATTCTCTCCAGGCAACATTACGGCAGCGCCTCTGGAAAGGTTTATCGGCAAACGCGAATTACACTTACGCCCATTCCATCGACGATGCGTCCGCCGTGCGCAACACCGTGCCGACCGACAGCTATGACCTGGCGGAACAACGCGGCTCCAGCACATTCGATATCCGGCACCTTTTCACGGGCTTCGTCAGCTACGATGTTCCACAGATCGCACCCTTCTGGCCGCGGCTTACCAGAGGCTGGCAACTCAACTCGTTGTTCACGTTCTCTACCGGACAGCCCATCAATATCCTTGCCGGGACCAATGTCAGCGGCAGCGGCGAGAATCAGGACCGCGTCAATGTGGTGGGAAACCCTTTTGCCAACGTCCCGGTGCTCACTGGCACGACGGCTGTCCAGTATTTCAATCCCGCGGCGTTCGCGAAGCCGGCAGCCGGAACATTCGGCGATATCGGCAGAGACTTGTACTACGGCCCCGGATTTGGTTCGGCCGATTTCTCGGTCTTCAAAAAGATTCCGATAAAGGAGCGTGTATCACTGGAGTTCCGGGCTGAGATCTTCAACCTTCTCAACCGGACCAACTGGGCCAACCCGAATGTCACATTTTCCAGTTCGAGTTTCGGCCAGCTCACTCAAACTCTCAATGGCGGCTCGGCGCCCGGCCTTGGCTTCGGCGAGCCCCGCAATACGCAACTGGCTCTAAAACTCCTTTGGTAGAACCAACTTCACTACCGGGATGGGCACAGGAGATTGTAATGCAGAACATCAAGCGAAATCTCATGATCGGCGCGATCACGATGTCTTCCGTGGCATTTCTCCAGTTGGCCGCACAGGCGCAATCGAATGATGCTGCCCTGATCGCCAAAGCGAAAGTGATTCACGCGCGTGTCATTACCCTCGATACGCATAACGACATCGACCCCACGAACTTCACAGCAGATTGCAATTACAAGCTCCGGCTCACGACCCAGGTCAATCTGCCCAAAATGGCCGAGGGCGGCATGGATGTGTCGTTCATGATTGTTTATGTCGGGCAGGGGCCGTTGACACCGGAGGGTTATGCCAACGCATATAAGCAGGCGATCGCGAAATTCGATGCCATTCATCGCCTGACGGAAACCATCGCGCCCGATAAGATCGGCCTTGCTCTAACGCCGGCCGATGTGATTGCCCTGCACAAAAAGAATCTTCGAATCGCCGTCATTGGGGTGGAAAACGGCTACCCCATTGGAACTGACATCGGCAAAGTAAAGGAGTTCTACGACCGCGGCGGGCGGTACATGTCCCTGGCACACAATGGCAACAGCCAGCTCGCGGATTCCAATACCGGCGAGACACAAGGCTATCTCTATAACAACGGGCTCTCGCCGCTGGGCCGGGAGGTGATCGCTGAGATGAACCGCCTAGGCATGATGGTGGATTTGTCTCACCCTTCGAAAGGTGCGAACCTGGAAGCGATGCGGCTTTCGAAGGCTCCGGTTATCGCATCGCATTCCGCCATTCGCGCGCTGGCCGACGTGAGCCGGAATATGGATGACGAGCAGTTGCTCGCACTCAAAAAGAACGGCGGAGTGATCCAGGTTGTTGGATTTTCTACTTACTTGAGAGCGGATTCGAAGGAACGCGTTGCCGCTCTGGCGAAGTTGAGGGAAGAATTTGGCCTTGCCGCGCAGGGCCGGGGCGGGAACGGCGGCCGCGGCGCTGCCGCGAACGCTGACGGAGGAGATGGGGCCGCTCGGGCGTGCCCCGTGGAAGGAACGCCGGGCGCCACCGAACCGCGGGGAGGCGGTAGAGGACGTGGACAGGGCAATGCCGGCCTCGATACTCTTTCGCCCGAACGGCGCGCCGAATACGATAAGAAACTTGCGGCGATCGATGCAGCGTATCCACCGGCAGGCCGGGCCAATGTGAAAGACCTGGTGAATCACATCGATTACGCCGTGAAGCTAATAGGAATTGATCACGTCGGAATTTCATCGGACTTCGATGGGGGCGGCGGAATCGACGGCTGGAACAGCGCTGCTGAGGCGTTTAACGTCACGCTCGAATTGGTTCGCCGCGGCTACACCGAAGAACAAATCGCAAAGCTGTGGAGCGGCAATCTGCTGCGAGTCTGGGGCGATGTGGAAAAGGTTGCGCAACAGCTCAAAAAGGGAAAGGTTTGACATGCCTTGCGGCGGTGGCCGGGAGGTTCAGCGCACTGAGGAGATGGCATGTTCTCCAGACGTCATTTCGTGGCGGTTTTGAGCGGCGCAACGGCTGGCCTCATGCCGCTCGCCCGGGCCCAGAAAGGCCGTGGCGCTCCCGCACCCGCCCTTGACGGTCCGTTACCTCCGGCCATCGCTGCGCTCGAATCGATGGCCATTCTTGCACGGCCCTTTACCAACGTTGAGCGCGAAGCCCGCATCGAAAAGGCGCGCAGGCTGATGTCGGCGGAAAAAATCGACGCGATCGTGCTCACCGGTGGGGCTTCACCCGAGTATTTTGCCAACGTACAACTGGGTGGTGGCGAGCGGTTCTGGGCACTCGTGATACCTGCCCGCTCAAATCCCTTTTTGGCCGTTCCGGCTTTCGAAGAGGACCGGGCGAGAGAGATTGTTGCAGGTACGGCGATTGAAAAGGAAGCGAGTATTCGCACCTGGCAGGAAGATGAAAGTCCGTATGAACTAGTGATCGGCACGCTGAAAGATCGCGGCATCACATCCGGCAGGATTGGGGTAGAAGAAACGGTCAAGTTCGTATTTGCGGATGGAATCGCGCACGCCGGTGGCGCTTCGTTTCAAGTGGTGAGCGCAACTCCGGTCACGGCAGGATGCCGCATGATCAAGGACGCTCACGAAATCGAGTGTATTCGCCTTGCATGCCAAACGACGATTAGGGTTTACGAGGCCGTCTACAAGTCCCTGGCTGAAGGAATGACACAACGGGATGTCAGCGCCCTGATTCAGGCGGCTTATGCGCGTGCCGGTTTTCCAGGCGAAGCCAGTCTCAATATCGGCGAATATACCGCTTCGCCGCACGGTTCGCGGACACTGCAGACGATTCGCGAAGGAACGATCCTGATGTTGGACGATGGCTGCCGGGTAGAAGGTTATACCTCGGACATTACGCGGACGTTCGTGCTCGGCAAGCCGGCGGATAAGATGATCAGGGTCTTCGAGATCGTGAAACGGGCGCAGAAAGCGGCACTGGACGCAGCAAGGCCCGGCGTCGCGAACGAGGCAGTCGACGCCGCCGCTCGCAAAGTCATCGCGGACGCGGGCTACGGCCCCGGTTTCCGCTATTTCACGCATCGCGTTGGTCACGGGCTGGGCCTCGAGATGCATGAATGGCCTTACCTGGTGAAAAATGACATGTTCGGCTGGCCTCCGCATCCCACGCTGCAGGCCGGCATGATCTTCAGTGACGAACCCGGTATCTATATCAAAGGCGAATTCGGGGTCCGCCTCGAAGATGATCTGCACGTAACCGAAGACGGAGCCGAGTTGCTTACAACTCCCAGCCCGTCCCTTGAGCACCCGTTCGGTTGACAAACTCGCAAATCGCCTAAGCCGTTGGTTCACACTGCATAGTACTCCGCATCAGGTCAGTTGGTCATTTTGCAAGTTCCGGAAAGGAAGCCACGGTGAACACAGTCGAAGGATCGGAGAGTCACTGTTGTGAAATCGCGATTGTAGGGGGCGGATTGAGCGGAGCGCTGGTGGCCGTGCAACTGTTGAGGAACGGCTTCACGGGGCGTATTCGCGTGATGGAGCCTCGCGAACATCTGGGCCACGGGCTGGCCTATTCGACCGGTTTTGAACAGCATCTGCTCAATGTGCCCGCTGGGAAGATGAGCGCACTGCCAGACCAGAGCGGACATTTTCTGGAGTGGCTCCGCTCCCGTAACTGGAACGGTGCGGCGCCGGACGCGTTTGCCCCGCGAAAGCTATACGGGGAGTACATCGAGGAACTGTTGCACTCGTCTGTCGCCGCGGGCGGCCGCGGAAGCTTTCGCCACATTCGGGCCGAGGCCGTGGATGCCCGATCCGCGGCAGGCGGCGTGAGACTCGCGCTGAACGACGGGCGATCCGTGGAAGTGCAGAAGGTGGTGTTGGCACTGGGGAATCCGGCATCCGCTACATTTGAAAGCGCGTTTGTCGAAGAAATGGGAGAAAAGTGGCACGTTTCCCCGTGGATCGGGGATGCGCTGCGCGTACGTTTTGCGGGTGAGCGGATCCTGCTGGTGGGCATGGGATTAACGGCGGTGGATGCCGCCTTAGCACTCCATGGGCAGGCCATGCCATGCAGAACGTATATGGTTTCCCGGCGCGGGCTTTTGCCCTGCGTTCACGATCTGCGCTACGCGCCCGCATCGCCCCCATCGTTCGCAGATGCCACCAATATCTGCTTGATGTTTCGCCAACTCCGCGCGCAAATCCGGCAGCTACAAAACGAGGATGGCTGCTGGCGCATGGCGGTGGATGCCTTGCGGCCGGTTTCCAATGAAATCTGGCGGGGGATGCCGCTCTCCGGCCGGAGACTGTTCCTGCGGCATCTGAAGCCGTACTGGGAAGCGCACCGTCATCGCATGGCTCCGCAAGTGCAGCGGCGCATGTGCGAACTCCAGGCTCAGGGCAGGATTGAATTCTTCGCCGGACGGATTTCGAGAAGTGCGGCAAAGGACGACGCGATCGAATTGACGATTGAGCAACGGCGCGGAGAGGGTCTGACGCTCGAAGTCGACCGCGCCATCAACTGCACTGGTATTCACGAGGACTACAACAAGTGCCCGCGCCGGTTCATCCGGTCCCTGGTAGAAGGCGGATTGGCCAGCGCGAATGACCTGGAACTGGGCTTTCGAACCGACGGAGCCGGCGCGTTGATCGATGCTCAGGGAAACCTGTCTTCCGCTTTGTTCACGCTTGGGCCGCCCCGGCGCGGCGAGTTGTTTGAGACTACCGCCGTTCCCGAGATTCGCTGCCAGGCCGCGGCTCTCGCCCGGCGCTTGATCGAGACGTCATGAACATCGGCCTATCGAAAAATACTGCGAGATTCTAACTTCCGCACGGAACCCGGGCTGCTGGCACCGCAAAACTACTTACAGGACTCGATGCTCAGTCCACGGTAGCGTCCAGATCGCCTTTTGCCAGGCGCACGTAGATGCGGGTTCCGGTGGGGGCTTGAGCGGGGTCTTTCAGGATACGGGAATCGCGCAGGACGATGGCATAGCCGCGCTCCAGGATGCGGAGCGGGCTCAATTGCGAAAGCTTGGCGGCGAGCGGCGCCCAGGCGCGGCGGCGGCGTTCGAGCTGGACGCGAATGGCAGTAAGCGAGGCGGTGTGGGCGGTTTCCATGCGGCGCCGGTCGGCTGCCAGGCGGGGGCGCATATCGAAGCGGCGCAGGCGGAGTTCGAGCGCGCGCCGCACACGCTCACGTTCGGCGAAGGCCGCGCGCAGGCGTTCCCGCATGCGGTATTCCTGCTCATCGATGCGCTGCAGGTTGCGGCCGATGCGGCGGTGCAGGATATTCAGGGCGCGTTCGATGCCCTGCTGGCGCAGGCGGCGCTCCCACATGGCGAGACGGTAGCGGACCGATTGCGCAGCTTTGGCGCGGGCCACGCCAATGCGCTCCAGCAGATCCTCGCGCAGGGGCGCGACCAACTCAGCCGCGGCCGAAGGAGTGGGCGCGCGCAGATCGGCCACGAAATCGGCTATGGTGACATCGGTTTCGTGGCCTACGGCGGAAACCAGGGGCACGCGGGAGCGGGCGATGGCGCGGGCCACGGCTTCTTCATTGAAGGTCCACAGATCTTCGAGGGAACCGCCGCCGCGCGCCATGATTACGACATCCGCCCATGGGAGCCGGCTGAAATATTCGATGCCGCGGCAGACCTCGTCTACGGAGCCTTCGCCTTGCACCAGGGCGGGAAACAGGCGAATGTGGATGCCCGGAAAGCGGCGGGACAGGATGTGGATGAGGTCGGCTATGGCTGCGCCGCGGGGTGAGGTGACGATGCCGATGCGGCGGGGAATTCGGGGCAGCGGGCGTTTGCGCGCGGGGGCGAAGAGGCCCTCGGCGGCCAGCTTTTTCTTGAGCTGCTCGAAGGCCAACTGCAAGGCGCCGAAGCCTTGCGGTTCCAAAGACTCGACGAGGAGTTGATATTCGCCGCGGGCCTCGTAAACATCGAGGCGCCCGCGCGCCAGCACGGCCAAGCCATCCTGCGGCTTGAATTTCCAGTAGCGGTGGGAAGAGCGGAAAGCCACACAGCGTACCTGGGCCTCGCGCTCTTTGAGGGTGAAGTAGTAATGGCCGCTAGTGGCGAGGCGCGTGCCCGAGATTTCGCCGGAGACCCAGATATCGGTGAATTGGGCTTCGAGCGCCACGCGCACGGCGCTATTGAGCTCGCTGACGGTGAAGATCCGGCGCTCGGGGGTAAGGTCGAAATCGAGAGCGAATTGCTCCACCGAATATAAGTTATCAGTTTTCAGTTTTCAGCTTGCGGTGGTTTCGGCCAGGATGCTCCGCAACCCACTAAAGAAAAAGCCCAGTGACCGGTTACTGCCTGGTCGCTGACCGGTTGTGACCGCCTCTACCCGTGGCTTTCCATGATACGTGATAACCTTAACCCTCGATTGAGGCTCTTACGAAATGTTTTTGGAATTGGTATACGACCCCACGACGAATCCGCTCAACAACAACGAGTGGTCGTTTCCGTTACTTGAGATCCTGCACATCGGTGCGTTTACTCTTTCCATCGGCACAATTGCCATTGTCGACTTCGGATTGCTGGGTTGGGGAAAGCGCGGCGACCCAGCGCGACTGTTAAAGGAAACCAGTTTGTTGACCCTCATCGGACTGGCAATCATGCTGATCACCGGTCCGCTGATTATGTCATCCGATCCGGATATGTATCTGCGAAACTCTTCGTTCAAATTCAAAATGGTGGCTCTGCTAATCGCAATTGTCTATAACTACACGATTCACCGAAAAGTGGTGCTCTCCGGCGCTTCCCCAGGTATCAACAAAGCAGTAGGAACCTTGTCACTGTTACTGTGGGTCACGGTGGTGTTCAGCGGCCTGTTCATTGCCTTTGTGGCGGTATGAGGGCGCACCGCTGGGGCGAGGGTCGAAAATCGAGCGCAAATTTGTTCCATGCTATCAGCGATCAGCTTCCAGCTTTTTGTGGTTGGGCTGATAGCTGATGGCTGATAGCTAATTGGTCACTGCGATTTGCAGTTGATTCGTGGTGAGCGTTCCACCGTTCATCTGGATCTGGACCGGTATGGCGTTGCCGGTGGGTGTGGACGGGTTGAGCTTCACGTTAATTTGATAAATGGACGGGTATTGCGTCAAGCCCGAAAAGATAACACTAGCCGGCTGGCCGCCCACCATCACGACAGGTGTGGCGACGGTGTTGCTTTGCACGAACTGCCCGGATGAATTGGTGGCGGGCGCTCCATCGGGCGGTGTTACGGTTACGGCGCCGAGGCCTGTAGCCCAGATAACGACTACATCATTGGCGATGCTGGCCGGGCGGGTGTTGAGACTCGCAAAATCACCCGTGGGGTAAGCAAACGTGTTGTCACTGTTGTTATAGACCAGAGGCCGGTTTATGCCGGCGCTGTCCGTGGCGATGTAGAAGATCCCGGGGTCAGTGGCGGCGATATTGACGGTCATGGGCGCGGAGGACGTGCCATTGGCAGCGGTGACTACCACCTGCGCGGTGCTGCTTCCCGCCAGCTCCCAGGGAACGATAGCGTTGATCTGGTCAACCGTCTCGCCGCCGACTGTGATTCCGGTGGCGATACCCACCATGGGAGCGGGAGTTCCGTTGAAAGTGACGCCGACACCCGCGAGCGTGTTGGAGAGGGGAATGGCAGTAGCCGCGGCGTTTGCAGTGGCGAAGTTCGATCCGTAAATGGCGGCCAGAGATCCCGCCGAAACTGCCAGGCCCGCGGCATTGGGAGCGCTGGTTTGATTCTGGATGCCGAGCGTGGAATCAATGGCCGGGGCAGGCCCGGTGGCCTGCGCGGGAGTAAGGGTGTAGGTGGTGGCGTAGATGTGATCGCCTTCATCGGTGAGGTCGCCATTGGCGGCGTTACCGGCTACGTAGATGGTCACGTTGCCGACGCTCGAAGCAGGCGGAGTCCAGTTGAAGGTATAGGTAGCTGATCCGGCGGCGCCTTTGGTGGCGTTATAGCCGGCGAGACTATGCTCGGCATAGGCAAGGCTGTAACCTATGGGGCAGACCGGATGGCTAGAGGTCATGGTGCAGTGTTGGCCGCTGGGGTCGGCTCCGGGGAGGCACACCGGCTGGAACACGTTGAGATTGGGCTGCGCGCACATGATCTGGGTATGGGTATCGGTAGGGGTGAAGGTGCCGGCCATGCTTGCGGCGTTAGAAGACTGGCGGGCGGTTAACTCGAATCCCCAGGCCTGCTGCACCGGGTCGGCAATGGTAACGGCCAATTGCTGCGTGACGCCGGGAGTGTAAGTCATGCCGTTCGGAAAGGCTACCTTAACGCTGCCGGAGCCACCGTTGAGTGGGGTGCCGGCGTGGCAGATGACACAAGTGCCGATCTCGCCGGGCACGCCGGAGAACCCCGGATCAGGGCCATATTCGTACGCCCAGAGCAGGACCGGGACGATGCCCAATAGGATAGCGATTTTGACAATGGAAATCCGGCGAATTCTCATGATTCTCCTATGAAAACACGTTACGATGGGAAAACGCATACTGGCCACAGATAAACACAGATGAACGCAGATTAGCTACTGGTTTTATCGGAGTTCATCGTGTTGATCTGCGGCTAAACATTTCTACGACCGATCATGGGGAAACGTTTCGCTGAGGAGTGTTAAACAATTCCGGCGATCCGGAGCGCTTTGCGGGCGGTGGTGCTAAGAGGGATACGGGTGATTTCGCGGGGCCGGAACCAGCGGAAGGCGGAGCCGGGAAGGGCGGGCACATGCTCGGTGCGGGCTACGGTGAACTCATACCGGTGACGGGTGATGCTGTGGCGGAAGCGGCCTATTGCGGTAGTGGCACCGGCCTCGGGCAGGTGGGCTGGCGTGGGCAATTCCCAGAATCCGGCCATGCGGCGTGCGTCCGCTTCGATCTGGCGTAGGAGCACACGCCCGTGCTGATAAAGGACGAGCAGGGTTTCCTGGAGCCGGACCGGGGCTACGGCGCGCAACTTCACCGGCAATTGTGCGGCGGTGCCGCACTCGCGGGCGCGGCACAGGCCGGCCACGGGACAGAGGAGGCATAAAGGGTCGCGCGCCAGGCACACGGTGGCGCCTAATTCCATGAGCGCCTGATTGAACGGGCCGGGGCGCCGGGGATCGAGCCATGCCTGGGCCACGCGGCGAAACCGTTCGCGTGTGGCAGCGGAGGCTATATCGGAAGGGTCGTTTTCCACGCGCGCCACTACGCGCAGCACGTTGCCATCGAGGACGGCGTGGGGCAGGCCGAAGGCGATGCTGGCGATGGCCGCGGCGGTGTAATCGCCCACGCCGGGTAAGGCGCGGAGGGCATCATAGCTGCGCGGAAACCGGCCGGCAGACTCGATTTGAATGGCGGCGCGGCGCAAATTGCGGGCACGGGAGTAGTATCCGAGGCCGCTCCACAGAGCGAGCACTTCCTCGTCGGGTGCGGCTACCAGCGAGGCCACCGTGGGAAAGCGGGCGAGAAACCGTTCGTAATACGGGATGACCGCCTGGGCGCGGGTTTGCTGCAGCATGATCTCGGAAACCCAGATGCTGTAGGGGTCGCGCGTGCGGCGCCAGGGCAAGTCGCGATGGCCCTTCCGGTACCAGGCGAGAAGGGCTTCGGTAAACGCGCAAGACGGAACGCCGCGACGTCCTGTGCGCTCTTTGGGGATCCTCACTCGATGACGCGGAGCCATTCCGCGACCACGGCGAAATCCTGCGGCCCTACATCCCAGGGCTCGAATTCGGGGTTTAGGGGCTCGAGGCGGATGCGTTCGTGCCGCCATTCTTCGCCATCTTCGCTATAGATCTTATTGCTGGTGTAGCGTTTGACGGTATAGCGGCCGGTATCTTCGAGAACACCATATTTCTCAATCAGAAGAATCTTGCCTTGCCGCGAGCCAGCGGGGTGAAAGCGGAAGAGATTGAGGCTGCCATCGGGAATACGCGGCTCCATGGAACGCCCTACCACGTGGGCCACGAACAAGTCATGCCCCAGACGCAAACCTTCTGGAGCGCGCACCCAATCCTCTTCCACCGATTCCATATCTTCGCCCAGTTTGCCCGCGGCGGCGCGCAAACTGTAGAGCGGCAGGTGCGTGACATAGCGCTCGACTTTAACCGGTTCGACGTATTCCGAGTAGAGATGGTCGAGGGCGCGGGTGAATGAATCCACCTGGACGATCTGGCGGCCGCTCACGCGCAGCGTATTGGAAAGAGTGTCTTCCAGCCAGTCAAGGTACTGAAGAGCACCCATCTCGGAGGCGCGCCCGCGCATGTCGTCCTCGAGAAGCTCCAGCACTTCGGCATCTTCCGGATCGGCGAAATCGTAGGCGGAGAGCAGGCGCAGCCAGGGCTTGGCGTGATGCGTGCCGGGCCCAACGTCAGCCAGGAGCACACCGATATTGCGGGCCGGCTGGCTCGGGAAATGTGCCTCCAGGACCACATAGACGCCCTCGCGGGATCGGCGAAACGGAATGATCGCGGACATCTCAGTTTTCAGTTCTCAGTTTTCAGTTCTCAGTTCTCAGCTACGAATATTGTCTTAACTGAAAACTGATAACTGACCACTGATAACTTATTTTAGTCTTATCGGCTGGAAAGTTCCTGGGCGTTAGCGCCCCCCGGCAGGGAGGCGGGGAAATAGCCTTTGCGCGCGCGAATGATCACGTCCGGGATGTTTACGTCGACTCGGATGTGGCGGTAGACCGGCTGCGGATCGCCGGGAGCGAGGCTCGGAATGTATCGCAGCACGTACTGGGTGCTGATATCGGCGGAGATGGAACCGATAGAGTTAATAATGCTCTTGGAGATGGCCGCTTCATAACCGCCCGTTCCTACGGTATAGGAGTAGCAACCCTCATCGGAAGGATTGCAGAAGTAGGTGCCGGCCACGGTGTCCTTGTATATGTTCTGCAGCGGGTACTCGACTTTGCCGCCGGTCTCGGAGGCCAGCCGTTCGAGGACGTCCTGGCTGGGATTACCGAAGCCGTAAGCCTGCGTGCTGATTCCGTAGATAGTAACCAGGTTACGTTGCGCGATCTCAAGAACTTCTTCAAAACTTTTCTTACTAGCGCTATCATGGCCATCGCCCACGATGATGAGGACACGACGGGGCTCGTAGGGTTCACCCTGCACCGGCTCGCGGCGGGTGCAAGCCATGTAAATGGCGTCGAACAGGGCGGATCCCCCGCCTGGCTTAACTTTGTCGATCTGATCGGTGATCTTATCGCCATCCCAGGTGGTATTGACCGCCAGCTCGGCATCGTCGGCATATGTGATGAGATACCCGGTGTATTTCTTATCGCCTGGAAGCAGATTCCAGACCATTTCCTTTATGGATTCCTGGTAGCGCTTCCAGTGGATGCGCGTGTTGTTGCTCATGTCGAGCAGGAAGCCGATCACCACGGGCTGTTTCTGATCATGGCTGAAAAACTCGATGCGCTGCGGCTTGCCTTCGTCGAACACGCGGAAGTCATTGGCCGTGAAGTTAGAGACGAAACGGCCCTTCTGGTCGGTGACCGTGACGGGGACGATGACCTCGTTGACGTTGACTTGAATATTGGCCTGTTCGGCCGGCTGCGCTACGGCCGCAGGCGCTGGCGCAGAGCCCGACTGTTGTTGGGGCCAAGCCGCCGGAGCCAGCAAGAGAGTCAAAACGAAAGGAGCCCGGTTCATACGAATCATGGCAACACCACGCGGAACTATTTTACAGCTATCAGCGATCTGCTGTCAGCAATCGGCTATTTGACTGCCGGACAGCAATTCTTCCAGTTGTTGCTGCTCCATGCCTTCGATTTCCACGACTTTGAGGCGCGCGGTTAGGCCGGAAATGATGCGGACGCGGGAAAGCGGCACGCCGGTGAAGTGGGCCAGAAAGCGGACGCATTCCTGGTTGGCCCTGCCGTCCACAGGCGGGGCCGCGAGATCGAGCTTATAGGATTCACCGAAGCGGCCGGCGAAGGCCGATCGTTTGGCGCGGGGATGGACTTTTACCGTGAGACGCGCCATTCGATTTGCGCTCTGAGGTTGGCGACGCCGTCGGCGTGGCGCGAATCGACGATATCAAAGGCTAAGGCATCGTCGAGCCAATCGTGGCTGGTGCCATCGGCATTCTGGGTGGCGACGGTGAGCGTGTAGGTTTGGGGGGTGAGCCAGCATTCCATGCGGAAGTCGATCTCCAGTTCGTCACCCGGGGCGAAGACGCCGAGGCTTTTCTGTTCGATGCGGGTGTTGGTGCCGTAGACTTCCATGCCGATGCGGGTGCGGATGAGGATACCCACCATGGGATCGGCCGCGGGCGCATGAAAGCGGGACCGCACACGCACGATGATGGTTTCCCCGGCGGTAATGGAGGCCACGGGGTGGCCGCAGGAGTCGAGCAGTTCAAGGGCGCAGATTTCGCTCGTTCCATCGCCGTGGCGGTGGCTGGCCTGCAGCCGCCGGTCCTTGGCGATCTGGGGGGCCTGCTTTTCGTGCACCATGCCGACGTAGCGATTGATTACGTCATTGGGAGTGCCCTCGGCAGCGATGCGGCCATTGAGCAGCAGAAGGGCGCGTTGGGAGAGCTGCTTTACCAAGCCGAGGTCGTGGGAAACGAACAGGACGGTGATTTTGCGCTCTCGAAGCTCTTCGAACTTGCGCACGCAGCGGTTGGCGAAGACGGCGTCGCCGACGGCCAGGGCCTCATCGACGATGAGGATTTCGGGGTCAACGTGGATGGCGGTGGAGAAGGCCAGGCGGACATACATGCCGCTCGAGTACTCTTTAACGGGCCGCTCGAGGAACTCGCCAATTTCGGCGAATGCCTCGATGGAGGGCATGGCCTTCTGAATCTGGGCGCGGCTCAGCCCCATGATTTCTCCATTAAGAAAGACATTTTCGCGGCCCGTGAACTCGGGATTGAAGCCGGCGCCCAGTTCGAGCAGGGCGGCGGTGCGGCCGCTGGTGGCTACCCGGCCCAGGGTGGGCTGCAGAATGCCGCTGACAATTTCAAGCAGAGTGCTTTTGCCGGAGCCATTGGGGCCGACGATACCCAGGGTTTCGCCTTTTTCGACCTGAAAGCTGATGTCGCGGAGCGCCCAAAAATCGCTATGCCGGGGCCGGCTGCGGGGAAACAGTTCCCACAGCCGGTCGGACGGACGGCGGTACAAACGGTAGAGCTTGGAAACGTTTTCAACGAGGACCAAATTTGATATTACAGGCGGGCGGGGAGGCCGTGGGCTTGCCAAGCGGGCGCAGGACGAGGCCTCTTGGCTTCATAGGAGCGCGCATCCCACGATCACCATCCCTCCAACCATTCCGGAGGGGTTCGCGGTCCAAGCAGGAGTCTTCATTTGCAGTTGCAAACCGGTCCCGGAGCTTACCGCTCCGCCCGTTCCACTTCCGGTGTATATGGTTTCGGCGATTGAGGAGAATACGGGGGCACTAATTTCCAGCGTCCCTACTTGTGTGCCATCATCCAGTATCTTGAAAGTGACAGGGTCACTGGACGGCGCCGGCGCCGTCCCCGTGTTAAAGACTGCCGTTAAGGAATCGACCGTACAGCTTTGCCAGACAGGGTAGACGGTGCTCGCGAGTCCGGATGACTCCGAAGTCCCTCCCCAATAGGGCGTCAGATAGAAAGTTGCGGATGCGGGTGGGGCGGCATTTGGCCAACCAAAGGTGAACGAAATATGCGGCGTCGGGTGGCAATTGCCGTCCGCTCCCAGCCACATGCTACCGGAGCAGAATGAAAACGACCCCACAATCTGGGCTGCAGAGTAATCTCCGGCTTGCGCCGTGACGGCGCCGGTTCGCCCGAATACACTGGTGACCACCTGGGCACATTGCGGAACTCCGTTACTGTCGGTTGTGCTAAAGGCTTGCCCAGCGGGGCAAGACAGGCTAGCCAAGGGCGTATTGACGAAACTCGTAATTTGAGGATTTGTGAGCAGGCCATTCGAGCTAAGAACAACAGACCCGCTTCCCGTGGTCCCCAGGCCGCCCACGCCTGTCCCTCCGGTGCTGATAATGATGTTTCCCGCCTGTAGGTTACTCGATGATGTGATAGTCAGGAACTGCGCCCATTGAGATCCCAGGTATACGCTGAGGTTGTCATTGGGGTCGAGAGCCATATCACCCGCAATCGGAGAGCTCGGCAGGGTTCCGGCATTCAGGTTGAACCCCGCCGTGGTTTCACTCGGGACCGCGGTGACCTTGTTCCCAGGCGTCATCGTACAGGGGTAGTTCTGCCCGCAGATCTGAGAGGTATCTATTCCGACGAATCCGTTGTTCAGCATCAAGCCACCTGGTTGGGCGAAGGCGATGCCGCCCCAAATGATTGCGATCACGAACGATCTCATGATTTTGCCCCTTTTGCGCCGCTGCTCTGTACGCAGCGGCATTTCCCAAAATGGCCGGCGTCCGGCAGATCACACCAGCAGACTACCAACGGTTTTCGTGGGCGAGTCGCCCCCGGATACCTTGCGCAAGACTTCTGCGAGGAGTTGAATCTGCGCGACAGTAAGGTCTTCGATAGGTGTGGCGAGTATCGCGGTGAGCACCGCGGCGGTGGCGGCGGGGCTGACTTCCCGCGTCACGGTTTTGCTGCCGGTCACTTGTGCGGCCATGGTTGATTCCTTAAAGCGTCACTTACGCCCCCACCATAGCGTGCAAGTTGCGGGAGACTGCCTGCGGCCGGTAATAGAAATGGCCATAAGTTGCTGCAGCGGCGGGGGCAAGGAAAATTTCAAAAAGCGGTGAATCGCTCACGGCCGGAGCCGCAACCGAGGATAAAACGGGCTAGAGCGGGGGTACGCTGCCGGCTCTGGTCCAGCCGCAACAGCTCATTGCGGGGCGAACTTAAATAGCTCCGCCTGCGCGGTCCGCTACGTTATCATGAAAGGAATTACCTATGGTCCAAGAAGAACTCATGGAGGGTCTCACCTTCGATGATGTCCTGCTGGAGCCGGCCCGGAGCGAGGTGTTACCCAACGAGGTGGATACCCGAACATGCCTCACGCGGCAAATCGGCTTGAACATTCCCATTGTGTCGGCGGCCATGGACACGGTTACGGAATCGCATCTGGCCATCGCCCTGGCGCAGCAGGGCGGCATTGGCATCATTCACCGTAACATGTCCGTCGAGCGGCAGGCAGAGGAGGTGGATCGCGTCAAACGCAGTGAAAGCGGCATGATTGTTGACCCCATTACTATCCATGCGGACAAGTCGATTGCCGACGCCCGCGAGCTGATGCGCCGCTATCGCATTTCGGGCGTGCCGGTCACCAAGGCAGACGGAAAACTGGTTGGCATCCTCACCAACCGGGATCTGCGCTTCGAGACGCGCTCCGACGTGCCCATCGACGAAGTAATGACCAAGAAGAACCTCATCACGGTTCCTGTGGGCACGACTTTGGAACAGGCTGAAGCCATTCTGCACCAGCATCGGGTGGAAAAACTTCTGGTGGTGGATGACCACTATAATCTGAAGGGCCTGATCACCGTCAAGGACATCCAGAAAAAACTGAAGTATCCCAATTCGGCGAAGGACCGCCAGGGCCGGCTGCGCGTAGGAGCGGCTATCGGCGCAACCGACGATTACCTGGAAAGGGCGCAGGAGTTAGTAGCGAAAAAGGTGGATGTGCTGGCGATCGACACGGCGCACGGCCACACCAGCCGCGTCGCAGCGGCTGTAAAGAACATTAAGTGCAAGTTTCCCGAGGTGCAGCTCATCACCGGAAATATCGCCACATACGAAGCGGCCTGCGAGCTGATTTCGCTCGGCGTTGACGGCATCAAGGTGGGTATCGGGCCGGGATCAATCTGCACCACGCGGGTGGTGTCGGGCGCCGGAGTTCCACAACTCACGGCCATCTCGGAATGTGCTCGCGCCACCAGAGGCGCGGGCGTTCCACTCATCGCCGATGGCGGCATCAAATTCTCCGGCGATATTACCAAGGCGATCGCGGCCGGAGCCGATACGGTGATGATTGGCGGATTGCTGGCAGGCACTGACGAAAGCCCCGGCGAAACCATCTTGTATCAGGGCCGCACCTTCAAGAGTTATCGTGGCATGGGATCGCAAGGCGCTATGCTGGAAGGCCGCTCCAATCGCTACGAGCAGGATCCCACCGGCAAACTGGTGCCCGAAGGAATCGAAGGGCGTGTGGCGGCGAAAGGGCCGCTGGCCGATCTGGTCTATCAGCTTGTCGGTGGGCTGCGTTCCGGCATGGGCTACTGCGGAGCGCACAATATCACCGAATTACAAGAACGCGCCCGCTTCCTGCGCATCTCGCCCGCGGGCTTGCGCGAAAGCCACGTCCACGACGTCATTATCACCAAAGAAGCTCCCAACTATCGCGTCGAATAGGGGCGTCGAGTAGACATGACGCGCCGCCTGATCTCTTCCGGCTCATCCTTCGAGCGGGATATCGGCTTCTCGCGGGCAGTGGTGGATGGGAATTGGGTGTTTGTTTCGGGCACCACCGGTTTCGATTATCAAACCATGACGATTTCCGATGACGTGGCCGAACAGGCAGAGCAGTGCCTGCGCAACATCGAGGCCGCCTTGGCAGAAGCCGGCAGCGGCGCGCGTGATATCGTGCGCGTGCGGTACATCCTGCCGCGCGCCGCGGATTTTGCGCCATGCTGGCCGGTGCTGCGCCGGTATTTCGGCGCGGTGCGGCCTGCCGCAACCATGATCGAGGCGGGCTTGATCGATCCGCGCGTGAAGATCGAAATCGAAGTGACCGCGCGCAAGCCGCCGGCGCATCGCCACACGGAGCACGGCGATTCCTGAACTGAAACTGCTATTTCTCCAGATGGCCGTGATCCTGGCGGCTGCCCGCCTGACAGCCCGGTTGTTCCGGTTCCTCGGACAACCCGAAGTAGTCGGCGAGATGGCCGCGGGTATTCTACTAGGCCCGTCGTTATTGGGTAGAATCTCGCCGGCGCTGATGAACAGCCTGTTCCCTACGGGCGGCTTCGGGGCACTCTATGCACTGAGCCAGATGGGGCTGGTGTTGTTCATGTTTCTGGTGGGGCTGGAAGTTCGTCCGGCAGCACTTCGCGGATTTGCGAAATCGGCCGCATTGGCTAGTCAGGCCAGTATGGCCGCGCCATTTCTGCTGGGCGGAGCTCTCGCATGGGCACTTTACCCAAAGCTGGGTGATGGAGTGCCCAGGCTGCCGTTTGTGCTGTTTATGGGCGCGGCGATGGGTATTACCGCGTTTCCTGTTCTGGCGCGGATTCTGACCGATCTCCGGCTGACACGCACGCGAGTGGGGACGTTTGCGCTTGCCTGCGCCGCTTTCGACGACCTGACGGCATGGTCGCTGCTCGCCGTAATCACCGTGATCGCGCGGCCCGAAGCGCACGCAACCCCACTCGTATGGCGGTTCGCCGGGCTCATCGGATACATTTTGGCAATGGTCTTTCTGGTCCGCCCGGTATTGTGGCGTCTGCTTCCCGCGAACGCACCGCCAGGGCACGGCGGATTCGGGGCGGCTATGATTCTGGTTTTAATGTCCGTTTGGGCGAGCGAAACACTTTCCGTCCATGCGCTGTTTGGGGCCTTTCTGGCGGGCGTGGTGATGCCCAAAGGCGGCAAGCTGGAAGAGGAACTGCGGGCGCGCCTCGAATCCATTACGCTGGCATTGCTGGTGCCGCTCTTTTTCGCATATACCGGCCTGCGCACCAGTATCGGCCTGCTGAACAGGATCGAACTCTGGTGGCTGTGCGGCGCGATTGTAATCGTAGCAGTAGCAAGCAAGCTGCTGGTGAGCGCGGCGGTTGCGCATGCGGGCGGTATGCCATGGCGGGAGTCGCTGGCCGTGGGGGTTCTGGTGAATACCAAGGGACTGGTGGAGCTTGTCATCTTGAACGTAGGGCTGGATCTGCAGATTCTATCGCCCACTCTGTTCTCGATGATGGTAGTGATGGCTCTCGCGACCACCATCATGACAACGCCGTTACTCAATTGGATTTACCCCGCCGCTAAAGGCGTAAAGGCGGCGACGCCATAGTAGTATGATGAAGAACTCAGGAGCCTTAATGTCATATCCAAGCGGACGTCATTTTCTTCAGATTCCCGGCCCTACCAATGTGCCGGACCGGATTCTGCGGGCTATCGCCCGGCCGACCATCGATCATCGCGGTCCCGAATTCGCTGAGCTGGGGCTCGAACTTTTCGAGGGGATCAAGGAGGTGTTTCGCACCTCCGGTAAGGTCATCATCTTCCCATCGTCGGGCACCGGCGCCTGGGAGGCAGCCTTGGTTAACACGTTGTCTCCCGGCGACAAAGTGCTGATGTTCGAGACAGGGCAATTCGCGAATCTGTGGCACGAAATGGCCGGCAAACTCGGTTTGGACGTGCATTTTGTGCCCGGCGATTGGCGCCATGGCGTCGATCCGGATGCGCTCGAATCGCTGCTGCGCGAAGATCGCGAGGGAAAAATCAAGGCCGTCGGCATCGTGCACAACGAAACTTCAACCGGCATTACGAATCGCATAGGGGAATTGCGCAAGGCGATGGACCGCGCCAGGCATCCGGCGTTGCTGATGGTGGACAGCATTTCTTCGCTGGCATCCATACCGTTTCTGCACGATGAATGGCGGGTCGATGTGACTGTGGGCGGTTCGCAAAAAGGGCTGATGCTGCCGCCGGGTTTGGGTTTCAACGCCATCAGCGAAAAAGCCCTAGCTGCCTCGAAATCGGCGCGGCTTGCGCGGTCGTATTGGGATTGGCAGGCCATGCTGGCGAACAACAAAAGCGGCTTTTTCCCGTACACCCCGGCTACCAATCTGCTGTATGGCTTGAAAGAATCGCTTACCATGCTGCGCGAGGAAGGTCTCGACAACGTTTTCGCGCGCCATGCGCGCCACGGCGAAGCCACGCGCCGTGCGGTGCGCGCCTGGGGCCTGGAAGTGGTAGCGTTGAACCCGGCCGAATATAGCCCATCTTCTACCGCGGTGCTGATGCCGCAGGGCTATAATGCCGATGAATTCCGCAAAGTGGTCCTCGACCAGTTCAACATGGCGCTGGGCAGCGGTCTGAATAAGGTGGCAGGGAAGGTATTCCGCATCGGTCATTTGGGCGATTTCAACGACCTGATGCTGGCCGGCACACTTTGTGGTGTGGAAATGGGCCTGGCAGTTGCGGGTGTTCCGCACAAGACCGGTGGTGTAGCGGTGGCGCTCGATTACCTGAAGGAGACGGCGAAAGAGGCTCGCGCAGATGTGGCCTTGCAGCACGCATAACCGGCGCGATTAGCGCCGGAGGCACAGAATTAACTGACAACTGATAACTGAGGACTGATAAGAAAGAAGCCTATGACAGCGGCCAAGCGCGCCACCCGGGTGCGTCACGTGGTCCTGTGGATGACCGTGGCTGTGTACGCCATCACGTACATGGATCGCACTGCCATCAGCTCCGCGGTGCCGTCGATCCGAAAAGAATTCGGATTCTCGCTGGTGACCATGGGTTGGATCCTGTCGAGTTTCCGCTGGGCCTATGCGCTTTTCCAACTGCCAGGAGGATGGCTGGGCGATAAAATCGGGCCGCGGCGCGCCCTCACACTGATTGTGGGCTGGTGGAGCGCGTTTACGGCCCTCACCGCGCTGGCTTGGAACGCGGCTTCCATGATCGCCATCCGCTTCATATTCGGTATCGGCGAGGCGGGCGCATTTCCCATCGCCACGCGTTCCCTGTCGCGCTGGATGTTGCCGGGCGAGCGCGGCTACGCACAAGGCATTACCCACGCCGGTTCGCGTTTGGGCGCAGCTTTGACGCCGCCCCTGGTGGTTTTTCTCATCACCGCCTACGGATGGCGCGCGCCTTTTCTCAGTCTGGGCGTGTTGGGGGTGTTGTGGGCCATCATGTGGTTCTTCTACTATCGCGACAGCCCAGAAGAGCACCGCGGCGTGAATCGAGCTGAGCTCGCACGCATCCACGAATCGAGTGGCGGCCCGCGGCGGGGATTGGGAGCAGCGGTTCCGTGGCGGCGCATCCTTGCGAGTGGCACTCTCTGGTCGCTCTGTGCCATGTACTTCTGCTATCAGTACGGGCTGGCAGTCTATCTCGATTGGTTTCCAACTTACCTCAAAGATCACCGGGGATTCACGCTGAAGCAGATGGGTTTTTATGCGAGCCTGCCGCTATTTGCGGGCGTAGTGGGCGATCTGGCGGGCGGTTGGATCTCCGACATTCTGTTGCGCCGCAGCGGAAATGTGACATGGGCGCGGCGGGTGGTAGGGGTCGCGGGCTTTGTAATTGCAGCGGCCGGCATTATCCCGGCTACGCTCACCGCCGACCCCCGAGCCAGCGTGGCTTTCAGTTGCCTGGCATTCGGCGGACTGGAATTGACGGTGGGAGTATCGTGGGCGATCCCACTGGATATAGCTGGCGACTTCGCCGGCTCGGCGGCCGCGCTCATGAACTCCATCGGCAACATCGGCGCCGCCATCTCGCCCACCGTCGTGGCGTACCTGGTCACCGGCTATGGCTGGAACGTGCCCTTTCTAGTGGCTTCGGCGCTATGCGTAGTGGCGATGCTGATTTACAGCCGCATCGACGCCGCGAAGCATATTTTCGCGCCTGCGCCGGCCCGGGTGACCGCTCCCGGAGTTTGAGCAGGTCTTACGAAGGGTGCGGCTCGCCCAGGATGCAACGCACGGTATCGCGCGCGATCAGCAGTTCTTCGTTTGTCGGAATGACATAAGTGAGGAGCCTGGAATCCTCTGCGCTGATTTGCCCTTCCCGCGCGATCGTCTGCTGGTTTTCGCTCTGATTGAGCTTCAGGCCCGCCCACTCGAGGCCTTCGCAGATACGCGCGCGGATATCCGGCGCGTTCTCACCGATTCCGCCGGTGAACACAATGGCATCGGCTCCATTCATCGAGGCGAGCATCGCGCCGATATACTTCCGGGCACGGTAACAGAAGATCTCGATCGCTAAGCGCACCCGCCGGTCATTGTGCTCTTTCAGTTCCTCTTCGAGAACGCGCATGTCGTTGGTCAAACCGGATATGCCGAGTAATCCGGACTGAGTGTTGAGAACCGCATCCACCTCATTCGAAGAAAGTCCCTCTTTGCTGGCAATCAGGTTCACGATCGCGGGATCGAGATCTCCCGAACGGGTGCCCATGACCAGGCCCTCCAGCGGTGTCATTCCCATGGAGGTATCTACCGATTGCCCGGCGCGGATAGCCGTGCAAGAGCAGCCATTGCCCAGGTGCAGCGTGACGATGTTGGTCTGTTCGCGCGTTACGCCGCGGAGTGCGCGATAACGGTGGGCCACGTAACGGTTCGATGTCCCGTGGAATCCGTAGCGGCGGATGCGATGGCGTGGGTACAGATGATACGGCAAGGCGTATAGGAATGCATGCTCGGGAATGGAAGTGTGAAATGCCGTATCGAAAACCGCTACCTGCTCGATTCGTTCGCCGAAGATCTCGCGCACGGCAACGATGCCTTTCAGGTTGTGAGGGTTGTGCAGCGGAGCAAGATCGATGCACTCTTCGATGCCTTTGAGGACGTCATCGTTGATGACGGCCGATTCGTGGAACAGCTCTCCGCCGTGCACCACCCGATGTCCGGCAGCGTGCACATCCTCAGGGCCTCGGATCTCCTGGACGCCGGATTGCTCCGAAACCAGCCAGTGGAGCACGTATTGGAGCGCGGCGGAAACATCGCGGATGGGAGCGGTCGATTTCTGAGCGGCTTCCTGACCCTTTTGAAGCGTGATGATGGCCTCGCCACCGAGACGCTCCACCTGCCCGCGGCACAGGCGGATGTCATCATCGCGCTCGATGCGATCCAGATCAGTTGCGATTACCTGGAACTTCAGGCTCGAGCTTCCTGCGTTGAGAACGAGAACGTTCATGAGGATTTTCTATTTTCCCAAAGGTGGATCGAGCAGGTCGCGGAGGAGAGCGCGCTGCCGTGCGCCGATGTTCCGCCAGTCGAACTGACGGATGGCTTGATCGAACGCAGCCAGCGCTAGCGTGCGGCGCCGCTCGGGATCGGAGAGGAGGGCCGCGATGCCTTCGGCGAACTGCTCCGCCTGATCAGCGACCCAGACACTCTTGCCATGCACCAGGCCCAGCCCGGCACAGCCTGCCGTGGTGGAAACGACGGCGCGCTGCATCGCCATGGCCTCGAGCACTTTGATATTAGTGCCGGCCGAAACCGGGGTGGGAACCAGGACGAGATTGGCCTCGCAATAGAGGGGACGCACGGCGGCGACGAAGCCGAACATGCGAATGCGCTCGTCCGGGGGGGGCTCCGGAGAATCCGTGAATGCTTTCCAGTATAGGAGGTGATCGGGCCCACAGACCATCGTTACGCGCGCGTTGGGAAAGCGATCGTGCACCAGCGGCCAGACCTGTTCGGCGAAAAAGCGGTAGGCGGCGATGTTGGGGAAGTGACGGAACGAGCCGATAAACAAAAGGTTCTCGCCAGGCTGCTCGGGTTCCGCGCGGAAGCGCACGAGGTCCACTCCATTTTCGATGACGGTGCAGGGAGCGTCGAGTAAGTCAGCGTCTTTCTTGGACATGACCACCACTCGCCGATAGCGGGCAGCGGCGCGGGTCTCGAATCGCCGCCAGCGGTAATGATCCCACCAGGCGGAAAGCGTGCGATCACGGCGGGCGATTTGGCCAAACAGGTCGAAGGTGATGTCGTGTTCCACCAGCGCGTCGCTGCCATACTCGGCCAATTGCGTGTACTCGACCTGGAGCAACTCGAAAGCGAAGGAGCGGCGCTCCTCGGCGAGTGCCTTGCGCATGGCAAAGGAACGGAATTCATGAACATCCGGCGGCAGCAGTGTGGACCAACGAGGCTCGCGATAACGGGGCTTTTCCACCAACACCACGCGCGCGCAGAATGCGAGGACGGGCGCCGCTTCGAGATCCGGACCTTCCGTTGTGAAAGCGAACAATTCAATATCGAACTCGGCGGCCATTTCTCGGAGAAGGTTATAAATCCGTACGGCGCCGCCGTGGGCCGAAGGGTACGGGAAGTATGGCGAGAGCACGGCGATACGGCGCCGGCTGGCGTCGCAGGGCCGGCCTTCCAAGACCCGGTAGTCCTGAGGCATCACCGAGCGGTCGCGTTTCGGGCCCGGCCACCACCACGGCCGCAAATAGATGCGATCGAGCGGCACGCCGCGCCAGAACAGGAATGAAGAGAGATTGAGGCGCAAATGGTGCCGTTCAAGCCGCGAGTTATAAGCCAGGATTTTGTGGGGCGCGCGGAGATAGGCGGCACGCCGCAACCTGTTCGGCTCGCGCGAGAGCATCACGGCGGCGAGGCCGATGCGATACCGGCGCAGTTCGCAGCGCATGGTTGGCCAGTTGCCGGAAGTGACCACGAAATGCCGGCGATCGGGAACCAGTTGCCGCATTTCTTCGGCCATGCGGTGGCACAACTGGGCCTCGCCGGTATAAAAGGTCACGACCACCGCTTCCGGATCCTTACCGAGAATCCGGAACAGCCATTTCTTGATCCACTGCTTCACCGTGTTGACCCGGTCTGCCACAGGATCCCGCAAGCGGCGAGGGGCGCGCTGGCGGCGTAGGTGATCGAAAACGCCTTGAGGATCCCATAGCCTGCATTTGAAAGGTGAAACTCCGAGCGCAATAGCGGAGCTACGGTAGCAAGAGTCTGGCGATCGAGATAGTTGATGGCGGTTGAGAACACAAATACGGACAGCACCAGCCAGCGGAAAGGATTCACGGCGGCGGAAGGGTTCACTGAAAACTGATGGTGGCCACTTCGCCGGCGGTGGACAGCCGGGAGTCAACTTTGGGAAAGTACTCTACGGCGACACGGCGTGCTTTCTGCGAGCCGCAGCCGAGCGTTAGGGTGCCGCCGCCGATAATGGCAATTTTGCCGGGATCCGTGATCAACAGCTTGGTGGTTTTGTGGTCATCTCCCTCGATCACCAGGCGGCTTCGCGTTCCCAGGCAATCGATCTGCTTCAGAGAGCCTGTCAGTTTGCCGGAAGGGTGGGGAAAATCCGACCAGGGCACAGGTTTTGCCTGCGGCTCCGGTTCATGGTATTTCTCCTCGAGCGTATGCACTTCCGCGCGCGCCTGCTGTTTGAGTTTTTCCAGGTCGTCTGCTTCCTGGCGGCGCTGCTGATCCTGGAAATCGAGGCGCTGCTGCTCGATAGCCGCCCGTGCCTGGCGCATGCGATCGCGCTCGGCCGGATCGGTAGCGGCTTGCGCAGCTTGGTCCCAGGCTTTGGCCGCTTCCTCAAAATTATGGTTCGCCAGATACTCCTTCGCGAGCGCTTGCCAGTAAGTCGCATTGCGCGGATTGCGCTCCGCCGCCGCTTTCCAGTGCGACAATCGCTTCGCCGGATCAGTGTCGCGCGCGGCCATCAATGCGAATGGCTCATCCAGCTTGGGATTGATGCCCGCGGCCCGCAACAAAGCCTGCGTGGCTTTTTCATTATCCGGTTCGAGTTTGGCGTATTCGATATAACAACGCGCGCTGGCGGTGCCCGCCATCATGGCCGCTTCAAAGTGTTGTTTGGCTTCGGCCGGCTTTTGCGCACGCAGGCTCAGCAGTCCCAGCCCTTCCTCCGATTCCGCAATTTTTTCGTGGTCCCGCAGTAGCGCTTCGTACTCCGCGGCTGACTGGCTGCCTGCCAGCAGGTCGGCTCGCGCCAGGCGGGCGTCGCTGTCAGAAACCTGCCGTTCCGTGAAATCGTTGGGACTCATGGGACGGCTGGAGAGGGCCGTGGTTTGGAAGTTGCCGGCCGCCAGATGCGCTTTGGCTTGAGCTTCGATTTCAGCGGCGGATTTGCCGAACGCATTGCGGTATGCAGGATCCGGTTCCACGCCCTTGCGCAGATTGTAGAGCAGCACGTGTAGCTTGCCGTAATATTCGGGATCGGTTACCAGCAGATGGATGCGCGCCCAATCGAGATCGGGCGCGGAAGCGGGAGGAGATCCGGCGGTGATGCGGATGCCGGTCACTTGCAGAGTGGAACAGAAAGCGATCAGCCCGCGCTCGAACCCGGCCGGCATGCGGTTGGTATTGGTGTTGAGAAAGAGGCGGGTCAGTTCTCCGAAGATGGCGGGGCCGGGGGCAGTTTTTTCGTCCAGCACGATGCCATAAGTATTACGGCCCTGGACCACGGGAGTTTGCGTGGCGAACCCGTTCGGGTTTTTGAATACGAGTATACGGATGGGTTGTGGCGCTTGAAGGTCATCTTCGCCCACGATCTGCCCCAACGCGTTGCGGAACTCTTCAAAGCGCACAAGGTCTTCGCGGGCGGCGCGCGTGGAGCCATCGGTCCACACTTCGAAAGGCCCGGAAGCAAACTTCACCCAGTGACTTTCCGCCATAAGCGGCGGGAGCGCGCATATAGACCCCAGGAGAAAGAGGAACGAGGCCAGCGGTCGCATCTTATTCATTATCCGCCCAACTTGAGATTGTAAAGGGCGGCAGTGAGCGGCCATTTGCTAAGATAGGAACACCCAACGGCGCTATCGTCTAACGGTTAGGACGGAGCCCTCTCAAGGCTCAAATACGGGTTCGATTCCCGTTAGCGCTACCAAAAGAACCCCAATAAACACTTGATCTTATGTGGTTTTTGCCTGTTCGGAACGGGTGCCCGACGTCACAGGACGTCACAAAAGTTTGCGGTAATCGAGGAGACCCGGCAGGCGAACTGGCGTGGTCCCCAAAACTGAGACAGTGGTTAAGGCTCAAATTTCATGAAACGGAGAATTGAGTCATGGGA
>JASIAM010000126.1 GCA_030041985.1 Bryobacteraceae bacterium | reverse complement strand
AAAGCCATATTTTTCCAGAGTCCCCTGGCTCAGCGCATTCAGGGCAGACAGACTGGTGCCGGCTTCCTCCCAAACACCGCGATTGCCGACATAAGCGCCTTTCACGACAATATTCCGGGTGATTTCGCGCTGCAGAGTGACGTTCCATTGCATCAGGCGCATGGGGCGGCCCGCGTTCGGGTCGAGCAGCGTGGGTGGGGCCACGACGGCTCCCACGGGCTGACCTGCAGCCGCACTAAAGTTCGGCCATTGGACGGTCACGTTCGACGGTATCCCATTCTGTAACTGACCGACAGTCTGCCCGAAGGCCGGCGTAGAGGTGCTTGCGCTGTTGGTGGTACTGCCGGTCTGGACTGTGTTGGCGCCGTAAACGATACCAAAACCGGCGTTAATAACGGTTTTGCTGTTGATCTGGTAGGCGGCGCCCAGGCGCGGACCCAACGCGTAAGGATAGTTATGTGCGAATCGGCAGTTGCAGGTTGCTTCAAAAATTTGCCCGCCCAACTCTCCCGAAGCCGAGGGATTCGGGACCGTAGGAGAGAACGACGCATAGCGGCCGAACTGCTCGCGCTGGTAGGTTCCGTAATCCCAACGCAGACCGTAGTCCAGGGTTAGTCTGCGAGTGGCTTTCCAGGAGTCTTGCACATAGAGGGCGCTCTCGTAGTTCTCCGTCATGGCCGCGATGGGCGCGCTGATAGTCGCCGAGCTGATGCAACCCAGCAGGAACGAAGCGAGACCAAATCCCGCAAAGCCGCTGGATATAGTCTGACCGTTCAGTGTGGTCTGTGAAGTACAGGTCGACGTAGGCACCGTAGAGGTTGCTCCGTTGATTACCGTGAAATATTGACCGGCGGAATAGCTCCAATTGTAATTGGGAAACTTCTGCTGCCGGATTTCGAATCCGGCTTTGTAAGTATGCCCGCCCCGCACATATGTAGTGGAAAAATTGAACGAGGGACGCCGCTCATAGAAATGCTGGTCATAGGATCCGCCAATCGTTGTCAGGCCGCCCTCCGCCGTATTCGATGGTGATTGGATGGCCAGGCCCGCAGACGATAAGCCGTTGGTATTGATGATCGGGAAGGTACGGGCCGCCGTTTGCCCCGGGATGCCCAGCGACGATAGAGCGTTGTAGGGGTAGTTCTGGCTTTGCAGCAAGAAATCGGAGTCGTTCCAACCCAAGGTAGTGTGCAGGAGAAGCACCGGTGTCGCGGTGTAGTCAATATTGACACGTCCGGTCCGGGCGGCGTTCGCGGAAACGGCCGAGCCGGTAATGTCATTCGGCAGGTCGTCAGCGCCTGTAATCGTGCGGGGCGTGCCGGTGTTGGTCCGCTGGAAATAGAAGGCCATGTGCAACCTGGACCCGACGTTTTGATCGACCTTGATGGAGGGGATACTGGACACACGGCTTTCGTCGAAGGGCGCCAGATAATTGGCGCCTGCGGCCCCCGCAGCCGGACCCAGGGGCTGCGGTATCAGCGCCAGGATTTTGGTGGCCACCGGGTCAAAGCGGGATAGCGGAATCTGGTTGTTGGGGAAAGGATTCCGGACGACGACACCGTTGACGGTGGTGGTGGAGTTCGGGTCGAAGATCGTGCCGCTGGGGATAGTACGGCCAAGCGGGTCAACGTAGGGGCCGGAAGCTGTCGTGACCAGGCGGTTTTCCGTCGTGATGAGGCTGGAAAAATCGCCCTGGCGATACGCCGCGGTCGGCACCGTGGAGGGCAAGGTGTCGTTAATCAGCTTCTGGCGGAACTGTTCGAAGCTGAAGAAGAAAAACGTCTTGTCCCTGCCGTTGTAAACCTTGGGAATCCAAACCGGACCGCCAACGGTGAAGCCGTAGTCATTCTGGCGCAGCTTGTTCTTGATTCCGGTGTAGGGCTGAGCGGCGTTCAGAGCTTCGTTGACGATGTAGTCATAGCCGCTGCCATGGAGACTGTTGGTGCCGCTCTTGGTGACCATGTTCACCACCGCGCCGCCAGCAGTGCCGAACTCCGGAGCGAAGTTACTGGTGAGGATGGCAACTTCCTGAATCGCTTCTGTTGATGGCTGGGTTTCCATGGTTGCCCCGAGAAGGCGCAAGCTGGTGGGGTTCATGGTCGCGCCATCCAGACGGGACTGCAGTGTATTGGAAGGAGTTCCGTTCACCACAGCAGAGACCACCGCGCTGTAGTTGCCGCTATCTGAGTACTGAATTCCGGGAAGCAGCCGCGAGGCGGCAAAATAATCGCGGAGGCCATCGTTAGTCGCGCCGACCGACAGAAGCGGCAGGTTGTCAAGCTGCGACAGCGTGACGTTGTGCACCAGTTGGCTGCTTTCCGTCTGCAACAGCGAGGCGTCCGCCGATACTGTGACAGCCTCGGTCGCCTGGCCCACCTGGAGCGCAATGTCCTCGCGGTCGGTCTGGCCCGCTGACAGGTGCAGACCGTTGTGTTCAAAGGTTTTAAACCCGGGACTCGCGACAGTCAGATTGTACTCGCCGATCGGCAATTGCGCCACGGTGTAGTTGCCTGTATCCGAACTGGCAGCCGTATAGATTTGTCCGGTTTCCACGTTTTTGAGCGAGACGGGAGCATTTGGGACTACGGCTCCCGCCGGATCCGTAATCGTTCCCGTAACTGTGGCCAAAACGGTTTGTCCAAAAGCTGGTGACGCACACAAGAGAAGTACAGCCACTTGCGAGATTCGCTTCATGAAGATCCCCTTTAGATCCGCCAAACACAGGTGAACGAAACGAGGGTACAGATTTCGCGGAATATACCTCTTTCACCCCTCACCTTGCAGAGTATTTTAGATCACATTCTCGCGATTTGCGTCAAGAGTATCTAACGATACGGCTCACAGCCGTGAGATCCGAAGCGCGGCGCCAATCGCTCCCCCGTCCTACTCTCGGGCGCATACTGGGCTTAGTGGAACGGAACGACAATTTGGTATGCCGCCGGTCTGCATGTCGCTTGCTGCGCGCAGTGCCGAAGCTCTTGGCCCTACTCCTCGCGGTGCTGGCCGTCATTTCCGCAGCGCCGGATGGCCCGTTCCGTTTCGTGCTCCTGGGCGACCGCACAGGCGAAGCCCAGCCCGGCGTCTACGAGCGCATCTGGCAAGAGGCGGCGGCGGAACAGCCGGCATTTGTAGTCACCATCGGCGATACCATCGAGGGCCTCAACGACTCGACTGCCGCCCGCGAATGGCAACAGGCGCTGGCGTCCGTGCATGCCTACGCGCAGATGCCGCTGTATCTCACTCCCGGAAATCACGACGTCTGGTCGCCGCTTTCGGAGAAGCTGTTTCGCCAGTACGCCGGCCACCCGCTTCATTACAGTTTCGATTACGCGCAGGCGCACTTCACCATTTTGGATAACAGCCGCTCCGGCGAGCTGTCCGCCGGCGAACTGGAATTTCTCGAAAGCGACCTCAAGGCCCACGCCGCCCAGCCGGTGAAATTCCTCCTTTCGCACCGCCCTTCCTGGCTCCTCAATGCGGGCCTCCAGAACCCGGATTTTGCGTTGCACCGCCTCGCCAAGCAATACGGCGTCCGCTATGTGATTGCGGGCCATATTCATCAGATGCTTCACATGGAACTGGAGGGGATCTCGTACGTGTCGCTGCCCAGCGCCGGCGGGCACCTGCGCCTGTCCGGCCGCTACGAGGACGGCTGGTTTTTCGGCCACACGCTGGTCCAGGTGAGCGGCCACGATGCCCGCTTCCGCATCGAGGAAACCGGTGGGCGAACAACCGATTTAAGCGATTGGGGCAGCGCGGGCCTCACGCATCGCGTGGCAAGCGTGGGAAAATAATAGGACTTCAGGATTTCAGCATGTCTCCAGCCGGTCGCGCCTGGGTCCGGTTATTAATTCTCTGTGCTGTCTCGTTCGCCATGGTATCTGCTCTCCGCGCGGCGGGCGTCCAACTGAGCGGCTCTGTGCGCGACGAACACGATGCCCCCGTGGCCGGAGCGAAGATTACCGTGAGTCCCGCGCCCCCTGGCTCCGGTGGACCCTGGCAAACCACTTCGGACCCAACCGGGGCTTACTCCATCACTCTGCCGTCCCCGGGGAATTATTTAGTGGACGTCCAGCGCCAGGGTTTTTACGAGGTCAAAGATCGTCCGGTGGATCTCCAAACTTCTCAGGAAGTGAATCTGACGGTCAATAGTGTGCAGGAAGTGTTTCAATCAGTTGACGTCACCGAACAGCCCTCTCCCGTCGATATCACGCAAACCAACAATCAGGAACGGCTGACCGGCACCGAGGTGAATGACAATATGTACACCAACAGCCACGACCTGCGCGACGCCATGACCATGATGCCCGGCGTTATTCAGGACGCCACCGGCGGGCTGCATTTCAACGGCTCCTCGGAAAACCAGGTGCAATATCAGCTCAACGGCTTTAACCTGACCAATCCCGTTACCGGGCTGTTTCAAACCACGCTGGCGGTGGAGGGTATTCAGTCGATGGATTACTCTTCCGGCCGCTACTCGCCCCAGTACGGCAAAGGCTCTGCCGGCGTGCTGTCCCTCAAAACGGAAAATGGCGCGGATGTTTTTCACTTCACGGCCACCGATTTCGTTCCCGGCGTAGACATCCGCCAGGGTATCCGGCTCGGCAACTGGTATCCGCGTTTTGGCGTTTCCGGGCCGATTGTGAAGGGGCGCGCGTGGTTTTCCGATACCTTCAATTCCATTTACACTACGGAACTGGTGCCCGGCCTTCCCTCCGGCCAGAACACGCGCAGCGGCTGGGAAGGCACCAACCTGCTGCACACGCAGATCAATGTCACTCCGCGCGACATTGTATTCGCCGATTTTCTGCTGACTGTCGATAACGAAGGCCGCATCGGACTGACTCCGCTCGATCCGGTTTCGACAACCCTGACCGAGCGTAACCGCCAGTACTTCGGCAGCGTCAAGGACCAGTTGTACCTGGGCGGCCGGTCGCTGATCGAAATCGGCTACGCGCACAACGAGTTCACGAACCGGCAAACACCTCAAGGGCAGAACCTCTACGTGTTGTCGTCTCTGGGCCGCAGCGGCAATTACTTCCTCACGTCTAACCAAACCAGCTCCCGCGACCAGTTTCTGCTACACGGCTACGCGCCCCAGTTTCAACTTGCGGGATCGCACCAGATCGAAGCCGGAGTGGATACGGACCTGCTGCACTACAATGCCGATAATCATCGCACTGGCTATGAGGTGGAGAATCTCTCCGGCCAGATTCTCTCGGAAACCACTTTTTTCGGTTCCGGCATTTACAGCGTGCACAATACCGAAGCCGCGGCGTGGGTGCTGGATACCTGGCGCATCGCCAAACGCTTTCAGATCGATGCCGGCCTGCGGGAGGATTGGAATCAGATCGTGAGCGGTCCGGCCTGGTCGCCGCGCCTATCATTTTCGTGGGCGCCCTTCGCGGACGGCCACACGCGCGTGGCCGGCGGATACGCGGTCACTCACGATGCCGCGATATTGCAGCCTTTTGGCCAAGATCTGGATCAAACCGCGCTCACTACGGAATACGGCACTAACGGACTTCCCGAAGGGCCACCGGCCCCTACCACGTTCGTGCCCGGCACGAATCTGAAATTGCCGCGCGCCACCAACTGGAGTCTGAGCGCCGATCGGCAGATCACTACGCACGTCACCGCCAGCGTAAAATATTTGCGCCGCCGCGGCACTGATGGTTTCAGCTTTCTCAATCTGCTGGCGCCCGACGCCCCTCCTTCGCTGCTGCCCTTAGCGAGCGGCACGACACCGGGTACTTTTCAGCTCACCAATCTCCGCCGTGACGATTACGATTCCATCCAGTTCGCCGTGCGCCAGACGTTTGCCGGCCAGCATGAATGGATGGTCTCCTACACCTGGTCGCGCGCCGAATCCAATGCGGTCCTCGATCCCTATACGCTGGAGCCGCTGCAGGTTCTTCCCGGCATGGTTCCCATGCCCTGGGATGCGCCCAACCGCTTGCTCGCTTACGCCTACCTGCCGCTCCCCTGGAAGAAATGGTCGGTGGCGATCCTGACGGATGCGCGGAACGGATTTCCCTTCTCGGTTGAACAGATCACAGGTATGATCGGCGGCCTGGTCGATTCGCACCGCTATCCCTTCAATTTCGACCTGAACGTCGGCATCGAGCGCATGATCACCCTGCGCGGCCGCCGTTTCGCCCTGCGCGTGGGCGCCAACAATCTTACCGATTCAAGAAACCCTACCAGCGTGAACAACGTGATCGGTTCCCCTACGTACCTGCAATTTTTGGGCGATGAGGGCCGTCATTATGTCGTGCGTATCCGTTTCTTTGGGAAGACGGAAAGTAAGTAAGACTCACTTGCCCCGGCTCGTAGTCCGCGCCCCCTGCGACATCAATGGCCGCAGATGAACACAGATAAACGCAGATCGAAAACAAAAGATCTTATCTGCGTTGATCTGCGTTTATCTGCGGCGAAATGGGGTTTTTCTTAGCCTTTGCAGGGATTTCTACTTACTCTAAGAAAATTCAGCCAGATTAGTCTATTTTTTCGCTAGAAGCCTGCTCTTATATAGCAAGTAATGGTACTGACGCAGAAGTAGTTAGTCGACTCAAGAGAAGCCGCTTGTTTATGCGGCGGGGAATGGAGTCATGACGAAAACTCCAACGGCTTTCCCTGATTTTCGAAGCCCCGATGTTCGGGGTAGAGTGCTACGGGGCCTGGAAGGACATGGGCCGGCGCTGGCAATACTTCTCGTGCCTGCTGCCGCCATCATGGTGTTTTTCAGGAGTCCCGGTTTGCCGCCGGGAGTGACCTTTGCCTGTCTGGCGGCTGTGGCGGTTGCGGCCTGGGTTAGGACCCGTCTCACCGTGGACCGGCAGCGCGCCGAGCAGGTGCTGCAGTCGGCCAATGCGGAACTCGAGGCGCGCGTCGAAGAAAA
>JASIAM010000013.1 GCA_030041985.1 Bryobacteraceae bacterium | reverse complement strand
TCGTGAATTTCGCGGCCCTTAGGCACCGGCCGGCCTTGAATTTCGAGCGTCTGGTTTCCTCCGGCGTTGGGCGGGAGTTTCGAAGATAGCACTACAGCCGCTGCGCCGGGCATTTGTTCGAGACGTTCTAATAAACGATCGTAGGCAACGGTGCGCTGGGCAGTGCTTGCATAATGGGCCTGAGGTAGAGAGATGCGGGCGGACAGCACGCGCTCGGCGTTAAATCCCAGGGGTTCGGATCCCATGCGCAGGGCGCTGGTCATGAGAAGGCCCGCGCCAATCAGTAGCAAAAAGGAAAGCGCCATTTCAAACGCGACGACGGCCTTTGCGATGGCCTGTCGCCCCGCAACAGAGCCGCGGCCTCCAGTTTTGAGGTGCTGGATCAGATCGACGCGGGAGGCTTTCAGGGCCGGAAGCAAAGCAAAGACGAGCGTAGTGGCAAAGGACAGGATGATGCTGAACGCGAGCACCGGGAGATTGATGCGCACATCCGCGCCCACGCTCAATTCGATGGGATTGGCTGAGCGGAAGTAGCGCACCGCGAGCCAGGCGATCGCTAATCCCAAAACGGAACCGCAACCCGCGAGGAGCAAACCTTCGGTGAGCAGTTGGCGAACCAGGCGGCCTTCGCCGGAACCGAGCGCGGCGCGAACGGCTAATTCCCGCCGCCTGTCGGAGAGCCGGGCGAGCAGGAGGTTAGCGACATTGAGACACGCGATGAGCAACACGAGCAGCACGGCTGCGAAGAGGAGGATCAGCGTAGTGCGCAAATTGCGGCCCGCGAGGAAGGTGAACTCGCCATGGAGATCGTAAACCACGGGTTCAAAGTCGCGAGTTTCGACGTCCCGGTGAATAGCTCGATAGAAACTGCGCAGCTCGGATTGGACTTGGGCAATAGTGACTCCCGGTTTCAAGCGCCCGAAGATACCGACTGCAATGTGATCCTGATCTTTCTGAAAGCCCGGACCGAGCAGAATCCAGGCATCGGTGTCTCTGGGGTAAAAGCTGAACGGCTGCGGCATCACGCCGAGGATGGTGCACGGCTTGTCATCGAGCGTGAGGCTCTTGCCGATGATGGAGGGGTTAGCGCCGAGGGTGGAGGTCCAGAAACGATGGGCGAGCAAAACGGAGCAGCCGCGGCCCTCATCTTCGGAGCGAAAGGTTCGGCCCAGGGCGGCAGGAACGCCGAGCGTTTGGAAGAAGGAAACGGTTGCGGGAATGGTGAGCAGAGGACGCGCGGGGCCGTAACCGGTGAGCACGCGGCCGGGGCCGACAGCCCAGGTGGCTGCGCCGACGCTTTGGAGAGTCCGGGAGCTACGAGCGAATTCGCGATAGTCGCCGTACACCGCGAAAATCTTGGCAAGGCTTTTTTCGCGGGTGCTGGTGAGCCAGATCGCCGCGAGCCTGCTGGGATTTTTGTAGGGCAAAGGGCGAAGCAGAACGGCATCCACTACGCTGAATACCGCGCTGGATGCGCCGATGCCGAGAGCCAAGGTGAGAACGGCGATCGCGGCAAACCCCGGGCGCCGGGCGAGGGTTCGGAGCGCGAATCGCACGTCCGTCACTTAGAGGGATCCTCCAGAACATCGGGCAGGGTGGATTGGCGTTTGACCCGGCCGCTGAGTCCCTCTTCGAGCGTGATGTTGTTGCGTTCCAGAGTTTCTCCGAGCACCTGGTCGAGCGATACGTGCGCGTTGGCATAAGCAGCGAGCGCGCTGTTTACGGAGATTTCGGCGGCGATCAGGGCGCGCCGGTCGGTCATGAGGGTATTGAAGCTGGCGACGCCGGTAGCCCGCTTCTGATCGGCCTCGAGTAATTGCTGCTGGAGGATGCGGGAATTGAGCGCGACGTTGTAATGGGCGCGGGCCTGGCGGAGAGCGTTGGCCTGGTTGGCGACATCCACGGCAATCTGGTTGTTGTCTTTCTGGCCGCTGAGCTGCGATTGGCGGAAGCGCAGTTGGTCGTACCCATAGTCGCCCTGAGCCTGGCTGTTTCCGATGGGCATGGAGAAATTGACACCGAGGCCGTTGTTGGGGAAATTACGGCGAAAGATTTGTCCCAAGGCGCTACCGTAACCACCAACAAAATAAGGAGCCGCGCCGCCACCGCTGGCCTGGGAGACTCCGGCAACGCCGCGGTCGTAGGTGTATACGTAGCCGGTGAGGCTGGGCAGGAGAGGGTTGGTAGTACCGATCAAATTGATTTCGTCGGTCTGGTCGCGGAAACGCGAGACAGCCACATCGGGCCTTTTGGCCATCGCCGTGGTGAGCAGATCGCGGAAGGCGGGCACGTTGTCGGAATCGGGAACTTCGATGCGGTCGAGCGGAATGATCTGGGCGTTGTCGAGGACGGGGTCTTCGGAATGGCTCAGCATTTCTTTCAGGGCCAAAGAGCGTTGCTCGACGGTGTCCTGATCGATGAGGGCATCCTGGCGGCGGGTGGCGAGCTCGGATTCGGCGCGGATCAACTCAAATGGCGCCATGGCGCCTATGGAGATTTCGTATTTGGTATCGTCGTAGAACTTCTGCGTGATCTCGACGGCCTGGCGGCGCACGCGCAACTCATCGCGGGCGCTGACGAGGTCCCAATAGGCGCGCAGCACACTGGAACATAGATCCGCCAACTGCGAGCGAAACTGTTCGCGCGAGGCACTGGTGTTGATGCGTGTAATCCGGATGGTGCGGCCGTTCACTTTTGCGCCGAAGCCCTGTAGAAGGGAGTGGTAAAGGACGGCTTCCATCAAAGGACCGACGGCCGGATTAAGGGAATCCAAAGGCGACGTTTCGTGCAGGTACTGCTCATAGTCCAAAAAATACAGGCCGCCACCGGTGATAAATCCCTGTTGAATGCTGGTGGAGTAGGTGCGGACGGTCTGGACGTCGGCTGGGGTGCCGGCAATGACCAGACTGGGCCACAGATTGGTGAGGTGAGAGAAGACAGAAGTGTTTTGAACAATGGGATCGAGAACGGGAGTCACCTGGCCGACTTGCTGAATGACGGCGCCACCACCGCCGCCGCTGCCGCTGTTTCCATTGGTTCCGGTGAGTAAACCCTCAGCGGCGAGACTGCCGCTCACACCCAGGCCGGTATCGATACTATTGACCTGCGAACTGGGGTTTTGCACACCGCGAAAAGCGCCGCCCGCTTTGGAGCGCTCGTAGGCTGAGTCGGCCTCCAGTGGTCCATAGCGATCGATTTCGAGGTTGAGGTTGTTTTCGATGGCGAGGGCGAGCGCATCCTGGACGGTGAGATAGAGGTTGCCCGCACGCAGCAGGGATTGGATGCGGAGAGAGTTGTTGAGATGGACAGGAGGAACTGTGGGCGCCAGATAGGAGCGGATGGGTGCGGGGAACGATGGCCGCTGCAAGTAGGGAGTGGGTTGTTGGGCGGAGAGGGGAAGAACCATGCTCAATAGAACGGCAAGCGCCGGGCCGAAGCCCGGCCGCGGGGCAGAAGCCCCGACCCCACTGGAGGGAGGCGTAAGGATAGGGGAACTGTGCGCTCTATTCATGACGTTTTGTAAGCTGCTTGATTTTTGTGGGTTGCGGCGATGACTTTGGAAAGGGAGACGCATTTTGGGGCCGCTCTTCGGAAAAATGCGCCGGTGTGTCTCCGGGAAGGTCCGCGGAACACGCCCGCTCCCTCACGGTCGCGGCCCCGAAAGACGTCGATCGCGGTAAGGCATCTCTGCAACTTGGTTCTCCCAAGCGCAGTATCTTCTGGGGGGATCTCGTCTTGTGGGCGCGGGGCCGGTAAGTATCAGAAAGGCAGGTGGAAAATTTTTGAAAAAACGAGTGACCGTTCATCGGGCGACTCCCTCCGGAATCGAGGATTGCCGGGCTACTTTGCCGGCTGCGGCTTCCTCCATGGAGATGTGGTTGGTTTCGAGCGTGCGGCCCATGGCGAGGTCGAAGGTGATTTGGGCATGCGAGTAATTGGCCATGGACTCGACTTCCGCATCGGAAGCGGTGGCCAGATCTTTTTGCGCCTGGATGACCAGCTCGACTGTGGAGACGCCGGATTCGAATCGCTTCTGTTCCGCGGCGAGAGTCTGCTCGGCTAAGGCGCGCGCGGCAGCCGCGGTCTCATAACGCGTGCGGGCCTGCTGCAAACCGATGACCGCGGTTTTCACATCCACGCGCACCTGATTTTCGGCGCGTTGGAGCTGCAACTGATAGCGGCGGAGTTCTAACTGGTCGGTTACGTAATCGGCCTGCGCCTGGCGATTGCGAATGGGGATGTTGAGCGAAAGGCCTGTCGAGTAGTTCGGGAAATTGCGCCGGAAAATCTGGGAAAGCACGCTGCCATTGCCGCCGATGAAATAGGGATAGGCAGGGCCGCAGCATTGGTTGTAACTGGGGTTCAGGGGGCCAGCCAAACCGTTATTGGTGACCTCGAAAAATCCGGTGAGGCTGGGCAGCAGATTGTTCTTGGATCCCTTGAGCAGGGTTTTCTGGTTGTCGATGTTGATGGTGTTCTCCTGGATTTCCACGCGGTTGGCGAGGGCTTCCTGAACCAGATCCTGCACGGGCCGAACCTCGGCGGAGGGAGGGACCTCGATGCGGTCGAGCGGGACGATATGCACCTCCTCCAGGACGGGGCTTTGCACTCCGGCGCGGCTCAGTACATTCTTGAGGATGATCTCCTGTTGGGCAACGTTGGTCTGCGCGATCAGCAGATCTTCCTGGCTGGCGGAGACCTGCGCCGCCGCGCGCGTTACTTCAATGGCCGGCAGCGCGCCGATGGCGGCTCGCTTCTGGTTACCCTCATAGAGGCTTTGGGCGGTTTGAAGGGCCTGCTGCTTGATACGCACCGCATCGTTGAAACTTACGAGGTAGTAGTAGAGATCGAGCGCGGCGGCAACGGTGGTTTCCACCTGCAGTTTCAATTGGAGGCCGGCCCACTTCACATTATTTTTGGCGACGATGATCACGCGGCTGTTTACCGGCCGGCCCCAACCTTGCAGCAGACTCTGGTTGACGGTCAAATCCAGATAGCCACTGAAGTAGGGGTTGAACTGATCGTAGTTGATGTTGTAGTTGTAGCGCTCGTTGAAGAAGGTGAGGGCCGCACTGGTGCCGGTGGCAAACTGTTGCGAGTACTGCAACTGGTAGTAGAGATAGTTATCGGTGAGCGCACTGGTGCCGTAGGCGACGACATTGGTGACCGGGGTGGTGGTGTGGCCGACGCGAAATTGGGCGCTGATCTGGGGATCGAGATTGGGAGGCGAGACACCGACCAGAGTGGCGACGGTGCCGGTGGAACCGATGCCCGTGCCGGCGGCGAGGCCGTTGGTGCTGCTGCTGACGCCGGTGGTGCTGACACTGGCGGGTGGGGCGATGAGAGATGTATCGACGTTGCGGAGCAGGCCGCCGCCCTGGGCACGCCGCACTACTTCGCGCGCGATAAAGGGGCCGTAGCGCTGGACGGCGATATCTAAATTATTCTCGAGCACCAGGGCGATGAGGTCCTGCGCGGAGAGATAGAGATTGCCGCCGCGGATGAGCCTATCGATGCGCGGAGTATCGGAGAGTTTTGCGGGGGCGACGACGCGCGGCTGTACATGGAAAGGAGCGATGTAATGGCCGACTATGGGCGGGAGCCTGGG
>JASIAM010000012.1 GCA_030041985.1 Bryobacteraceae bacterium | reverse complement strand
CTTCGCAAAGCTCATTCATGATACTGACGAAGCAACCCAGATCGTCCGGCGCAACCGGCCCCGCAGGCCCGTTGAGTGACTCGCGAATGTTGAGTGGGAACTGGCATTTGAAGCAGCCCGCATCAATTGGCAAGCAATCCATGAGGCCGCAGCATACCGCCGCCACCAGCGCTCCGCCTAGCGAGGTCCGCTCCTTGCGGCAACGTCTGACTAGGCGATAGGTGTCTTCGGGAGAGAATACCCAATGTATCCATTGTGACTGTGGCAGGATGCCGGGCGCCTGTGGCAGCGGCGTCTGCAGTGACCGGCTATCCGCGCGCTGGAGCCGCATGAAGCGCCGAAGGAGCCATAAGCGGCTCCACCACTTGGCGGACGTTTTTGCTCGTGTTGCGGTAACGGGCGGCAAAACCGGGCGCGGCGGCAGGTTCACTCGCCCTTCGGCTCGGGCGTACTCGGTGAGCAGGTCATCCACCAGCATGATTGCCGAAAGCCCATCTGCGATGGCGTGGTGCACCATTAGAAGCAGGTAGGAGTTGGCACGCGAGGGGCAGCGAAGAACGGCCACCGCTGCCATGGGGCCGGCCTCCGGAAAGCCGCGCTCGAGCAGGCCGCGGGTCTCTTCACGCCAGGGAAGATCCGGTTCCCTGTAATCGGTGATTACGAACGGAATGGGCGGCGGTTCCGGTTCGAACTGATACCAGAGGGGCCCATTATCCGTGTGGACGACCGTCGCTCGCAGCTTGGGATGGCGGCACTGAAGATGCCGGAGCGCCCCGGCCAGCGGGCCGGCTTGGATACAACCCTCGAGTCGAAATAGAACCACTGCCCGGTACGCGCCGGCGAAATTTTTTTCGACGCGCCAGAATGCAGCTTCAACCGGGCTAAGGGGAAGCGGTTCGAGTCGATCGAGGCTCTGAACAGTGGCTATAGTAGCCATGCTAATACGTTGTGGCATTCAGCGCGCCGCATTCGAACTGCCTATGAATAACAGTCACAGCCTGCAACACGCCGTTTTCCGCACGGATTCGCGTGCCGAGAGCAGCCGCGCGCTGGCGAATCTCCGGGTTATCGGTAGCGCGAATCGCGTTGGCGAGGTTCTCCTCGGTCAACTGTTTCGCCGGAATAGGGCGTGGGCCGGCCCCGAGGCTGAAAACTCGACCGCCCCAGAAGGGTTGATCGGCAAAAACGGGGGTGATGACGGAAGGCAGACCGGCGCACAAAGCCGCTCCGGTGACTCCTGCGCCGCCATGGTGAACGGCAGCGGCTACGCGAGGAAAGAGCCAACTATGAGGCACAGACTCGAGGCTGATAACATCATCGCTCAGCCGGCCGGTTGGCAGTCCGCTTCCGCCCGCTACGATCACTCCGCGCTGCCTGGCCCGTTCGAGAGAGCGAAGCACGAGGATAGTTGCCGCCTCGGGCCGAGGAAACGGCGTGCTGCCGAAGCCAACAAATACCGGTGGCCGGCCAGACTTCAAAAAATCGAGTAGAGCGGGATCAGGCGTCCATGCGGCGGAATGATCCAGAAACCAGTAACCGGTAACGTGAATCCATTCGCCCCAGTCAGGTGGCCTGGGCACCACCGCGGGACTGTATGCGTCCAGTACCAGGAGGCGTTTGCGGTCCATGGCGCTGAATGGCTCGGCTAATGGAAGCGGTGGAAGAGAGAGCATGCTTTGGCGCGTCGCATTTGTGCCAGAGCGGAGCTTCGTCCAGAGTAGAAACCGGAATGCCCTATGCAGGAAGGCGGTCCATTCTCCGCGCACAGCGGTGAGGAGGTTTTTGCGGCCAGCCCAGTCGTAGTGTGTTCGCGCGAAGGGTGATAATTGAACCCGAATCAGCGGAATTCTCAGCCGCTCAGCGATGTGAACCCCTACCAGCAGGCCCATCCCGGATGCGATGATCGCGTCCACATCCTGGCAAACGCCCCAGTAGCTGGCCACACCCGCCTCGATGAGCGAAGCAGCCACGCGCACAAAACCCTGCAGAAAACCGCGCGTGCTGGAACGGCGCGCGACCCATTCGCGCCCGGCATCCGAGGCCGCAATATCACGCGGACTTCGGCCGATAGAACAATGCTCCAGGCCATGCGCTGCCACCAGGTCTTCGAAACCGTCCAACGTTACGATTCGAACTCGATGCCCCGCCATTCTAAGGCCGAGGCCCAGCGCAACGAAAGGCTGCACATCGCCGCGGGAGCCTATAGCCAGAAGGTCGATGCGCATGTGCTGTCTTTAAGAGAGTATCAAGGATTGGTACAAAATTCCGTGGAAACTACCTGGGTGGGGTATTCAGCATAGATCTGGATACGCCGCGCGAGCTTATAAACAAGAATGCCGATGTCAGTGGAATCGGGGGCCTCCACCAGAGAAGCGGCCGTTTGCGGATTGAGCTCGGTAACGGCGGCGCTAAGCTGGCATGCCGCCGCGGATGCCTGCGCGGTGGAAATCAGCTTGAGCAAACTCTGCTCATTCTGGGCTGAGCTGAATCGCTGGCGCTGGGCCAGGACGCCTACTTCGGATGTGAGTTGGGCAAAGGTTACGGGTGGCAAAAGCAGGGGAAATGTCATGAGGTTGGACGGCGCGGAATCTTTGGTTGGGATGATCGCGTTCACATAATACAAGTAGTTTTGCCCCGCAACCACTGACGAATCGAGGAAGGTCATACTGGCAGTTGCGCCGATTGAGGCATACGGACTGACGTAGACATCGGGGTAATAAACCCCCGTCCCACCGGTCGAATCCTCGAACTCCGGGTCCTGGCGTATCTCAATGGGAACTAACTGCGCGCGGAAGATCTGATAGGCGACACCGGGGGTAGACGTAGGCTGCCACGACAACAGTGCACCGCCACTTCGGGCCGGCTCAATCTCGAGGAAGTCAGGCGCAACTAAGCTGGGTGGATGTTGGGTAGCTTGAAACACAGCCAGGCCGAAATAATCGTTCGCCGTACCCATGAAGAATCCGGACGGAGTAGAAGTCATGGTGCGAAAACCATAGTCGAAAATGCCGCCATGCGGATCGACAGGGTCTTCATATGCTGTACTCGAAATCGCGCTCGTGTTGCTGGCAAACCCGTTGGTGGTAACCGGAGTGAAATACCAGTCACTCGATGTACTATAGAGTTGCGCTCCCATATATGGGTAAAGGACGTTCCCGCCGGGAGCAAGTCTGGATGGCGTACTGGCGTTATAAGTCCCTATATACAAATATCCGTAGTCGTCAGACATCTGCCAGGCATGGTCATTCAGAGTGAGGCCAAAACCCGCGCCCAAATTACTCAGTGGATACTTCCACTGCGAACCGCCACCGGGCGCTGGAACTTCACGAGGAATCCCGGCTACCAGGTCCCAGGTATCATCTGGGTTAATGCGCAAAACCTCCGTAAACGTTGCAGTCCCTACGTATAAGCGGTTATTATGCACATACATGCTAACTACCGACTGGCTCGGGAACGGATTGGTGAGATACCCGGCGTCCGGAACGACGGTAATTAGCTGGTAAGGAGGCGACCCCTGGGCATTAGTCTTATAAACCTGGTAGCTAGTGCCGGCGGAATTGTAGCCACCGAGGTACAGCCAGCCGTTGAAAACTGCCAATTCGTAAAACTGCATGGTTGCAGGGGCAGCTAGAAACCATGCATTATTCCCCTCTTGTGGGTTAGCGGAAGCGATCAAGGTACCTTCCCCTTCAACCGGCCCACAAATAGTAAACATCATCCCATTGTAGGATACGCCCTGGCGGAAGCTGGTACGGTCTGTGGTGAAAGAGAGCTCATTCAAAAAGGTGCCGGGAGCTTGCGGCACCGGGGTCCAGTTCACGCCATCGGTTGTGCGCAGTATGCGCGGGGGCGGGATCTCGTTTTGATCCCATATCAGGCCGCTATTTACGGTGAAGGCGTACAATGCGTTGGTGCCATCAGCCTCGGTATACTGCGCGAAATCGCGAATCGCGATCTCATATGGCAAAGGCGGGGCGCCGGCTGGTGCCGGCTGGCCATCCCCGGGGCCCGGATTCGGTATGACTGCCGGTGATTGAAATACGCGGGTCCAGGCGGAAGTAGCTGGTGACCAGCTCCAGATTTCCGCCTGGAGAGAAAGGTTCGGGCCTGGAGCGCAAGTAAGATCGGGATCCGATGGCGGATAGGGATCGTAAGTATTGGCGAATGATACGCCCAGGTTTATTGCTATATACTGCCAAAGCGCATAGTCACTGGCGCATGTCGAGTCGCGTGCGGTACCGACATATAACTTGTTATTCCACCAGATCATGGCTTGTGCCCAACTGTTGTGGAAGGTGCCGAAACCTCGCGGCGCAGCCTGTGTGAAATTATTAGCTATAAAAGGAAAGCCGGTGACCGGTAAAGTAGGTGAGGTGGGCGAGGGAGTGGAAGAGGCGGATTGAGCCACGGTGGCGGGAAGCAGAACCGCGGCCAAGGTCAGCGCCGATGCGAGGGATCTGTGGAAGTGCTGCTCTTGTTTCATCGAATAATCTCCTCCGTTTCATTTACTTTGTGTTACGTTGAACAGCATGTCACCGCAGCGGCCGGATTAGAATAATTCTGCCGTTTTTGGCTAGTGGAAATAGTAGACGCTAGACAGAGACTGATCCCTGTAAGCGGTCCACTTCCAAGTGCATAAGTCCAATTTTTCTGAGTATACTACAGTCGGACCGAGAGGAAAGTTTATCAGTCCGAGAGTACGTTGGGTGTCAGATGGCCGCAAACGATAGTCCCGGTACTGCTAGAGCCTACTATCGTGCTGACTGAGATCGGCTGTCACGGCTGCTCGACAGTGACATATGCTCTTCAATTCCATCTAACTGCCCGGCGAAGCCGTCCATAAATTGCTCCACATCCTGGCTATTGGTCGCATGGCTGGAATAGGTCAGAGCGAAGGACAAAGTCTTCCGGAAAGAGACAACCCCAAAAAGCAGATCGGGCGCGAACGCCGCCGGGTGGATTAGCCAGGCATCTCGGATTGGTAGGCCGAAATCGAATTCTTCAGGAATCAAAACGCCATTATTGGTGAAGGTCACAGTAGTGCATCCTTCGGCAAGCTTTTTTCGGTGTACAAGGTCAAAAAGCTCCTTCACTTTAGGTAAGGCGAACCGGTGAGCGAGAGAAATCATCAGGGCATGCGCCAGGACACGCTGTTTACATTCCGCGCCCCGCGGCATCGCTTCCCGGACTCTTAAGACCGTTTTTTCGAACGGCTCGCCGGGAATACGTTCCAGCGTAGGCCAAAACGGTATCGGGAAATTGCAGATTGCCTCCATCCGGCCGAAAGGCAGATACCTGCGTGCGTTCACGGGCACGTAGATCGACTGCGGAATAGCCGCCGGAAAATCCAGAAACTCCCATAGAGCGCGGAAACAGGCGGCCAAGAGTAAATCATTCAGTGTGGCGCCCGATCGCTCGGCCAATGCCTTGAGTGAATCGAATGTGGATGGTCCTAACTTACGGACTGTAAACATCAGTGGGCCCCTTTTGGATCGATCTACGAAGGGGAATGACCACTGGTCTTCGACAGGTTCGCGACGCTTGTTGCGGAAGGCCTGCCAATAGCTTCGCCAGTCGGCGTGACCGAGCAATTGCCAGAGACTGCGGCTAGCCAAGTTCGGGACAACCTTCAGCACATGACCGTGCCCCACCGTACTAAGAGCGCGGTAGAACGAAGCGATTAGGGAGAGTAACTCTTTGCCTCCTGTGCCGTCAGTCGCCGCATGGCTGACCTTCAGACATAAGGTGTCGCTATTCCCCCGGACGATGCAGATCTGGGCTAACGGGTCGACGGATGCATCGCACTGCCGGGCCACAAAACGAGTCAATTCCTCTCGAACTCCGGAAGATTCGATCACTCCGCACAGTGGCAGTTTGTCGAGATCGTCACGCCGCTCCCAGTACGGCTGACGATGACTGGCTATATACCGGCAGCCGAACACTGGTTCGGAATCCATCGCTAACCGCAAGGCCTGCCGTACGCGGTGTTCGTCCAAGCGGCCCTCCATCTCGAGAACGAAATGAAATTGCTGGTCGAGTTGCTGGTTCAGTTGGAACATACGATCCAGAGAAGCAGTGGGCAGACGGTGGGGTATTTTGGCGTTCATGAAATTTGCCGCTTCGATTGGCAACCAAGGGTTTCAGTTGTGCTGGGAAAGCGTGATTCAAAGTTCGCCGGAGTGATCGGGGAATCTCGCGGTGTCACGGACTCAGCAGATTTTTAAAACTCCATCCTAGCGATGGTATCATTCGGCTGTGCTCCCTATGGGTTGCTGGTTCCCGCCAGAAGCCTGTGTCCCGATCTCCGGATATTCGGAATTATAAATGCGACTCAACCTGCTGTTACAAATAGCGTGGAAGTGCCGGCACTTGGAGCGAAGTTGCCGCTGGACACCAGATCAACTACAGCGGCATCAAACGGACCGGTTGTCCGAATTGCGTCGCTTTGTGATCGAGAACTCGCCGTTTTACCGGCGCTTCCATCGGGGACTGGAGAGCCGGCCGTTGGAGACTCTTCCGATTCTAACCAAATCCATTCTGATGGAGAACTTTGATGATTTGGTTACGGACCGGGAAGTCCGTCTTGCGGACGTGAGGAAGTTTCTAGCCGGCGATCCAGGTTTCGCATTGTTTCGTGGGCGGTACGTGGTGGTGCTCACTTCAGGAACAACCGGTGTGCAGGGAATCTTCCTTTTCAATCCGAACGAATGGGTCACAACTTTGGCCAACCTGATGCGGCCGATGGCGTGGGCGCCTACACGCCAACGTGTGGGCAAACCTTGGCGCACGGCGAGCATCGGCTCGACTACACCCTGGCATTTTTCGTCCCGAGTGGCTGCTTCATTATCCACGCGCTGGCTGCTGCGGCTGGATGCGGCCGAACCTCTGAACTCCGTGGTGAAGCGCCTCAACCAATGGCAGCCACAGATACTGGCAGCATACCCCTCCGTGTTACGCGAGCTTGCTGAAGAGCAAGTGGCGGGACGGTTGCACCTCCGCCTGGAACGAATCGGCGCCAGCGCCGAAGTACTCACCGGCGAGATTCGGAGGCGAGTGCACGAGGCTTGGAGCCTAAGGCCGTACGATACTTATGCCGCCACGGAGTACGCGCCGATCGCCGCCGAATGCGCTCAAGGCAGGAAACACCTGGTTGAAGACGGAGCCATTATCGAGATCGTTGATGAGGATGGCCGCGCTGTGCCTCCCGGTATCTGTGGTGAGCGCGTTTTGCTTAGTGTTTTCGGCAGCCGGACGCAGCCCTTGATCCGTTACGAAATCAGCGATCGGGTGCGGCTCGCAGCCGGTGAGTGTGAGTGTGGACGGAAATTCCGGCTGATCGAAGCTGTTGAAGGCCGGATGCGAGACATTCTCACGTTTCCACACAGAGATGGCAACGGAGCGGCCGTGACTGCCCATGCCCATGTGTTTTATCCGGTGCTGGAAAATGTGCCAGCGACTGCATGGCAGGTAATCCAGGACGAACGTGGCCTTTGGATTTCGTTGACTGGGCTGCGGAATCCCGACGCTATGCATGAGATCGAAACATCGATTCGTCACATCTTGGAACAACGTGGAGCGCTGGCTCCGCCCATTCACGTTCGCGAAGTCGCGTTTCTCGAACGTGGCGCTTCCGGCAAAGCGCCTCAGATTCTCTCGCGAATCTCGCGGTAATTACGGCACTGGCCTGGACGAAACGGGGCGGATTCGTTTACTATCATGAAGCTGATGGGTAGAGCATGGCCTGAGGTGGACACCAGTTTAAGAACGCGAACGGGCTGGCGTCCAAGAAAGCCAGCAAGCCGTTGAAATCCATTCGCCCGGGTGGTGGAACTGGTAGACACAAAGGACTTAAAATCCTTTTTCCGGCAACGGGAGTGCGGGTTCGAGTCCCGCCCCGGGCACCATTACTGCAAAGGAGTTGCGGGCTTCCCAGGATCCGGTTTTTCCTCGCCATCTGGGCCAGTTATGCCCGCACTTATGCCCAAACTGGATAAGTGCCGGCCGCCCCTTCACTCCACCAGCGCAGCCGAATTGGTTACCGCCATGCGGCGCACGTCCTCCACCCGGCAACCGCCGTCGAGCAGCGTCTGCGCGAAGAGCGCGAAGCCCTCGGACACCGGCGGATTAATCGTCTGGCCCAGGTCGGTCGAGAGCAGACACCGCTCCGGCCCCACCGCGCGAATGGAGTCGAGCACAGCCTGCCATGGTGCTTTCCGCGTATGCATGGTGGTAAAACAATGCTCAATCATGGCGCCCATATCAGCCAGTTCCACCTGCTCCTGCGCCGTCAGATTTTGAGAAGGAAACTCGGCATGAGTTACCAGCACCTTGCGTACTTTCATCTCGCGCGCGGCTCGCACCAGCGGGAAAATCTCGTGGCGGCCCAGGTGGCCGGTGGCCAGAATCATATCGTGTTTGGCGATGAGTTCGATGCAAGAGCGGGTCGCGGCGGAGATGTTGCCAGGGCCTTCGAGCACCGTCATACGCGGCGGGGCAATTCCCATAGCCGAAATTTCGCGCTGGATTTCCGCCCAGAACGGCAGCTTTTTATTCCCGCCCGTGGGCAGCCCTGCGGTTTCATTCTCCGCGTCTACGGTAGGAAACCACACGATCTTGGCCCCCGAGCGCCCTGCAATATCCACGGCGACCGGATTCAGTCCGCCCACCGAATGGTTCAGCGTAATCGCGCCATAAGCGGCAATCCCCGGGACCGCCGCGGACACCACTTTGGCGCGCTCCGCAGTCGACATATAGTGGGACTTTAGAACGAAGCCCTTCAGTCCGCGAGAGAGGAATTCCCGCGCCAGCCCCAGATCGTCTATGCGGCGCGCAATAATATCGGGAGCCACATGCACTTGCAAATCGTAAGCTCCCTGAATGCTTTCCCAGGCTGAAGCGGACGCAGAAGGAGCCGTTTCCGTGACGGTTGTAATTGTCATAACACTCGTAAAAGGAAATCAATCAGTATGACAGCAGGCGCGCACCCGCGTCAACTGGAGCGCGCGCCAAAGGAACCGCAATGAACATCCAACTGCTTCACCATATCGCGCTGCCGGTCAGCCAGCTCGATCGGTCTATTGCCTTTTATCGCGAGATTCTCGGACTCGAACAGATTCCCAGGCCCGCTTTCCCTTTCCCCGGAGCGTGGTTCCGGCTTGCCGAGGGCCAGGAACTGCACCTGATTGTCCACACCAATCCCACCTACCGGGAAGGCAAGGGCGTCGATTCGCGCGACATTCATTTTGCCGCGCGCGTGGCCAGCTACAGCGAAACTCTCGCAATGCTGTGCGCCAAGGGTTACCGCGAGGATGCAACGGATGAGTTGCTGCGAATCTACACCAACCCTCACTCCCTCACCGGCTATCCGCAGCTCTACATCATGGACCCCGACCGTCACATGATCGAAATCAACGCCGGCGAGCTGGATTAGTGGCCTAAGGCTTCCGAAATTCCTCTTTCTTCCAGTGGGGGTCAGTCCACTGCCATACGCGGCCATTACAATAAAAGTAGAGTGCCTCTCGTACCTGAATATATTGAGTCGTTGCGCCCCTATGAAGCCGGGCGCACCGCGGAATCGGTGCGCCGGCAGTATGGCCTGAGTCATGTCGTCAAACTGGCATCCAATGAGAACCCGCTGGGCGCCTCACCGAACGCTATCGAAGCGCTCACCCACACTCTGAACGGCCTCAACTTCTATCCCAATGGAGGCCTGGACCTACGCGAGGTTTTGGCTGCCGAGTTTGACCTGAAAGTCGAAAATGTCATCGCCGGCAGCGGCTCCGAAGGCATTATGTCCAATATCATCCGCACGTTTCTGGGAGATGAAGATGAAGTACTTACTACCGACGCTGCCTTTATCGGCTTCCAGGTGCTCGCCCGCTCACGTGGAGTGAAATATCGTACAGTTCCCTATTGTAACTGGCAATACGATTTACCGGCGCTCGCTGGCGCGATTAATTCCCGAACCAAGATCATATATCTGGCGAATCCGAATAACCCCACCGGGACTATCTTCACGAAATTGCAGTTTGACGAGTTCTATCGCCACGTTCCGGAGCGCGTCCTGATCATTCTGGACGAAGCCTACTTCGAATACGCCAAGGATGATCCGCGCTATCCGGACTCCATGCACTACCGGTATGACAATGTGATCACGCTGCGGACCTTTTCGAAAATTTACGGCTTGGCGGGCGTGCGCATCGGTTATGGATTCGCCCACGAAGAACTCATCCGCAACCTGCTCAAGGTGAAGCTGCCGTTCGAGCCTTCAACGCCCGCCCAGGCAGCGGGCATCGGAGCGTTAGCCGACCGCGAATTTCTGCACCGCTCGCTCGAACTCAATGCGCGCGGGCTGCGTTATCTGCGCGAGGGCCTGAGTGATGCCGGCTTCACCGTGGTGCCCTCAGAAGCCAATTTTGTCATGGTCGTTCTGCCGTCAGAGCAGGAGGCCAATCG
>JASIAM010000125.1 GCA_030041985.1 Bryobacteraceae bacterium | reverse complement strand
GGAAAGGGAACGACAGACGGTACTGCGGTGAAGGATGGATCCCCCATTGTGTTCCGGCCACGCCCTGTACTGGCCCCCGCCGTTTTTACCCGCTCAAAAACCCGCTCAGAATCCGCCGCAACCCGCTCGGAACCCGCTCGAAATGCGGCAGCGTCGCACGTATTTGCAATAACTTACGCATTGGATCTTTGCCTCCGGAGCAAAAGGTCGGCCGTTCGAATCGGCCCGGGCGTACCAATTAAACCACTGAAAATAAATGTTTCGCGTCTGCCGCTCCAATCTCCGTGCGGCCGGCGTATGCCGGATTTCCGGCAGTTGGGCCGGCAACATGCGCGCTCAGGCTTAAGTCGGCCATAGCGCGCGCCGCGCTGGTTGACGTAACCAGCCGAACCTCTTTTTTCTGCCAGCACCGAAGAACGGCTCTGCCAACTTCATCGGCTTCCGTGACGTAGCTGATATCGACAACCAGCGGCAGCCGCCGCGCCATCAAGATCGCAGTGCGCCACGCCTCATACGCCTTTTGCGCGGCTTTACCGATCAGGCTCCCCGCGATTTCCATCCGTAGGGCGTCGAAATCATAGTGAATGAAATATTGCAGCGGCTGCGCGTGAGTTGCTGCCGGGCTCATGAGCGGCCTCCACTCGGGTGTTCCATTCCCCGGCTCACGATGTTGCTCCCGACCAGATCTGCTCCTTCCAGACGCATTTCCGCCAGCAATTGTTCGCCGGCCCCATCAATCGACGTGACCTCTTTTAGATCCACGATGGCGTGCCCGCGGCGTACGTGCTGGCGGATGCGCAGCCAAACCAACCGCAGTTCGTCAACCCATGCGCCGGAAAGCGCGCCCCAGAGTTTCCATTGTTCGCCATCATCGGAGCGGTGATAAGAGAAATGAAGCATCGTATTCCTCCGCGCGTCACAAAAGCACAGCGCGCACCAAAAAAGCACGCCTGCATCCTCAGGGATTTGCAGCGAGCCAGGTGCCGATCGATGACGATCTTTGGGCGCGTGCCGAAGTGCCGCCACGGCGCCGGTGGCCGGCAGCCGAATGCCCGCGGACGCGCGAAAACGGCTTTAGCCGCAAGCTGAAAACTGAAAACTGAAAACCAAGCCCTTCCACCCGCTTGCTAAAATGGGATCGCGCCAACTCGAATCCTTACCGTCATGGGGAGCATCTACCGGGAATGGAAGCCCTTTATCTAGAGGAGGGATTGATGGGAGTGGGCTTGGCTGCGGCGGCAGACCCGTCCACCGCGGCGCGCTATGAAGCGCTCATTCGGATCTCCAACTCCATCCGCGCACGCAAGGAGCCGCGGGATCTGTTTGACATTCTGGTTGACGAACTCGGCAAAGTGATCCGCTTCGATGCGGTCGCCCAATTCGATGAGTCTGCCAACAAAGTGCATTGGCATTTAGGCCCCGCCTGCCGGCATCTGGAGGGTCACCATTCGGACGTCGAAAGCGGCGAAACCTTAGCCAGCTTTGTTTACCGCACCCAGGAAATCGTGCTTTTAGGATCCACCGATGGTGAGGTGCGTTTTCCGGCTTTCACGCGCCGCATGCGGGAGAACTGTCTCGAATCATTATGCGCGTTTCCCCTGACTACAGCCCACCGCCGGCTAGGTGGACTCATTCTGGCCAGCACGCATCGCAATGCCTACTCACCCGAGGAAGTGCGCTTCTGTTCACTGGTCGCCGATCAGATCGCGCTGGCCTTGGATGATTCCATTAATTTCCAAGCCTCGCGGCAGGCGCAAGAGCGCCTCGAGTTGTTGCTCGACCTCACCAATCGCGTTATCTCCAATCTCGAATTGCGCGATGTTCTGCGTGAAGTTTCGGCCCAGATTCGCCGCGTGATGCAATGCGAAGGCGCCGGAGTGATCCTCCCCAGCCGCGAGGACGGAAAGTTGCGGCTCTATGCTTTGGATTTCCCCGATGCGCCGCCGCACCTCGAGGAGGGTTACGAGCCCCCGCGTGAAAAGGACCACGTTGCTGCGCGCGTATTTCGTAGCGGTGAGCCAGTCATCCTCTCCCGGGAAGAAATCCCGGACGACATCCGTGCCACTAATCTCCATTCCTGCGTGCACCTGCCGATGACGGGCCGCAACGGCATGGTCGGCGTGCTGACGCTGGGCACCAGCCGCGAAGAAGCGTTCTCCCAGGACGATCTTCCGTTTCTCACCCAGATCGCCCGCCAGGTCGCGATTGCCATTGAAAATGCGCGCACCTTCACCGAAGTCGCCGACGAGAAGAATAAGCTTGCGCTCGAGAAACTGTACCTGGAAGATGAACTGCGCAGCGAGCTAAAGTTTGAGCAGATCGTGGGCAAAAGCGAAGCGCTGCGCCGCGTGCTCGAACAGATCGAGACCGTTGCCCCCACCGATTCCACCGTTCTCGTTTACGGGGAGACGGGTTCCGGCAAGGAGTTGATCGCACGCGCCGTGCACAATCTCAGCGCGCGCAAATCGGGCGCATTCGTCAAGCTCAATTGCGCCGCCATCCCCACCGGCCTCCTGGAAAGTGAGTTATTCGGGCATGAGAAAGGCGCGTTTACCGGCGCCATCTCCCAGCGCATCGGACGCTTTGAGCTGGCCAATCGCGGCACCATGTTTCTCGATGAAATCGGTGAGGTCCCGCTCGAGCTGCAGCCCAAGCTCCTGCGCGTTTTGCAGGAGCGGGAATTCGAGCGCCTCGGCTCCACGCGAACCCTCCGCTCGGACGCCCGGCTCATCGCCGCTACCAATCGCGATCTCGAAGCCTTAGTCCGCGAGCAGAAGTTTCGCTCCGATCTTTACTACCGCCTGAATGTGTTCCCGGTTCGCGTCCCGGCCTTGCGCGAGCGCCCGGAGGATATTCCGCTGCTCGTCCGGCATTTTGTGCAGCAGTTCAGCCGGCAGCTTAGCAAAACCATCGACGCCATCCCGGCCGAAACCATGAATGCCCTGGTTCGTTATCCCTGGCCCGGCAACATCCGCGAACTCCAGAACGTCATCGAACGCGCGGTGATTCTGACCACCGGACCGGTTCTCACCGTTCGCAGCGAAGATCTGCATCCTGTGGAGCCGCCTCCCGCATCTCCGCCCGCGCCCGCCGCCAATGGCGTTCCCGCAGCCCCGGCCAGCAACATCCGCCACGCGCTTGAGGAAGCCGAGCGCCAGCAGATTCGCGCTGCCTTGGAGAAGAGCAACTGGATCGTGGCCGGTCCCGAAGGCGCAGCCGCGCGCCTCGGGCTAAAGCGATCCACCCTGCAATCGCGCATGCAGAAGCTCGGTATCCGCATCTCCCGAACCGGAGCCTGACATCGCTAGCTCACCGCTCGGCGGACGCCGGCTCTCGTTCCCATCGAGCATTGTGGCCGCGTCGGGAATCCGGACGCCTTCGAAGACAGTGAATACCAGGGCCGCCCGGGGAAACAAGCCGATCGCGAGCAGCGCCTCCTCGATCTGCGGCTTGGCCCGTATCCGGACTCAGCGGCCATCCCCGAGACGAGCCAATAGAGATCGGCGGTCTGGTTCTTCTTCCACGCAGGCGGCCCTCCTGGCGGGCGAGTTGTCCCGTTACGCCGGCCGATCCTGGCGCGTGCGCCAGGCTGAAGCCAGGTCCCACCAAGGCCCGCGAGCTGCATGCAAACCACGATTCATCCGGCGTGATATTCTAGGCGCCAGGAGTTCACTTGGTGCGCAGACGGGCGTGGCCGCTAATTGTTGCTTGCATGTGGCTGAGCATTATTGTGCCAGCCATGGCGCAGCAGGGCCATCCTCTTACCGGCACGTGGATCGGCGATTGGGGATCTGCTTCCGGTCAGCGCACTGCCATCACACTCGTGATGAATTGGGATGGGAAGAATGTCACTGGCCTGATCAATCCCGGTCCCGATTCCATTCCTCTGGGAAGTGTGTCTGTAGATTACGGAAGCTGGACGGTGCGCATCGACGCGGATACGAAAGACGCGGCCGGCAAGCCGGTGCACATTTCGGCGGAAGGCAAGCTGGAAGACCTTGGCTCTTACCACCGGACGCTTAAGGGAACCTGGCAGCAGGGGGCGGCCAAGGGCGATTTCCGCCTCACCAGGGATTAGCCATGAAAAGCCTGGCGGTGATCTCGATGCTGGCAGCCTTTCCTATGGCTGCTCAGGGGCCTTTCGCTGCCACGTACGACTCTGCGCGGCACATCACGCTAAAGGGTGCAGTGACGCGGATCGATTGGGTGAATCCCCATGCATTTCTTTTCCTCGATGTCCGCGAGGGGAACGGCCCGATGACGAATTGGGCGGTAGAGTTCGGCAACCCGCTCGAATTGGAGCGGAACGGTTGGTCGCGAACCTCGTTGCACATTGGCGATGTAGTCACTGTGGAAGGCATTCCGGCGGTCGGGGGTCACAAAGTAGCGTTTGCCAAATCGGTGGTGCTCACGGCGGGCAACCGGAAAATTTTCACCCCGCCCGCAAAACCGCGAGCGGTTACCAATGCGCGGGAGCCAGCACCACGCTGGCCCGATGGCCAAATTCGGCTGGGACCCGCACCTGGGAAAAAAGGCTATTGGGCCAGCACCACGAGCGCGCTGGTGGAAGCGGGCGGCGCCCCCATTCCCATGGATGCCGACGGCTTGCTTGCCCATATTTCCGATGCGGCGCGCGTAGCGCCCTTCCAGCCTTGGGCCAAAGCGCTCTACGAATACCGCCAGCGCACGCGGTTGAAAGACGACCCCCTGGCGCGTTGCATTCCACCGGGCGGCCCGCGCCAATTTCAAATCGCCAATGGGTTTCAGTTTGTCGAGCAGCGTGATCTGGGCCGCATACTGGTTCTTCTGGGCGGAGGCGACCGCAATTGGCGCGTGATTTACACCGACGGAAGGAAGCAAGGCGAACCGGATGAAGTGGTGCGCAGCTATTACGGCAACTCGGTGGGCCGCTGGGACGGAGATACGCTAGTGGTCGATTCCATAGGGTTCAATGAGCACTTCTGGTTCGCCAAGGGAGGTTTGCCCCACACGGAAGGGCTGCATCTGGTGGAACGGTTCACCCGGTCCGATTTGAATACTTTGAAATATGAAGTAACGGTAGATGATCCGCGAACCTACACGCGGCCGTGGAAGGGCGGATGGACCATGGAGTGGGTTCCCGATCGGGAGCTGCAGGAATACTTCTGCGAGGAGAATGCGGAATCGACGTTCATCCGCTGATTCCCGCCAAGGAGGTTACATGAGAGCCAATGCAATCGTTTGTTTGGTGGCTGCGGCGGCGCTGCCCGCGCTGGCGCATCACTCATTCGACGCGGAGTACGATGCTTCGAAGACGGCCACGCTGACCGGAATTGTGACGAATGTGGAATGGATTAACCCGCACGCTTTTATCTCGATCAGCTTCAAGGATGAAAGCGGCGTGACCAAGGACTTCAAAGTGGAGCTGGGACCACCCTACGCACTCACGCGCGGGGGATGGAAGCGGGACACCGTGAAGATCGGCGATAAGATCACCATGCAGGATGCAGCTCTGGCAAAGGACGGGAGCAATCGCGCGGGATCTACGCAGAACACATTTCTAATTCTCGGGAACGGGCAGAAGCTGCCGATGAGGTAGAGCGCGACAAGATGCCGCAGTGCGATTGGAAACGAGCCGCCGTTAGATTCGCGCTTTTGTGCCTGGCGTCCGGGCTTTGTTTGGCACAAAACGGTTTGGCACAAGAGAGTCCTCGCGCGGGTGAGAAGGGCGCCCCAGCGAGCGCCTCTACAGAGCCTGCGCCGCGCACCGCGGAAGGGCACGTGGACCTGGGGTCGGCCCCCGGGAAGAAGGGCTATTGGGAAGTGAGGCCCGGGCTGGGGGGCATGCCGCGTCCCAATACGGTGCCCTTTCAACCGTGGGCGCGCGCTCTCTATCAGTACAGGACCTCCAAGTCCGACCTATATCCGCCACTGGTAAGTTGCAAACCGGCGGGCGGTCCGTCATTTTTTAACGCGCCCGGATTCGAGATCGTGGATGCGCCGGAAATGGCCAGCATTTTCATCCTGAATATTGCGGGGCCGCATTCGTGGCGCGTCATTTATATGGATGGGCGGCCCCATCCCAAGCCCGAGGATCTGCGCCCGACATTTCTCGGCCACTCCATTGGCCATTGGGAAGGCGATACCCTGGTGATCGACACGGTGGGCTTCAATGAAAAGCAGTGGATCGCGGGAGCTTATCCTACCACCGAGAAGCTGCACCTCATCGAGCGGATCTCCAGGCCCAATCTCAAAACACTCAGCTACGAAGCTACCATCGATGATCCGGGAGCGTACACGGACAAGTGGACCGTGCATTGGACCATTAATGAGAAAACCGCGTCCTCGTGGATCGCGGGCGGTGAAATGTTCGAGTACATTTGCGAGGATGCGCGGTAATACTGCGGTAAGCGGTCCGCGCGCTCCGCGGTTGAAACCCTGGTAGTCGCCGACTATACTCATAGCGAGGTAACGTCATGACCGCGTGGTCCAAGCGTTGCATTTGTTTCTTGGCGTTTATCGGTTGCGCGTTTGCACAAGCGCCGCCCGCCCCTACTGATCGCAGCATCACGCTGAACGTAGTGGTGACGAATAAATCCGGCAAGCCGGTCGCCGGATTGCAACAGCAGGATTTCACTCTTCTCGACAACAACCACCCGCAGAAGATTGTGTCGTTTGCGGAAATGAAAGGCAATAACCCGAACTCCGGGCCGCCGGCAAAGGCAATTCTGCTGGTGGACGAAGTCAACACGGAATTCAGCAGAGTGGCGTATGCGCGGCAGCAAGTCGTGAAGTTCCTCCAGCGTGACAATGGAGTGCTCTCCCAGCCGGTGTCGCTCGGTTTCCTGAGCGATGTGTCCGTCAAATTTACCAACTTTTCGCAGGACGGGAACGCATTGGTTGGGGATCTGAACGCCAATCAAGCCGGACTGCGCGTTATCGGTCGCAACGACGGAGTGTACGGCGCCGGCGATCGTCTCACTATGTCTATCAGAGCGTTGGAGCAACTTACCGCCGCGGCGGCTCAACAGCCGGGAAGAAAACTGGTGATTTGGGTCAGTCCGGGGTGGCCGATTCTTACCGGGCCGCGTATTGAGCTGAGTTCCCAAGATCAGCGGAAATTGTTTGGCGAGATTGTCACTCTATCGAACACTCTCCGCAACGCGGACATTACGATGTACAGCGTTGATCCATTGGGCACCGCAGATGCGGTTCGGGGCCAAACGGTATATTACGAGGAGTTTTTGAAGGGAGTGAAAAAACCGCAACAGGTTCAATATGGGAACATCGCGCTCCAGGTTTTGGCCGTGCAAAGCGGAGGGCGGGTGTTCAACTCCGAAAACGATATCTCCGCCGAGATCGCAGCGGCGATGGCCGATGCGAGTAATTATTATGTCCTGACGTTTGCCGGTCTTCCTGCTGACGGTCCCGACCAATATCACTCCATCGAGATAAAGCTGGGTCAGTCCGGGCTGAAGGCGCACACGCGGACCGGCTATTACGCACAGCCATAGAAGTGGGCGTATGCATACGGAATGCTATAATCCGGAAACATAGGAGGCAAGACCTCTTTTGAAATTTTTCTTAGATACTGCCAATCTCCAGGAACTCCAGACAGGCGCGAGTTGGGGAATCGTGGATGGGGTGACTACCAATCCCACCTTGATCGCCAAGGAGGGGCAACCACTCGAAGAACAGATCCGGCGCATTTGCGCGATCGTGGATGGCGACATCAGCGCGGAGGTGATCGCCACCGAGACTTCCGCCATGGTAGAAGAGGGACGCCGGCTGGCGCGCATTCACAAGAACATTGTAGTGAAGTGCCCGTTGACGCGCGATGGCATTCGCACTACCGCCGCTTTGAGCAAAGAAGGCATTCGCGTAAATGTAACATTGTGTTTTACGCCCGGGCAGGCCCTACTGGCAGCTAAGGCAGGCGCTTATTTCATCAGCCCGTTTGTCGGCCGGCTGGATGATGTCGGCTACACCGGAATGGACCTGATTCGCAGCATCACCAAGATCTACCAGAACTATGAGTTTCCCACTCAGGTGCTGGCCGCTTCGCTCCGTTCCCCTACTCACGTGATTGATGCCGCCTTAGCGGGAGCGCACATTGGCACGATGCCATTCAAGGTTATGGATATGCTATTCAATCATCCGCTCACTGATAAGGGTTTGCAGCAGTTCCTGGCGGACTATGACAAAGTATTCCGCGAGGCGCCGGTAGCTGGATAAGGACACGCGGTTGGGAAAGATCCGGATAGCCGAACAAACATGCCGTTCGCTCCTGCTGCGCAGTTTACGGCCTCGGAAGCCGTAACCGTCGCGCTTACTCTGGTACTCGCACTCATCGTTGGCATGATGGGGTACCTTGCCTGGAAACGTTCACGGGTTTCTCCCGAAGAACGGGAACGCCACCGGCGCGCGGCTCTGGTGTCTCACGGAAAAATGGGGGATGCCACCGTGCTCGAGATTCATGATGACCTGGTTTTGTATTCCTATGGCGTCCGCGGCGTGGGGTACACTGCGGCGCAGGATCTTTCGGCGCTCCGGCCGTATTTGCCGCCAGACCTGACTGCGGCCATTGGCCCTGTTCTGGTCCGGTACGACGCCCAGAACCCGGCGAATTCCATCATTTTGGCCGAAGACTGGAGCGGACTGCGCGCGCATTCCGCCGCCCGCAAATCGGTGTTGCGGTAATTAACCGGCTACCTTTTCGAGCGACTCCGGTCCGCAGATCTCCTCCACCAGCGAGCGGAACTCGCGGTCCGGTTTCACGCGAGCGGGCACATCCAGCAGGACGGAGAAATCGCGGGGCAGTTCCAGGCGCAACCGCACTTGCGTTTCACCGCGCTTGCGGTTGAACAGATCCTGCAGCGCCTGCGCTTTGTCGGCGGTTCCATTGCGCCCCAACCAGATGCGGATGGCGATTACCGACGGCATGTCCACGCGCGCGTTATCGAGCGCGACGATTTCCTGCACGGAAATCTTGGGAGGCAAGTTATCTTCGGGTAACGCCAACCCGCGCACCAACACCGCGCGGTCCTCGACTACATCGGGGGCGAGGCGCTCATAACTGGCGGCGAAAACCATGGCCTCCACCGAGCCGCTGCGATCTTCGATAGTCATTACAGCCCAAGGTTTTCCTTCGCGATTGCGCTTGCGCGTGATGCCCGTCAGCACGCCGCACAAGGTGACTTCGGCGCCCTTTGCGAGGCCCTCCAGATTGGAGCTATCGTACTTGGCCAGTTCCGCGATCTTATCGGCATAGCGATCGAGCGGATGGCCTGTCACCCAAAATCCGAGCATCTCTTTTTCAGCGGCCAGCTTCTCTTTATCACTCCAGTCGGGAACGGTGGGAAGAGGCGCAGCGTGAGTTTCCTCGTGCGCGAGCATCTCCCCGAACAAGCCCGCCTGTCCGCATTCACGGTCGCGCCAGGCGCGCTGGCCCCCTTCCATGGCGTTATCGAGCGCGGCTACCTTCTGCGAACGCGTGCCCTCCAGCGTGTCCATGGCGCCCGCGCGGATCAGGCTCTCGATCATTCGCTTATTGACCGCGCCCAGGTCAACCCGTTCGCAAAACTGGTGCAGCGAGCGGAATGCGCCTGTTTCCGTGCGCGCGCGAACGATGGCTTCCACGGCGGATTGCCCCAGGTTCTTCACGGCGCCCAATCCGAAAAGGATTCCACGGCCGCCGGCAGCGCGCTCATCGGGCGTAAAACTCCATTCGCTGTGATTGACATCGGGCGGCAGAATGGTGATTCCCATCTCCCGGCACTCGTTGATGTACTTCACGATTTTGGCGGTGTTTCCGGTTTCCGAAGTCAGCAGCGCCGCCATGAAATCCACCGGGTAATGCGCCTTCAGATACGCTGTTACGTACGCCAGATATGCATACGCCGCCGAGTGCGACTTATTAAACCCATAACCTGCGAACTGTTCCATCAGGTCGAAAATTTTCTCGACCTTCTTCTGAGGTAGATCGCGTTCGAGGGCGCCCTTAATAAAGCGCTCGCGTTGCTTGGCCATCTCCTCGGGTTTCTTCTTGCCCATGGCGCGGCGGAGCAGATCGGCATCGCCCAGAGAGTAGCCGGCCAAGCGATTGGAGATCTGCATCACCTGCTCCTGGTACACAATCACGCCGTAGGTTTCTTCCAGCAGCTCTTTGAGCTCCGGCAGATCGTACTGCACGGCGCGGCGGCCCCACTTGCGCTCGATGAAATCGTCGATCATGCCGCCCTGGATTGGCCCCGGACGGTAGAGCGCGTTGAGAGCAGTGAGATCTTCGATGCGGCTCGGATGGTAACGGCGCAGAATATCCCGCATGCCGCTCGATTCGAACTGGAACACGCCGCTGGTAAAACCTTTGCCGAAAACTTCGTAAGTGGATTGATCGTCGAGCGGCAGTTCTTGCGGTTCAAGGCGAACTCCATGGCGTTTCTCAATCAGCCGCAAGGCGTCATCGATCAGGGTGAGCGTGGTCAGCCCGAGAAAATCCATTTTGAGGAGCTGGAGTTTTTCGAGATCGCTGCCATCGAACTGCGTAACAATTTCGTCGCGGTTCGTTTTGTACAGCGGCACCAGTTCTTTGAGCGGCTGCGGTGAAATGACGACGCCCGCCGCATGCATGGAGCAGTTGCGGGCCAAGCCTTCGAGGCGGAGGGCCACCTTCAGGATTTCGGCGGCGCGGGCATCTTTTTTCGCCGCTTCATCGAAGCCGGGCTCCTGCTTGATGGCTTCCTCGAGTGAAATGTTGAGGATGTTGGGCACCATCTTGGTGAGGCGTTCGACATCGGCAAAGGGCATTTCGAGGACGCGGCCAACGTCTTTAATAGCGGCGCGCGCGCCCAGCGTGTTAAAGGTGATGATCTGCGCCACCTGCTCGCGGCCATACTTCTCCGTGACGTACTGGATCACTTCGCCGCGCCGGTTCATGCAGAAATCGATATCGATATCCGGCATGCTGATGCGCTCGGGATTGAGGAAACGCTCGAACAGCAGGCCGTATTGGAGCGGGTCGATATCGGTGATGGACATCGCGTAGCCCACCAGGCTGCCCGCAGCCGAGCCGCGGCCTGGCCCCACCGGAATGCCCTTCGATTTGGCGTAACGAATGAAGTCCCAGACGATCAGGAAGTAACCGGAAAACTTCATCTTCTGAATCACCTGGATTTCGCGATCCAGACGTTCCGTGTATTCTCCTAGTTCGTGCTTGAGCCGGCACTGTGCGCGCAGTGCCTCCAAACGCGGCCGGCGCGCTTCGAATCCCTGGCGCGCCACAAACTCGAAATACGTGTCGGTGGAATGGCCCTCGGGAACCTGAAACTTGGGGAACGGCTCCTTGACTTTTTCCAGGCTAACGCGGCAGCGTTCCGCGATTTCGCCGGTCCGGTCGATGGCATCTTCGAGTTCCCCAAACAACTCCATCATTTCGGCGCGCGATTTCAGGTAGAAATCGGGGTGATCCCAGTGCATCCGGTTGGGGTCGCTGAGGAATTTTCCAGTCTGAATGCATAGCAGGATTTCGTGCGCGCGCGCATCGTCTTTGCGCAGATAGTGGGAATCGTTGGTGGCCACCAATTTCAGCCCCGTCTCGTGGGAAAGACGATTCAGTTGGGGCGTGAGGCGCTTGTCCTGTTCGAGATGGTGATCCTGGACCTCGAGAAAAAAATTGTTCCGGCCGAAGATGTCCGAATAGGTATGCGCCAGGCGCCGCGCCTCTTCGTACTTATCCGCAAGAATCGTCTCGGCAACGTGGCCGCGCAGGCAGGCCGACATGGCGATCAAGCCTTTGGAGTGCTGTGCCAGAAGGTCCAGATCGATGCGTGGTTTGTAATAGAAGCCATCGAGATAACCGGTGGAAACCAGGTTGATCAGGTTGCGGTAGCCTTCCTGGTTTTCGCATAAGAGCACCAGGTGGTTGTAGCGGTCCGTATCGGAACGTGTCTTGTGGCCTTGCTGCGCCACGTAGACTTCGCAGCCGATTACGGGCTGCACGCCCGCGGCCTTAGCGGCGTTATAAAACTTGACTGCGCCAAAAAGGTTGCCATGATCGGTCATGGCGACGGCGGGCATCTGCTGCTCCACCGCAATCTTCATCAACTGGTCGATATCGCAAGCCCCATCGAGGAGGGAATAATCCGTATGACAGTGAAGGTGGACGAAAGCCATAATGTACGTTCGCCGGGGGAGGGGAGTTATTTCTATTTTAACCGGAGCGGCTGGCCGGCGCGCGCATTTTCAGTTCTCGGTCGGTGTTTTTTCGAGGTGAACCACGGTGAACATCTCGATGGGGGCTTTTCGTGCTTCGAGGCGAAGGCCGTATTGCTTGACAGCGTCAGACAAGGAAGGGGCGGGATCAGCGGGTGTAAAGGCGCCGTTCGGTCCGGGAACAAGAACTGTGGGCAGGCCCGGGTCGATTTCCGGCGCGAAGATCAGCTTGAACTCGTACAGACCCTCGATGCCGGTCATATCGATCACGGGGCGGGCGGTGAAACGGGACATCAGCCCGACGAGGCTCGCTACGCTTGCGGAGGGAGCCGTAATGAATTTGCCCCCCGGCGTATTCCCAAACATCATCAGGTCTCTCGGTTTGCCGTCCGGCCCCAGAGCCTTGGGCGCATTATTGTCCGCCTTGAGTTCAGGCGGCTTCAGCCTCGCTCCGCCACTTCCCACCACTAGGGCATAGACGTTTTGTTCCTTCATGTCGCGCCGGATCTCCAGCTTGAACCTCTCCACCAGCAAGGCGCGCAGCATCTCGGGAATCTGATCCGCCGCAGCACCTGGGGGAAGCTTGGCATCGATCTCGAAACGCGCCTTGGTCATCCAATCCGGCCCGATGAGTTGGAAGTCTCTCGCCCGGTACGCGCCGCGAATGCAATCCCGCAGCGTGATATTCGTGTACTTCACCATCGCGCCATCGGCGGTCATGCCGATAAACATCGGGTTCTCAGGATTAGGATCGGAAGGCTTGATGGATGCGACTTCGAATCGGGGTTCGTCCGGCGCCTGCTGGGCGAATGCGATGCCAAATGAAGCCATGCCAAACGAAGCCAGACACGCAAAGATCCGGAGTGACTTCATGGCTGTATCGTAACGTGTTTTTGGCAAGAGGAGGGCCGGGCAGAAACCCGGATGCAGGTGGACACCTGGCCTCACCGGAGCCAGTGATTAATAAGTGATTAATAGAAGTCTCGGAAAACCTCGATAGGGTATAATCATTCGATAAAAAATGAGCGCGCTCGGTGATTTCATAGGGGAATGACCTGTTGAGACCCGCCGATCTCCTCAATGAGTTGTTGCCAAGCGACACTATAGCCGGCAAGTATTAGGAGATTTTGTCAGATGGGCGCGTCGTCCGCAGCTCTCCCGAAGAAAGAATCCAGCTTTGATGTGGAGTACGAACAGAAACTGGTTGCCGGGGAAGAAGGACGTCTGCGATTCTCATCACCCGCTAACTGTCTTGAAGTCCTGCTAGAATTCGACGCCAAAACGGTTTGGGTATCCGGAGATGGCCGTGTGCCCGGTTCGACTGTCTTCCGGCTAACACCGGGAGAGGACCACTTTGCGCTTTCTTTCGGAACTGTTGCGGACAAGTCCGCGACCAGCGTCATTTCGATTTTCGCGCGAGATGCCAATGGTGCCGTGCTGGCCAGGCGAGATTGTATAGTGCGATTTGAAAAGCCGGCGACTCCCTCAGGTCAACTCGGAGAGATCATTGAAACGTTTAGCTGGTTCCGCCAGAGGGTCAGGTGGGCGACGTACGCGGCTGCAATCCTAGCCATTGTCTGGCCGATCGTCAAGATCCACTATATGAGCCCTGACGAGAAGATTCGCTATCATCTAGCTCGCGAACGATATGTCGGAGATTGGGATGAAGATTTTTGGATGAAGGCAGACTCCAGCGGGTCCGCCTGGGATAGTCAGGGCGAATGGAATGTTGCCGCCCATAAATGGAAAATTGGCAATCCTTCGACCTCTGAACAATCGAGACCAAATCCGCCGTCTCCCGCGAGCACAGGCCGGCCGAGCGACGACCGTGTTAAGGGCCACGCAGGGGTTGCCACGCCAGCTTGGGGGATGCCAACAGAGGCCGCGCTGGACGGCGAGGAATTTTACGACTTCATGCTACAACTGAGAGCCGACTTACCGTCTCAAGGAGAGATTTCCTTTGCGCTGAGGGCTCAATCGGGTGAACGCGGATACGTGTTTACTATCAAGCCAAGCAATGGGCGAATTCACATAGAAGCAGATGCAAGACATAGGTGGTTTTGGAGAATTGGTCCAAAAAGCGATACTCGCCTGTTGCCAATTCAAGGAATTTACATAAATTCAGACTGTTGCCGGGACGGCGACTACATCGATCTGGAAATGGCAGTCTCAAAGTATCAATTCAAGATCGAATCTTTAACTCTTCGCAACAATCAAGGCTGTGGCGAGCGTCCCTTCTGTGGCAGGCCCCAAGGCAAATGGGAGTTTCGCGACGGATATGAGACGTTTCTCCATGGCACGCTTGCGCTGTTTGCGGAGAACGGTACCGCACCAGCCTCAATTGATTGGATTCACATTGCCGACGCCAAGTAACCCCGCAATTTTCGCATTTATAGTAGCCCTTGCTACTTGTCTAGAGATCCATGCTCAAGACGATAACACCAGTGAAGTAGATGTCAAAATTGTCGATAGCAAGAATGCGCCTCTCCATAATGTTGATCTCTTTGTAGCCAGCACGTATGGAGCGCCAGTCCCGTCTGGCGGCAAGGCGTGTCCGGGAATGGTAAGTACATGTACT
>JASIAM010000124.1 GCA_030041985.1 Bryobacteraceae bacterium | reverse complement strand
CTTGCTGCCATACTGGTCGTTTGGCGCGCGGATCCGCGATCCTGCTTTTGTTTACTCTCGTTATGAGGCTGGCGGTAGCCCAGACTCAAGACGACAGTGCTACCGGCGCCCAGGGCACCCCAAATGGGCCCTCCCAGGATCTGCCCTCCGGCCCGCAGTGGAATCTGTACTATCAAGCCACGTCGATCGGGCAATATCACGATAGTTTTTCTTCGGCTTATCAAGGTCCGCTTAGTCTCGCGAGCCATCCGGAAGCGGAAGCCTCCATCACCGCGACCCTGTTCTTCGGCCTGCAATGGAAAGACACGCAGCTTTATTTCGACCCGGAACTGGCAGGCGGGCGTGGCTTTAGCGACACCAACGGCATCGCCAATTTTCCCAACGGCGAGATGCCGCGCGTCGAGTTGGCCACCCCCAAGCCATACCTTGCCCGTCTCTATATCACGCAGGCCTTCGGATTTGGGAATAAGCGCGAGAAGGTCGAATCCGATGCCAACCAGGTGGAAGGGAGCCGCCCGGCGACGCGCTACTCGATTACGATCGGCCGCTTCTCCCTCACCGATTTCTTTGACGATAATCGCTACACGCACGATCCGCGCACGCAATTTATGGGCTGGGCCATTATGTACAACGGCGCTTGGGACTATGCGGCGGACACTCGCGGTTACACATGGGGGTGGGTTCACGAATTTCACACACCGCGCTGGTCGGTGCGTTACGCGAGCGCGATGGAGCCGACGTACGCCAATGGGCCGCATCTCGACACGCGCGTGCTGCGCGACCGCGGAGACCAGATTGAGGGCGAAGTGGACTTTGCGCCGGGTGGCCACCCGGGAGCGATTCGCCTGATGCATTACGAGAATCGAACGCGATCAGAGAGCTATGCGGAAGCGATTCGTATCGCCGAAGCCACAGGAACGACTCCCTCGATTACCGCGAACCAGCGTGTAGGCACGCTCAAATACGGCTTTGGACTAAGTGTAGATCAGGAGATTCGCAAAGATTTCGGGATTTTCGGCCGCCTGGGATGGAACGATGGCAAGACGGAGAGCTTCGCCTTCACCGCCATGGATCGCCTGGCGAGCGGCGGGATTTCCTTCACCGGCACGCATTGGAGGCGGCCCGGCGATACCGTGGCGAGCGAGGTCACCGTGGGCGGCCTCTCCGCCGTACACGCGGAATACCTGGCGATGGGAGGCCTGGATTTTCTCATCGGCGATGGCAAACTGCGCTATGGAGAAGAGACGGTTTGGGAAAGCTATTACGCAGCGCAGGCCTGGCGCGGCGTTTTTGTTACTTTCGACCTGCAATATGTCGTTAACCCGGCATACAACCAGAATCGCGGCCCAGTGTGGGTGGAATCGCTGCGGCTGCATGTCGAAGGAGCGATGCACAAGTAATCCGTGCTGCAATAAAAGCATGCAGCGATCGATTCTGTTCGCCATGATCGGCGCCTGTGTCACTTTGGCGCCCGCGCCCGCCGACGAAGGAATGTGGACGTTCGATAACCCACCCACCCAACTCATTCAGGAAAAATATCACTTTACGCTTACCAAAGAGTGGCTTGACCATGTGAGGCTCTCCTCGGTCCGTCTGAATGATGGCGGTTCCGGCTCGTTTGTCAGTGCTCATGGACTTTTGCTCACCAATCATCACGTGGCGCGAGGCCAGTTGCAAAAGAACTCCACACCGCAACACGACTATGTGCGGGATGGTTTTTACGCCCGCACGCCCGAACAGGAAATGAAATCGCCGGACATCGAAGCGGACGTGCTGATGTCAACCGAGGACGTGACGCCGCGCATCGAGAAAGCGATTTCTCAGGCCAAAACTCCCGAGGAGCAGTTTGCCGCAAGGCGCAAAGTGATAGCGGAAATTGAACGGGAAAGCCTGCAGAAGACGGGGCTGCGTAGCGACGTGGTGACGTTGTATCAGGGCGGCGCGTATTGGTTGTACCGTTATAAGAAGTACACTGATCTGCGGCTGGTATTTGCGCCCGAACAGCAGGCTGCTTATTTCGGCGGTGATTTCGACAATTTCACTTATCCGCGCTACGACCTGGATATGGCATTCTTCCGCGTGTACGAAAACGGGCGTCCGATCGACACGCCGAATTACCTCAAGTGGAACGTCAAGGGCGCCGCGGATGAGGAACTGGTGTTTACCTCCGGCAATCCCGGGTCGACGTCGCGGCAAGATACGTTCGCGCAACTCGAAATGCAGCGAGACACGTTTCTTCCCACCATCCTGAATGTGCTGCAAGACCGCAATCGAGTGCTCGAAGCGTTTTCCAAAGCGAGTCCTACGCACGCCGAACAGGCTGATTCCGATATCTTCCGGAATGCGAATTCCATAAAGGCGATCGGCGGGGAGTTAACAGGTCTCAAAAACCCGGCCGTGATGGAAATCAAGCGCCTGCAGGAGGAGAATTTCCGCCAGGCCGTGAAGAGCAAGCCAGCTCTCGAAGCACAGTACGGCCAAGCATGGGATGAGATTGCCGCAGTAGAGCGGAAGGCAGCCGGGCGCGTGAAGGAGAATTTCTATCACAATATGGATTCGCAGTTGGCGGGAATCGCCAAAACCATCGTGGAGTATGTGGCCGAGATCCGCAAACCCGATGGCGCGCGCCTGTCCGGCTATCACGATGCGCAACTCGACTCTCTGCGCTTCGATCTGTTTTCACCGGCTCCCATTTACCGCGATATGGAAATCGCTCGTATCAGCGGGGCGTTGGAGTTGGACCTGAAGGCGATGGGGCCGAACGATCCTTTCCTGAAAATCGTGCTCCATGGACAATCGCCTCAGCAAGCGGCTGCCGCGCTGGTGAACGGGACGAAACTGGAAGATCCGGCGGTGCGCAAGAAGCTCGTTAACGGGGGCGAAGCTGCGGTCGCACAATCGGCCGATTCGATGATAGTCCTGGCGCGCGCGCTCGATCCGATGCGCCGGGAATTGGTGAAGTGGACCGAAGACAACGTCACCAGCGTGGAAGAACGCGCCGGCGAAGAATTGGGACGCGCACGCTTCGCGGTTTACGGCAAGACCATATATCCGGATGCTACATTTACCCTGCGCCTTTCCTACGGCCAGGTGAAAGGCTACCCCTATAACGGAACCAAGGCGCCCCCCAAGACTACTTTCTTTGGTCTCTATGACCGCGCCGCGAGCTTCGACAATCGCGAGCCATTCAATCTGACGGCGCGCTACCAGCAAGCCCGGACTAAACTGGACCTTGCGACCCCAGTCGATTTCGTAACCACCAATGATATTGTGGGCGGCAATTCCGGATCGCCGGTGATCAACGCCAAGGGGGAACTGGTCGGACTGATTTTCGACGGCAACATCGAATCGCTGGTTGGCGATTACGTCTACGATATCGAAACCAACCGGTCGGTTGCGGTGCACACTGGCGGGATGATGGAGGCTTTGCGCAAAGTGTATGGCGCTGACAGGCTGGTCGCCGAGTTGTTCGGCCAGTAGACCGCGGTACGGTCGCCGCGGCCCACTGCATTGCGCGGTTCCACTGGCTGGCGGCATTGCCAGCACAAGCCGGCGTTAGGTTTGAGCATTGGCTTCCCGCTGTAGCCAGTCACGTTTGGCGCACTTTATCGCGCGTTACTGTGCCAGCACCACACGCGCGGCGCCCGCTTCGGGTTTGCCGCTCCCCTCGAAACTGACACGGCTGACAACGGCGAGGGCAGCGACGTAGAGCAGCCCGCCGGCGAGGAGCGTCTGGACCAGGCCGAGATAAATGCAGCACATCAGAGAGCCGGCTGAGCCGAGAACGCTGGCGGCGGCATTCAACGACCAGGCCCAGCGCACCGAAGGGGCATGCCATTGCTCCAGCCGCGCTAACCCGGAAGGAAACGGCATGCCCATCAGAAAACCGAGTGGCGCGATGAGAATCACCGTGGCGGCCATCTTGATGTCCAAGGGCAGCGCGACCAGTAACGGCAGCAAAGCGGAGATCAGCCAGGCCTCCAGCGCCGCACACAGGGCGGCACATCCCAACACCTTGATCAGGCGGCCTTCCTGGCCCCGCACGAAGCGCTTGCTCCAATAGCTGCCCAGGCTGCTTGATACCAGAAGGGAGAAGATCACGACCGTGAGCGCGTAGGTAGGGTGGCCCAGGAGCAGCACGAACTTCTGGATGAGCGCGACTTCGATCAGGATGTAACCGCACCCGATGAAAATGAAATAAAGCAGGAAACCGCGGACCCCGGCGCGGCGCGGCAGGCGCGTGCCCAGCACCAGCGGCGGCAACACAAGAATGAGAACCGTCGCCAGGATGCTGATGGCCGCGACAGCAAATAGCAGGGGAACCGCACGGTTGATTTTGAAATCCGCGGTGGCGCGCGAGGCCGTTGTCCAGAAGTTCCACAGATCGCGCGGCTGCACAGTATAAAAGAAAAAAGGCCGGTTATCGCTGACCGGAGTGATATCGAAGGTGTAGTTGCGCTGGTATTGTTCGGGATTGGGACTCCGCAGGAGGTCGTGGAAGGGATTGTGGATGTCGAGGCCAGGCAAGTAAACCGGTTGCATGCCGGCGGCGGCCATGAGGCTGCGCGCGCGGTCCAGATCGGCGGCGCTTAGCGGGTGGCGGGAAACCAGCACGGTATCGCGGGCGCCCCATCCGGCGACAGTGCCTTCGCGGCCCACGATCACGTTGCGCCAGGCTTCATTTTCCCCGAGCTGGGAAAGCGCTTCCATGGCCAATGACACCAGGCGGAGCGATTCCCGCGGCGGCTCCAGTCCCCAGCGCGTGAACGCGGCGATGCCGTCATCGGTCAGATGCTGCAGATAGTCGCGGAAGGCGTCAGTGGTGTAGAGGTTATTTTCGGTTAGAGCGAAGGCGCCGGCGGCAGTGGCGGCCCAGGTGTCTACCAAGGTAGCCTGGATCACCTGGAACCTGGCGGCGCTGCCGCGCACATAACTGCGGCCATCTTCGACAACCACGTGCACTCCCGGCCGCAAGTAAAGATCGCCGCTGAGGGAAGCGAAGCGGCGGCGCATGATAGTGGTGGCGATGATCGGATTGATCTCCACGGCCGTGATGTCCCGGCTGCCCGAGGTGATAGCCCGCGCCACATCCCAACCGCCTCCCGGGCCGATGATCAGCGCTTTCGCTCCGGGGCGCAAAGCATATGGGAGAGCCGGACCTTGTTCGAGCAGGGCGTGCCGGTCGCTGGCGGACAAGTGGCCGAAATCGAAATTGGCGATGGCGGTAGACGCATCGGCGTCGATAAAAATGGTAGGGCTGCCGCTGCCGTGTTCCGGGGCGATGGCTACTCGCGAAAAGCTGTTCCATTTTTCGTACGTCTCATCGCCGAGTTTTTGGTTTTTGGCGTAGCGGATGCCTATTACATGCGCGGCGGTGTTATAGGTAAGGAACATTACCAGCAGCAGCGCCAGGCCCACACTGCCGGCGCGCCCGGCGACAGAGCCATCCAGGCTGTGCCAGATCGCCGCGGCTACGGCGAACAGGACCCCGGCCGCCATTACCGCGCTCAAGCCTCCTAGCAGATCGAGCAGTGGGATCAGCAACAGGCAGCCGCCGGCCGCGCCCGCCAGGTCAAAAAAATATACGCGGTTGACCTGTTTCACGGTTTCGGCGACCACCAGAGAAACGATAATGCCGGAAATGAAAAATGGCAGCGCGGTGGTAAAGTAAACCAGGATCAGGGCCGATGATTCGGCGTCTTTCTGCGCAAGAATTACCAGCAGCGCCACCACTACCAGAAGGCTGTTAAGAGCGCTGAGACGGCCCAACCGAGTGAAGAGCGGCGTTTTCCACTCCGCTACCACATACGAGAACACACCGCCGGCGCCTAGGCCGAACAACGCGATGGAGATCGCCAAAAACGCGAAGTGATAGTAAAAAACCACGGAAAACACGCGGGTCAGCGACAACTCCAACAGTAGAGTCGCCATCGTTGTAAGGGCCACGCACATGTAAATGTACGGCCAGGGAGGGGTGGAGGAACGGAAAGAGACCAATACTCATCATAATGCGTGGTAGCGCCTGGCAGAAGCGAGCAAATCGGGAGGCCCTATGACTGCGAGAACTATGGCTGGCGCTGGCTATTATTGTTACTTAGAATGCCGATAAGTTTTTTGCCATGCTCGTAAGCGCAATCTCGAAACTTTCGATGTCCCCGCAGGATGCCCTGAAGGTTCTGCGTGCCACAGCCGATGAACGCACCGGCGCCGCGGATCTGGTGCGATTGCTACGATCGCAGCCCACATTTTCGGCAGAAGTGATCCGTCACGCCAACTCCTCGGCATATAGTTTCGCCGGCAGGATCAAGACATTGGATCAGGCTGTTCCGCTGCTGGGCATAGAAACCATACGGACGCTGGCCTTGGCCTCTATCCGGCGGAATTGAGCTGCCTACCGTCGGGCAGCGCCAGAATTCGTGCCCATTCCCCCAATCCTGCGGTAGAGTATCACTAACAGTCTCGATTTCGTCCCGCTATGTCTGGGCCCTGGAAACTGGTGTTTCTGTTAGGGGTGCTGGCCGCTTTTCCGGCGACGTGTGCCGATACGGCAGTCGTCCCCATGACCGTCTGCGAAATTCTCAACGCCCTACCCATGTATGACGGAATGCCCGTAGCAGCGCTGGGGCGCTACTCATCCCGCGACAAGGGCCGCTGGCTGGGCGAGCAGTCCTGTGGTGCGCCGGCTCCGGCCGACCCTACTCTCTGGCTGGTGGAAGACAGCAACG
>JASIAM010000123.1 GCA_030041985.1 Bryobacteraceae bacterium | reverse complement strand
CCGGCGCTTACCATCCGCAACAACAGACCGGTAAGCAGAAACGTACCGCCCCACCAGAGCAAAAGACTGCACAATCTCATGTTTTGGGGCCGAGTATACCATGGCGGGGTCTAGTACTAAGGTACCTATAGTTTGCTCACAGCCAATCAACAGCCTAGGCCAAAACCGGAGGCACGGGGCCCGAGGCCGGGCCATCGCAGGGAACGTGAGTGATGGTTATTCCCACAGCCGGCGGCTGTTGGGTAGATGCGAAACTGGCGGTCACCAACAGTAAGGCCCCCAGCACAGCGAATGCGCAGCGTCTCATTGGAATCTCCTTTGCCCTAAACGAGTTACTCGTTCGGAAGGTTGATTTTACGGGCGGCCCGCGCGCCGTTATCTTCGGTTTCAAAAAAGGTCAGAATCGTGACCGGCCAGTCCGGAGGAGGCGAACAAAAACTGCGGAATCCGCCGTTTGCGGGAGTAGCGGCGCTAGTGAGAACTCAATTTTGTAGTACGGTTTTGGAAATCCTGCTTACCAAGCCTGGTAAGTTTTCTGTCCGGTTCCAGTGCGGTGAAAGGCTACCAGCAGAATAAGAGCTTGGTGGGACAGCCGCGAGGTTTGGCGGTAACTCTTGTAAATTAAGTAACTCCAAGGGGTCCAAATGGGGCCGATCGCAAATTTCCCAAAACGGCTGGCGAGAATGCTTACCAGAATATTCCTTTGAGAGCGGTTGTAGGATTTTTAGACTATCTTGTTCGCTTGGGCTTCAGGGTTAGGACCCGCCGAGATGAAAGCCCAATCGCGCAGTTCTTTTATTTAAGGACTGGCGCCGGGGAAGATGTCGGGGGAAAAGATAATGGACAGATGCGCCGAGTGCGCTGAATTGTGCAAGGAAGCGCCAATCGTGATGGATTATGCAGGTGAGAGTCTTCGTTTCTGTTCGTTTGAGTGCGTAATCGTGCACTCGGCGAACCGAGTTTGCCGGAGGATCGCGCGGCAACATCGAAGGGTGCAGCGATTCATAAAAAGCAGCGTGGCGTGCACCGGCATTCGGCCGCGGCGCGCCGCTAAAATGCCAGTCAACTGACTGCGGGAAGTTTGCCGGGCGTGGCTCGGGCCAGACGCACTCGCGAAACCAGTAATCCGGAACCGTAAGCGCACAACGCCAGCACCAGCATGCTGGCCCGGAAGTCGCCTGTGCGCGCGCTTAGCCATCCGATCGCATAGGGACCCAAAAAGCCTCCCAGGTTGCCAAACGAGTTAATCAGCCCAATGCTGGCGGCTGCGGCGGACCTGCCCAGGAACAGGTTGGGAAGCGGCCAGAATCCAGGGTGAGCACAGTAGAAACCCACGGTGGCCAGCGAAAGCAGAAACACCATGAGCCAGACGTGCTCCGTGGAGAAGAAGCAGCCGGTCAGCGCAGCGCCGGAAATCAGCCGCGGGATGGCTGTGTGCCACTTACGTTCCCCCGTACGGTCGGAGTGCCAGCCGGTAATTAACAACAACGGCAGAGCACAAAGGTACGGAATCGCTGCGATCAGGCTGACTTTCGAAACGCCAAATACGGAAAGCCGCTGCACCATCTGTGGCAGCCACAAGCTGAGGCCGTAATTGGGGGCAAGCCCTAAAAGCAGAATGACGGCGAGCAGCAGCACGTGCGGATTGCGCAAGGCCTTCCAGGGGGAAGAGTGGACTCTGGCGGAGCGTTCGCGAGCCAGTTCCCCGGCCAGCCATTCGCGCTCTTCCCGTGGCAGCCAGCGCGCCTGCTCTGGCCGATCCGTCAGATAAAAGAGAGTGGCCACTCCCAGGAGGATCGCGGGGAGGCCCTCCAGCAGGAGAAGCCACCGCCAGCCGTCATAACCCCACCAGTGGGCGCGCAGCAGCATCGCGGCCAGTGGCCCTCCGAGCATTTGAGCGGCAGGAATCGCCGCCATAAACATCGCTACGGCTTTGCCGCGGTCTTCCGGCCGGTACCAGTGGCTGAGATAGACAATCAGCCCGGGAAAGAAGCCGGCTTCCGCCACACCGAGAAGGAAACGCAGCCAGTAGAACTGGTGCGCCGTATGTATCGTGCCCGTAGCCGAGGCGACAAATCCCCAGGTGAGCATGATGCGCGCGATCCATTTGCGGGCGCTCCATACTTCCACCAGAACAGTCCCCGGGATTTCGAGCAGAAAGTAGCCGATGAAAAAGATACCGCCGCCCAGCCCGAACACGGTATCGGAAAAGCCAAGCTCACGCGACATGCGGAGCCCGGCAAGCCCCACGTTGGAACGATCCAGATTGGCCACGATATATAGGACGAATAGAAACGGCATGAGCCGCCGGTTCACATGACGCCGCGTGCGTTCGGCAAGCGCGTCCCGGGGTGGTAAAGCGGTCTGCACCAACCGGGCAGTGTAGCATTCCCCAGACGGCCAGCCAGCTTCGGTAATGTAGCCATAGCGGGGAGATGAAATTTACCAGGTCCCAAATCTGCCCCGTCACACTAGCGGCTATGGCTAACCTTCGATGAAATATGTTGGTAGTAGCCTTATCGCGACGTCCAAGTGCGAAATTTAAAACTAGCTTGGTGTGGCGTTCAATTGCGACGAACGTATACGCATCTCCGGTGTTCTTATCGTTAGCTGCGAAGGGCGCCTTTGTTGCGGCCGTTGCCGACTTTGACCGCTTCGATTCGGCATGAATGGCAGGTCACTGTGAAAGCTCGTATTGAGTTCCGCAGCCAAAAGCTGGATACTGAGTTTGAAGTATTCGTGCGGCTTCGGTTGTACGTTTGTTGCCCCGGTGGAGGTTCCAGCCTTCTGCCGGGGTGTTATTGCTGTCCTGGCGGCAGTAAGGTATCCCTGGGCGATGTTCGTGGCATCGCCTATCGTTTACAGCCGACTCGTTCGAGCCGCTCCTGCCAACCTGCACCGGAAAACACAAAGGGCCAGCAGTCTGGAGCAGGCACTTTGGGCTGTTGGCCTTTTGTTTGCCATGACATAAACAGTTGCGGGCCAGAGGCTTGAAAATATAAGATTTTTCTTCTATCATGCCCATATGGAGCTTCTGGGATTTCGTGAGCATTCGCGGAGTCAACGAAATTCACAGATGGTTGCACTCGGACGCAGTACCAGCGAAGGCGCGGGCCAAAATAAATGCCAGAATCATTTCCCTCCAAGGTTTTGCTCTTTTTCCGGACCAGTACTTCAGTGCATTGAAAGGCTGGGACGATCTCTACGAAATGCGGGTGGGGTTTAGCGGTGTGGAGTATCGGCCAATAGGATGCTACGGGCCGATGGGCAGGCAATTTACTTTCTTGATAGGTGCAATTGAAAAGGGTGAAATCCCTAGACGGTTACTGGAGACGGCTGATGATCGGAGAAAACTTATACACGCTGATCCCAAGAGAATCGAAAGACATAATTTCCAGTAGAGAACAATTACTGGAAAGCCTAAAGGACCAGGAGTATCGACGTGAATTTGTGGCAGAGCGTGTGCGCAGTTCGATGGCACTTCAAATCCGGTCTCTTCGGGAAGCCAGGAAGATGTCGCAAAAGGAACTGGGTGATGCCATAGGAATGGCTCAAACTTGGGTTTCTAGGCTAGAGAATCCTGACTACGGGAAGATGAGCGTGGCTACCCTTTTACGCCTGGCCGAGGCTTTTGATACTGATTTGGAAATCAAATTCAGACCATTTTCCACCACAATTGATGTTCTGCCTAAGCAGAGTCTAGAATATTTCGATGTCCCGAGTTTCGAGGAGGAATTCGGCTCTGAACATCTCTCTGCGGAGGATGAGCAAAAGCTGTCTGACATTCAAGCACGGAGCCGTCAGCCGCAAAGAATATTGGAAGGATCAGCTCTTAACAGCCTGGGCAGTGGAAGCCAAGGCAGCGATGCTGCCCAGGCTGCGAAAGGATTGCTCTGTGCAATTGGCTAAAGTGCAACTCGCCCGAGCCATCTGGTTATTTGATACAGGAGAACTGAATCCTTACGGTACATCGATTTTCCCGGCTCTTATCTACAGAGCCGTGGACCGGTACGGCTTTAGGAAATATCCGGACCCTAAACAATTTACGGTGAGTAATTCACTCCGTCTGGAATTCGGGCAGTTCGTAGAAAACGGCTCTGCGTATGAGGCGAGCATTGAAATATTCAATGACGGCATAACGGCAGATACTCGGCATTCAACCTCTATCAGCGAGTTATTCCTTTGGGATGTTGTTAAGTGGGCCTGCGGAGAGTTTGGTTTCACCTTCACACGACAGATGGCAAAGAAGCATCGATTTCGAAGCGAGCTGATCCTTTATGGTGATCGGGGTCTTGCGGCCTTGTGTGAAACACTTGACAAGATGTCTGACATCGTCTCGAAGGTGACCGGGGAATCGACAGAATTGACAGCTTTGACGTTCGGGACGGACGGCAAAGGCAAAGCAAGCATCTTTAGCTTTGAGCGAAAACTAGACGAACCATTTGGAAACCTAAAGTACTACTCGGCGGCGCAGATGCAGACGATGGACCATATCAAGGTTTTGAATGAATTTGGGCAAATCCTCTCTCCAGGATCGCCCTGTCTTCTGGGTCAGCTCGAGGAACCGGCCAATACTTCCATCGGGCCTAGCCCGCCCGCTGACTAGGGGAAGGCTAATCTGCCGCTAAAGCCACCCATTACCCCAGCTTCCGGCGCGCCGGCTTCTTCGAATTTGCGGGTCCACGGGTCGTTTCTGGGTCCACGCGTCAGGGAATAGTAAAATGAGGCAGATGGAAACGCGCCGCATGTGCCCGAATTGCCGGGCATTCATCACCACTCATGATCGTGTTTGCCCCTATTGCCAGGAGAAGGTGGGGCCGCGGGCTATCGACCGCCGCAATCCCTCTCCCATTCTGGGTTTGATCCCTGCAGCCCAGTTCGTTACCGCTATCATTCTGCTCATCAACATTGGCATCTATATCGCGACGTCGCTCGATCCGTCCCTATTCCAGGCAGGCGCAAAGGCACGCTTCGAAATCCGCCAGGGAGAGTGGTGGCGGCTGGTAACCGCCGGCTTCCTTCACAGCGGCCTGCTGCATATCGGCATGAATTCCTGGGTTCTGTTTGATGTCGGTAGCCAGGTGGAGCAAGTGTATGGCGCGAGCCGCCTGCTGGTGATTTATTTCATCGCCAACATTGCCGGCTTCTATTTGAGCTACCTTTGGACGCCCAATCCTTCGGTGGGGGCTTCCGCCGCGATCATGGGGCTGATCGGCGCGATGATCGCCCTGAGCGCGCATCATCGCAGCGCCGTCACTGCCGCCATTCGCGCCACTTACATTCGCTGGGTGATCTATATCCTGTTGATCGGACTGTTACCAGGGCTCGCGATTGATAACGCGGCCCACGTGGGCGGTCTCGTGGCTGGTTTCGGGGTTGCCTATTTCGCCGGCCTCCCTCGTTTGGAAGATTCGCCCGCGGAGCAGGCGTGGCGAGTGGCTTCTTACATCTGCATAGCCATTACCGCGTTTTGCTTTTACGAAGCGTACCAATGGCTCACGCGCGGCCCGCAACAGTTTTAGCCGCTGTCCGCCATCACACGTGGGCCGCTCGCTTGCAACAAACTCGATGGAGTGTAATTATGTCTGATCTCCATCAATTGCGTGTTGCCATCCTGGCGACCGATGGCGTTGAAGAAATCGAGCTTACTTCGCCCGCCAAGGCTCTCAAAGACGCCGGCGCGCGCGCCGATATTATTTCCGATCATCCCGGGGAAATCCAAGGTTTTGAGCACCACAATAAAAAGGGCACGATCCACGTAGACCGCACCCTCGATGAAGCCGGGCCGAACGAGTACGATGCGCTGGTGCTCCCCGGTGGCGCTCTGAATGCCGATCAACTACGCGTCCAGCCCAAAGTTCGCGAGTTCATTTACGAAATGGATCGCGCCGGGCAACCCATGGCCGTGATTTGTCACGCTGCGTGGGAACTGGTTTCCGCGGGCGTTGTCCTGGGGCGCAACCTTACGAGCTGGCCCACGATTCGCGATGATATCACCAATGCCGGCGGCCGGTGGGAGGACCGCGAAGTAGTCATTGATGGCAACCTGGTGACCAGCCGCGGACCGAAAGATCTCCCCGCTTTCAATCGCGAGATGCTGGCCTTGTTCTCGCGCATTCCCGCGGGGGCTCACCGTTAGCCTGGTCTCCGGCGGCGGCTGCCACTGTAAGCCGGTTAACACCTGTCTCACGCGCGGAATTGCAATAGCCACTATCGTAGAAATAGAGGGAGCGACTACCGTGCAATACATTACTCACCGGAAACATGCCGTCAACGTGGCCGATTGGGAGCGGGGCGTATCACTCGCGGCTGGAGGCCTGTTAGTCCTCGCGGGAATCGCCAGGGGAAGGCCGGCAGCCTTTCCCGGGACTCTCATTGGCGCTGAGTTGCTGCGGCGCGGCTTTACCGGTCACTCGCATCTTTACGAGCTTCTCGGCTTTCGTACGGCCCCGCTCGGCCAGGGCGCTGCGACTACCAGTGTCCCTTACGAATTGGGCTTACGCGTGGATCGCGTCATCACCATCAACAAACCCCGGCCCGAAGTCTATCGCTTCTTTCGCAACCTTGGCAATCTTCCGCAGTTCATGCGGCATGTGCATTCGGTCACGGAAATCGACGGTACTCGCTCCCATTGGGTAGTTCAGGGACCGGCCAGGCACTTCGTTCAGTGGGACGCCGTCATTCATAATGAGCAGGAAAACGAACGGCTCGCTTGGCGCACGTTACCGGGGGCCGATGTGGATCACGCCGGCTCCGTACTGTTCCGCGATGCTCCGGCGGGCCGCGGCACCGAGGTGAAAGTGGAATTGCAATTCAATCCACCGGCCGGCGCAGCCGGGGCTTGGTTTTCCGCGCTCTGGGGCAAGAATCCGGACCGCCAGATCGGAGACGATCTGCATCGCCTCAAGAATATTCTGGAAATTGGGGAAGTGCTCACCACGAAGGGACAGGCGCGCAAGCGCACCGGGTTGGGCCTTGACCCTGACCCGGTCGAGGTGGCCTCGGAAGATTCCTTCCCTGCCAGCGATGCCCCATCGTATTCGTTCGGCGGCTAACCATAGGAGGTAGCCATTGAAAGCCGTATGCTGGAACGGCCCTCATGACGTGCGCGTGGAGAACGTTTCCGATGCGCGCATTCTCAATCACACCGATGCTCTCGTCAAAGTCACGTTAACTGCTATCTGTGGTTCCGATCTTCACCTCTACGATGGATGCGTCGCTTCCATGCGCGAGGGTGACATCCTCGGCCACGAATTCATGGGGGAAGTCGTCGAGGTCGGGCGGGACGTACACAAGCTCAAGAAAGGGGATCGCGTGGTGGTCCCGTTCACCATTTCCTGCGGGCGCTGCTTCTATTGCCATCGGGGGTTATGGTCGCTCTGCGATAACTCCAATCCCAACGCCGCAGCCGAAGAGGCCCTTTACGGCGGCCCGACCGCCGGCCTGTTCGGCTACTCGCACCTGTTCGGAGGGTTCGCCGGAGGCCAGGCCGAATACGTCCGCGTGCCGTTCGCCGATGTCGGCCCCATCCAAGTCCCTCCCGGCCTCCGCGACGAACAGGTCTTATTCCTTTCCGATATTTTCCCCACCGGCTACATGGCCGCCGAGCAATGCTGCATTCAGCCCGGTGACACTGTAGCCATATGGGGCTGCGGTCCGGTTGGCCAGTTCGCCATTCGCAGCGCGTTCCTTCTCGGCGCCGGGCATGTCATTGCTTTCGATGATGTAGCCGGAAGGCTCGAGATGGCGCGCGGCGCTGGCGCCGATGCCTGGAACTTCGGTGATATCGGCGTAGTTACAAAACTTAAGGATTTGACGGGCGGCCGCGGACCCGATGCCTGCATCGATGCAGTCGGCATGGAAGCCCACGGCTTACCAGCCCATGCCCTTTATGACCGCGCGCACCACGCCATGCGTCCCGAAACGGACCGGGCCCATGCCTTGCGCCAAGCCATTCAATCGTGCCGGCCCGGAGGAACAGTTTCCATTGCTGGTGTGTATAGCGGCCTGATCGACAGCTTCCCGATCGGCGCGGCCTTCGCTAAGGGCCTGACGCTCAAGATGGGCCAGACCCATGTGCCCCGTTATATGCCTGCGCTGCTCGACCGTATTCGCAGCGGCCAGATCGATCCCAGCTTTGTCATCACGCATCGCTTCCCGCTCGACCAGGCGCCGGAAGCCTATCGTCAATTCCGCTATGACCGCGAACACTGCATCAAAGTTGTGATGCAGCCGAACTGATTCGCTGACTAGCCTGCGGGGTCTCAAACCGCACAAAGGCCGGGCAGGTGCTCTTCTAATGGCGGGAGGAGCAACACCATGATTCTACTTATAATTCTATTGATCATTCTTCTGGCGGCGAGCGCTCCGGCTTGGCCCTATAGCCGCGGATGGGGTTACTACCCCAGCGGAGGTCTCGGCCTCGTGGTCGTCATTCTGGTCATCCTGCTGCTCATGGGCCGCTTCTAAGCGGCCCCCCCTCATCCCTGCCTGGCGGCGGTGCATTGTTGACGTACTTTGGGCAGCCATGTCAAATTGCGAGGCGTCAAGGATGTGGGGTGATGGAGAGAATGACATACTCATCACCCTCGATTTTGAAATAGAACCGCCAGCCCCGTGTCACTCTGCCCTGCCATACATCCAGCCTCTCGCTATATTTCTTGGCATGCAGCGACGGGTGCCCGAGATTCATCAGCAGGAAGCCCAACTGTTTGCCGAATGCCTTTCGGATATTGCCCGGCAAGCTGGCATAGTCCCTGCCTGCCTTCTCCGTAAAGCGCAGCTTCATGCTTTGCGCTTTTTACTACGGCCTTTGGTGCGGGCTTCGAGTGCGGTGATCGCTTGTGCGGCGCTGTCGTAGGGCCCATGCGTCCGGCCACGCCTGGCGTCCTCCAAACCTTCTGCCACATGCCGGTCGATAAGGCTCTTGGGGGTGAAGATGATTTTGCCGTTCTCCACCCCCGCCTCCAGCAGGTCGCCCACCTCGACGCGCAATCGCTCGCGGACGTGATGCGGAATCACTATCTGAAACTTGTTTTTGACGGTAACGATATCCATGCAGACCCTACAATAGTTTAACTGTTCAACTATACAACCGCGAAGGCACCTCGCTGTGGTCTCGATGCGTATCTACTCATGCGGCAATGCCGCCATCGGCTCTACATGGAACACTGGGGCCAACACTTTCCTCTCATACTCCCGCTACGGCGTTCCCGGTTGCGCCTCAAGCAGCTTGGGCAGTTGGCCGCTGGCATGGCCCAGCGCGCGCGCCAGATTCAGCTTCGCCAGGTTATGCGTAAATACACTATCGATCAGGTCCAGTTGCGCGCTCGCTAAGGTCTGTTGCGCCTGCACTACTTCGAGCGTATTCACCACACCGGCTTCCATCCGCGCGCGCGTCATCTCGAGAGTTTCCTGCGCAACCCGCAGATTGGTGCGGGCCACCTCCACCTGTCCCGCGGCCGCTTCCAGATCGAGGTAGACCTGCCGCACCTCAGCCTCAATCTCCCCGCGCGTGTCTTCCAACTCCGCCTGGCGCTGCGCCAGCACCGCCTCGGCCTGCGCGATATCGCTCCCTATGCGCCCTCCTTGCCACAGCGGAATGTTCACCGTGCCCACCGCGCTATACGCTCCGTTTGATTTGGCGGGGGTGGTCCCGATCACCTGGTAATCGGCGCTCACCGATAGCGAAGGCAGGCGCTCCGCCCGCGCCGCCGACAAAGCTTTGGCGGCCGCCTGCACCTGCGCCTGGGCCGATTTGAGATCGGAGCGCTGCTGTTCGGCCTCCGCCAAGGCATCCTCTACGGTCCGCACTGGCGCGGGGCGGAACGGAAACGTGTCCGTCAGTTGATACGCCGCGTTCGGGGGGATTCCGATAAGTCTTGCCAGGTTGATCTTTTGTTTTGCCAGATCGTTGCGCAGTGTGATGATTTGCTGTTCCTGGGTCAGCGACCGCACCTGGTTCTGATCGACATTCAGTCTTCCCAGCACGCCCTCCGAGTGCTGCTCCGTGGATTGATGGAAAACGGCATTGGCAGTATCCAGTTGGGCTTGGGCAGCATCCAGGCGCGCCTGCGCCGCCAGCACCTGCAGATACGTTCCGCCGACTGCCAGGGTCACCAGATCGCGCGCGTCATCCAGGCTGTACTGGCTGGCGCGGGCGGTCTCCCGCGCCGCGCGGTAGTTGTTGAGTGAGGTCAAATTGGCGACGGTCTGGCTGAGACTCGCCTGTAGGCTGTAATAATTGAACGGCCCCACCACAGAGGGAATACTGAACCCGGGCACGCTAAAGTGCAGTCCGAAAGTAGCCAGATCGATCCTCTCTACGGTTTCACTCAAGGAGCCGCTCAGATTGGGCAGCAGCGCGGAGCGTGCCGCTTTCACCTGCGCACTGTTTTGCCGCAAGGTTTGGTGCATGCCCACGGCGCCCATGTTGTGCGCCAGGCCGCGCCGCAGCGCCTCGGCGAGCGACAGCTTGCCCGAAAATGGCATATCCGTAGTGCTTGGCGTGCTGCCGGAGAACGGACCGGAAATCTGCACGTTGGTGTTCAGCGTGTTGACGCTGGTCGTCGTCCCGGGCACGGGCTGTTCGGCAGCGCTGACCGATCCGCCCTGGTTGTTGCGGCCCGAAGCCGGCAGAATCGTCGCGGAAGAAGAACTGCCGCTCGAAGAACTGGGGGAAGGCACAAACTGCGCGAAAGCGCTCGCAGCGCCGGCCAGCAGGATCAAAACATATATGCCGTTTCTTGTCATCGGGAAATCTCCACCAGTTTGCGCATCGTGGCCACCAACTGGCGCTGATGGGTCGCGGAAAGCACTGCCAGTTGCTGCGCCTCGGCGCGTTGGGCGCGCGGCAACGCCCGGGTAAATAAGCGGTCTCCCGCCAGGGTCCGCTGCACCCACTGCATACGGCGATCCTGCGGATTGCGCTGCCGCCGCAGCCAGCCGCGGCGCTCCAGGCTATCGAGCACCGCCACCAGTGAGCTGGGATCGACGCCGCATAGATCGGCCATCTCGTGCTGCGAAAGGTTGCCCATTCCCGCCAGGGCCAGCAGCCAGAATTCTCTGGATCGGAGGCCCAGGGGAGCAAGCTCCCGATCCAGACGGCGCCGCGCCTCCAGCCAAATCCTCCAGTTGTAAAACCACAGCCCCTGGGAGATTGGCTCCTCCTCGTGCTTTTCGGCCACCGCCGTGTGAGTCTTTCCGTTGGTGTGCGCCATGGCCTAC
>JASIAM010000011.1 GCA_030041985.1 Bryobacteraceae bacterium | reverse complement strand
AACTCCCCCGTTTCGAATTCCAATGGCAGCGTCCGCGGGTCTGGTGGTGGTGGCTTGTCTGGGGGCGGGTCCCCAGGGGGCGGCTTTCATGGCGGCGGTGGGGGCCACGGCCGTTAATCTGATAACGTCAATCGAATAATATCGAGCAGTTCGGAATTCCCCGGCGGCGCAGCTTGTACGGGCAGTGTGAGGGAGCGTGTAGCTACGGAACTGTCGAAACCGATCGCGATCAGAGTGTAGTGTGTAGTGTGCTGCGGCCCGATTTCCATGCAGCGGTTCGGCGAGGGATACACTCTCTCCCGTACCGGGGCAATCCTTACCGAACGGGCATTTTCCACACCATAGCAAAGCTGGGCTTTTTGTCCGGCTACCAGGGCTCCGACGCTTGTTTGAAACTGCAGGATACGCACCCGGCCGGGCGCGCCCGGCATCTGCGCCCAGGCGCCATCGGCGGGCGCATTCAACTGCGCCAAGCCCCACACCCCCACCAGGAGCGCGACAGCTCCTATTATTTTGTCCGCGGTTCTCGCCATCTTTATCCGTCCCGTGCGGTCTATCTATAGCAAAGCATACTGGAAATGGCGAGCGGTCAGCGGTCAGCTTTTGCGCTGAAGCTGACGGCTGAAGGCTGACAGCTTCCCCAAGTGCGTTACCCTGGAAAACGTGACGATCCGGATCGTTCAAGTGGATGCCTTCACCGGCCGGCCATTTACGGGAAATCCCGCGGCGGTGTGCGTCCTACGCTCAAATCCGCGCGAGGGTTGGATGCAGGATGTCGCACGCGAGATGAACCTTTCGGAAACCGCCTTCCTGACGCCCGCCCAATCCTCTGCCTCGTCTGAGCCATCCGGTTACTCCCTGCGCTGGTTCACGCCAGCGGTCGAAGTGGATCTCTGCGGTCATGCCACCCTCGCGAGCGCGCATGTTCTTTGGGAAGATGGGCACCTGCCCCCGCACGAGCCGGCTCGCTTTCACACGCGCAGCGGCCTTCTGGCGGCCAGTAAGCGCGGCGAATGGATCGAAATGGATTTCCCGTCGACGCCGCCGCAGCCTGCGCAGGCTCCAGCGGGCCTTTTGGACGCTTTAGGCGTTGCGGCGGAATTTGTAGGCCAAACGAAGTTTGATTTTCTGGTGCGCGTAGCATCCGAAGGCGAGTTGCGCGCACTCAAACCCGACTTTGCTTTACTGCGCCGGATTTCCGCGCGCGGCATAATTGTCACCGCGCGATCGGAATCGCCGGAATTCGATTTCCTCTCGCGCTTCTTCGCCCCTGCCGCGGGCATCGACGAAGATCCCGTCACTGGCTCTTCGCATTGCGCGCTCGGCCCCTATTGGAGCAAAGAACTAGGCAAGACGCAGCTTACGGCTTACCAGGCGTCTCCGCGCGGCGGCGTGGTGCGTGTTCGAGCCAATGGCAGCCGTGTGATTTTGGGCGGCCAAGCGGTAACCGTGCTGCGCGGGGATTTGATCAGCCCTTCAGGTCTTTAAAAGCTTCTTCGATTTCCTGCTTCGCCTGCGGCGTGGGCACGGAGAGCGGCAAGCGGGGTGGTCCCCCGTAGTAGCCGTTTAAGTCCATGGCATGCTTCAGCCCGGGAATGCCGTATTTGCTGGTCACAAATGGAGCCGCCCGAGCCACACGCTGCTGCCAGTCGCGGGCTGCTTCTTCTTCCCGTGTGCGAAACGCCTCCCACACGGCGATGGCGGAATAGGGCGAGGCATTGGCGTAGGCCAGAATTCCCCCCGTGGCGCCCATCAGCAGCGCGGGCAGCAGAATCTGCGCCGAGCCAACCAGAACCTGGAACCCTGACTTCGCCTCCCGCACCACATGCATCAGCCGTTCCATATTTCCCGAACTATCTTTCATGCCGATGATGTTGGGGTGCTCGGAAAGCGCCACCACGGTTTCCCACGAGAGGTCCACACCAGTCACCTGCGGAAAATTGTAGAGCAGAACCGGGATTTTGGCCCGGTCCGCTACCGACCGGAAATAGAGCATCTGTGTTTCCGGCCGGCTCATCTGATTCTTGAAATAGTGAGGCGTGAGCACCAGCGCCGCTTTATAGCCCATTTCGGCGGCGCGGTTGGTCAGGCAAACGGTCTCGTTGACGCCATCCACGCCCGTCCCCGCAATGAGAATCTTCTCGGGCGCTGCCGAGCGCGCTACCAGTTCCCAAAGCGCGTATTTCTCCTCCGCGGCCAGCAGCGGCGTCTCCCCCGTGGAACCGCAAACCACATAGCCGGCCAGCCCGGTCTTGTTCCACTTCTCGACGTTGTGCTGTACCTTGACGGGGTACAGGTTGCCCGCGTGGTCGAAAGGAGTCGTAATGGGAGGGAAGATTCCTTGCAGTTTCATGGGTGATGTAGCCAGCATAGCGTATCATTTGCGGCGCCGTTGACAGGGGCGGGTCGCGCTACAGTATAACTTCAGTGAACTCGTGATTAACGTCGAAGACCTCCAGCGCGAACTGAAACAGAACCTCCAAGGCGAGGTGCGCTTCGATGCGATCTCTCGCGCTCTCTACTCCACCGATGCCAGCGTCTACCAGATCCAGCCCCTGGGCGTGGTAATTCCCAAGGGCCGCGAAGATATTCTCCACACCATCGCAATCTGCCGCCGGTTCCAGTGCCCGCTCACCATGCGCGGCGGCGGAACCTCCCAGGCCGGGCAGGCCATCGGTGAGGGCCTGCTGGTGGACATTTCGAAGTATTACAACCGGCTGCTGGAACTGAACGCGGAGGAGCGATGGGCGCGCGTGGAACCGGGCATCGTGCTGGATGAGTTAAACGCGCAGCTCGCGCCCCATGGCCTGCGCTTCGCTCCCGATATTTCGACCGCCAGCCGCGCCAGCATCGGCGGCATGATCGCCAATAATTCGGCGGGCGCGCGCAGCGTTCTGTACGGCAAGACCATCGACCATGTGCTCGAAACCACGGTCGCGCTCTCCGATACCAGCGTGGCGCAGTTTCGCGAAATCCCGCGGAATCAAGTGCCCCAGGACGGCACGCTGGAGGCTCGATGCTACCAGGCCGTACTGCGCCTGGCGCGCGAGCATACCGGCGAGATCGCCCGCCGCTACCCGAAAATTATCCGGCGCGTGGGCGGCTACAATCTCGACGAATTCACCGACCCGGCCAAGCCCGTCAACCTGGCAAAGATGATAGTGGGTTCCGAGGGCACGCTGGGCGTGGTGCTGGAGGCGAAAGTGCGCCTGGTGCCGCTGCCGAAATTCAAGGCCGTGATGGTGATTGGCTTCGCCGATCTGCTCGAAGCCCTGCGCGCCTCGCCCGCGATTCTCGTCCATCGGCCCTCCGCGGTCGAAATAATGGACAAAGCGATTCTCGACAATACGCGCCAGAATCCGTCGCTCGACCGCATCCGCTCCGCCTTCATCCAGGGCGACCCCGCCGCTACTCTCTGCGTGGAATTCTACGCGGACCGGAAAGAAGACCTCCCGCCCCGCCTCGAAGCTCTGGAACGTGACCTGCGCTCCCAGGGCCTCGGCTATTTTTATCATCCCGAAACCGATCCGGCCAAGCAGGCGCGCATCTGGAGCCTGCGCGAAGCGGCGCTGGGCCTCTCGATGGCGATGAAGGAAGACGCCAAATCGCTGTCATTCGTAGAGGACACGGCCGTGGCGCCGGAAAAACTGAGCGAATACATCGGGCGGTTCCTCGAAATCGTCCGCAACCACCAGACCACCGCCGGCATTTACGCGCATGCCTCCGTAGGCTGTCTGCATGTGCGTCCCGTGGTGAACCTGAAGACGGAAGAAGGCGTCCGCAAATTCGAGAGCATCGCGCGCCAGGTTGCCGATCTTGTGCTGGAGTATGGTGGCGCGCTCTCCGGCGAGCATGGCGACGGGCTGGTGCGCAGCCCTTTCATGCGCCAGATGTTCGGCGATACGCTATATCAGGCATTTCGCGAAGTAAAGCGCGCCTTCGACCCTGAAAACATCTTCAACCCCGGCAAAATTGTAGACGCGCCGCCGCTTGCTTCGAATTTGCGGTACGGCGCGAATTATAAAACTCCCAAACCGCAAACCTGGTTCGACTATTCCGAATACGGCGGCCTGGGCGGGGCGGTCGAAATGTGCAGCGGGGTGGGCGCGTGCCGCAAGAAACTGGCCGGCACCATGTGCCCCTCGTATATGGCCACGCGCGAGGAATCGGATTCCACGCGCGGCCGCGCCAACGTGCTGCGCCTGGCGATGACCGGACGGCTGGGCGAAAGCGGCCTGGGCGACGAGGGTGTGTTCCGCGTGCTCGACCTCTGCCTGGAATGCCGCGCCTGCAAATCCGAGTGCCCCGTGGGCGTGGATATGGCGCGCATCAAAAGCGAATTTCTGGCGGACTACTGGAGCCGCCACGGAACGCCTCTGGGGGCACGGGCGCTGGGCAACATTCATAGGCTTTCGAAATGGGGCAGCCGCTTTGCGCCTATGGCCAATTGGGCATCGGCGAGTGCGCCCGCGCGCTGGCTGAACGAAAAGGTGCTGGGCCTCGACCGCAGGCGAATCCCTCCGCCCTGGAAAAGCGAAACCTTCGAGCGCTGGCTCGAGCGCCATCCGCGGCCAAACACCGGCGGCCGCGCGGTGACGTTGTTCAACGATACGTTTCTGAATCACTATCAACCGGAAATCGGCATAGCGGCGCTCGAAATACTGGAGCGCGCCGGCCACGCCGTCAGCGTGGTGCGCCCCGCCTGCTGCGGCCGGCCCCTGATATCGCAGGGCCTGCTCTCAGAAGCGCGGACGCTTGCGGCCAAGACAGTGGAGGGTTTGTTTCCTATCGCCTCGCGCGGCGAAAAAATCCTTTTCTCGGAACCGAGCTGCCTTTCGGCGGTGAAGGAAGATGCGCCTTCCCTACTTCGGGGCGAGGCGCAAACCAAAGCCCGCGCGGTAGCGCAAGCCTCCATGCTCTTCGAAGAATTTGCCATGCAACTGGAGCTGCCCCTGCGTGCCGGCCCTTCCCGCATTCTGGTGCATGGCCACTGTCATCAGAAATCCATGGGGCTGCTGACTCCCACCCTGGTGCTGCTGGCGCGGATTCCCTCGGTAACGGTCACAGATATCGATGCCGGCTGCTGCGGCATGGCCGGCTCGTTCGGCTATAAGCGCGAGCACTACGAGGTATCGCGCGCTATCGCCGGCCGGCGCCTGCTCCCGGCGGCTCGTGGGCTGCAGCCGGGAGAGGTGCTAGTAGCGCCGGGCACTTCCTGCCGCCACCAGGTTGCGGAGCTGGCAGGAGTGACAGCGGTCCATCCGGCTGTGTTGATCCGAGGGCTGCTCACAGAACGGTGAGGATAGAACCCCGCTTTACTCCGGCAGGAAGTCCGGGATCCAAGTCTGCTCCAAACCGTACGGGCAGGCGGATGGAAAGGCCCCTGTTCCCAAACCCGTTTCGGCCGCCGCGCGTGTGGCCGCGTCCGGATACACTTCTGGGATGAATGCGATTTTTATCAGGTTAGCCGGTAGAGAAAGAGAATGGCCAGCAGAAATACGAGAGCATAGCTGACATAGGCGCTGAGCAAGCCGTGGTGCATCCCGGCAAGAAACCTCGCGAAACCGCCAAATGCGGTGCCGATCGGCTCAAGGAAGATGCGGTCTACTAAATGAGTTTCATCGCGCTTGCGGCGAATCGCAGTGCGGAAGTGCACGGCTACGGTGTCCCGGGCATCCTCGACGATGTTGGGACGAAAGATCGCCTGAAAGACGACACGCACGGGATTCGAAAATCCAGTCGCAGTATAGGTCATCTCCGGGAACAGCCTCGGTATTCCTCCCGCCCAGAGTTCGCCACTTGCGGCTGCGCGCCGCCGCGTCAGCCAGCCCACGACTACGTACGCGACGAGCACGAAAACCGCAACAGCGGCCACTCCATAAGACGGGGACATCGCGAACACCACGGGGTTTTGTTCCAAGCCGCGCAACAGCAGCACGAGTCCGCGTCCGGGAAGCACATGGGCACCGGTCTGCGCCCCCAAATTATGAAAATCCTGGAGGAATGCGGCGGGGAGCTGGCCGTTCGATCCGTTCGCTGTGAAAAACGGCGGTACCAGGGCAGCCGTCGCGCTAGCGCCCGCAAGCGGTTCCACCGCGCGATTGAGAACGCCGATCGCATAAGTTGGCAAGATTCCCAGTAGCAGGCAAGCAACGGCCAGGAGGATCATGGAAGCCCGTGCGCGCCTGGACAGACCCGCAACCGTAAAGCGCCAATCGCCTCGCCGGATTCCCAGGAAACTCATGGCGTAGGTTCGAACGAAACAGGTGATTGCCAGCGCCGCCGTCAGCGCCAGGATCGCGCCGCACAAGGCGAAAACCACCTTCACGAGCGCTGAGGAGAGCAGCGCGCTCCGCAAGAAGGTTTGTAACGTCAGCCACTCGCTCACGAAGCCATTAAACGGCGGCGCGGCGGAAATGGCGAGGCAGCCCGCAAGAAAAACGATGGAGATCCCCGGCAGCGCGCGAATCAAACCACCCATCTGATCCATGTCGCGGGTGCCGACGGCCGACTCGATCTCACCTGCGCTCTCAAAGAGTAGAGTCTTATAAAGCGAATGATTAACCGTGTGGTAAAGAGCCGCAGTGAGCGCAATCGCCGCGGGAACAGCAATTGCCGAACTCCGGAACGCCAAGAATGCTCCAATTCCGGCCACGATGATTCCCGCATTCTCAATCGAGCTGTGAGCCAGCATGGTCTTTAAATCGTTTTCGGTGGTGGCGTAGAGAATCCCAACGAGGGCAGTGATGCTACCGGTGACCAGCGCGAACAGACCCGGTCCGATCCCATGTAAGGGGATCAAATCGCCATTCATGCGCAGAATTCCGTAAAAGCCAAGGTTCAGCGTCACGCCCGCGAGCACCGGCACGAAGACGGCGGGCGAAGCAGTGTAGCAGCGCGGCAACCAGAAATTCACGGGAACCAGTCCGCACTTGACTCCAAATCCAAACAAAGACAGGATAAATATGCCCCACTCAGCGCCAGCCGAAAGCTGAACTGACGATTCATGGAGAGCGGAGAAAGACAACCCCGCCGCGCCGCTCGCGGCAATCAGGAACGCGATCACAACAGCTAAAAATCCCGCCTCGCTCATCGCCAGCATGATATAGCCCGCGGGTGGATCGGTCTGCTCCTCCTGCCCATGGTTGACCAGCAGGTAGGTCAAAATCGACATGCATTCCCAACTGATCAGAAACGTAAGCGCATCGCCCGCCGTCAATATCACCGCCACGGAAATCATCAGCGCGAAGTGCAGCAACGAATACCTTCTCGCCGGATATCGGTTACGGCTGTGCATCATGCGCCCCGGCGCAAACAAACAGCAAGAAAGGTACACTAACCCGGCTGCAAATAAGAAGACAGCGGAAAGTGCGTCAATGCGTAACGAAAGTTGGCCCACACCATGGACCATCCACAGAGGCTGATAGTAGTCCTGGCCACCCGCGAGCCGGGCTGCGCCGGCAAGCATTAGAAGAATCGAGCAGATGGCTCCGCCCCAACCGATGAGAATAGCCGCCGCCATTTCGCTGACAATCAATGACAGAATCAATGCAATCGCGCATAAAAGAAAGAACAGCAACAGCCCGCCGCCCGCGAGAGTCGTCATATCACCAAAGCTTCTCCATTCTACGAACCTCCTTAAGACACCCGGAACAAGATCAGGACGATTAGCAAAAATCCTAACGAATAGCCGACATAGGCATTCAGCCGCCCGTGATGCATCCCGGCGAATTGCCTAGCCAGCCAGATGACAGCGTCGCCGAGCGGGTAGAAAAACAGGCTGTCGGCCGGGTAAATATTTCGCCGCTGCCGGTGAATTGCCGTACGGAAGTGAACGGCCACCGTCTGCCGTGTGTCTCCCATGGATCCAGGACGGAAGATCGCCTGAAAAACGACTCTCACCGGATTCGAAAATCCCGTCGCCGTGTACGTCATTTCCGGCAGAAGCCGCGGGATACCCCCCGCCCACAACTCGCGCCGGACTGCGGTCCGCCTCGCCGTTGTTCGTCTGACCACAATCCAGATCAGCACAAGAAAGACCCCAAGGGCGACGCACGCATAGCTCGGCGACATCGCAAAAACGACGGGATTTTCCGTGCCGCCACGATGCAAAAGCACCAGCCCCCTTCCTGGCAAGAATTGCCCGACCTGCGCACCCAGGTTGTGGAAATCGGCGACAAATGCCGCCGGCAGTTCTCCATGCGCGGGGCTTCCGGAAAAGAACGGAGGAACGAGAGCGGCGGTTGCCTCCCGATCGATAATGAGTGCGAGTGTCCGGTTCAGCATCGGAACCACATAGGTGGGCAGAACGCCGAGCAGGAGGCAGAGGGCGCCCAGTAGCGCCATGGGCACGACTTCAGCACGGCTGGCATCCTTGGCGGGACGCTTTTTGGAACGCGAAGTCCCGAGAAACCCCATCGCGAACGCCTTCACGAAACAGGTCACAGCGAGCGCGGCAGTCAATGCCAACGCGGCGCCGCACAGTACGAACACCAAGCGCATGACAGTCGATGGCAACTCCGCGCTGCGCAGTAGCGTTTGCAGGGTGAGCCATTCACTGACAAACCCGTTGAAGGGCGGCAAGCCGGAAATCGCCAGGGCGCCCACCAGGAAAACACTCGCGGTGTACGGCATGACCCGAATCAGGCCGCCCAACCGATCCAGGTCGCGGGTCCCGGCGCATTCATCAATTGCGCCTGCTCCCAGAAAGAGGAGGGATTTGTAGAGCGAGTGATTCATCATGTGATAAAAAGCAGCAATAAATGCCATGCCCGCAAGCACGGGCCGCCCATATGCCGTGAATATGATCCCCGCACCCAGTCCGAGCGTAACGATTCCGATATTCTCGATGGAACTGTGGGCTAGCAACGCCTTCAAGTCACTTTCGGTGGTGGCATAAAGGATCCCCAGCAACGCGGAAATCGCACCGATGATCAGAAGAATCGAGCCTTCCGCGGCTGTGCGGACCGGCACCAGATTGAGATTTACACGGACAATTCCATAGATTCCCAGATTCAGAATAGTTCCGGAGAGTATCGCCGAAACATTCGCCGGCGCGGCCGGGTGCGCGCGCGGCAACCAACTGTTCACCGGCGCAAGACCTGCTTTGACACTAAATCCGAAAAAGGTCAGTAAGAAAACGCTCCAGTGCGCCATCCGCCCGATTTCCACAGAGCTACCGCGGAAACCAGAAAACTCCAGCGATCCAACCCGTGATGCCAGGAATAACAACGCGACGCTGACAGCTAGAAAACCCGCTTCGCCCGTCGCAAGCATGAGATAACCTGCCTGCTTGGTGCCCTCGCGCCGATGCTCAAAATTGACGAGCAGGTAACTCGAGATGGACATGAGTTCCCAGGCCACCAGGAACCCGAGCACATCATCCTCAATCAAAATCCAGACAATGGATGCGAGCAGAATCTGATACCAGCAGTTGAACGCGCACAGGCTGTAATGTCCGACATACCGCCGCAGATAGCTGGCGGAAAAAATGGAGCTCGCGAGAACCACCAGGGCAGCCAGTAACAGGAAAAACGCGGAAATGTGATCGAGCGAGATGGTCACCGTCCCGATTGAGCGAACGGTCCAAAGATCACGGTGGAATTCCCCATTACCGATCAGGGAGGCTACGGCTGCCCACAGCGCTGCGCCGGAGGCGAGTGAACCTGTCCACGCGAGCAACGCCGGAATCCGGCGCTCGGAAACGAAAAAGCCGAAAAAGACACCGATCGCACACCAGGCGAAGACCAGAAATAGCGGAAATCCGATTCCGGCGGTCATGACGCGGCAGCAGTCTGACTCAGTTGCAAACTCTTGCGTCCGGTGAGAACGAGCAAGCCGTGAAGAATCGCGAGCGGAGGCGGGGGATCGCCCGGAACCTCCAGATCGACTGGAAGAACCATACCAGCACCACCTGCGGAGGCGAATGTTCGCCCGAAAACACCACCCGTAATCGCGCAGGTTCCCACCGCAACAACCTTCTTCGGCTGAGGCATCGCGTGATAGGTTTTTTCCAGCGGCCCGCGCATATTTTCGGTAACGGGTCCGACCACCAACAGCACGTCAGCCGTTCGCGGCGTCGGCGTGAAAAACAACCCAAGACGGTGAATGTTGTACAGGGGGTTGTTAAGCTGCTTGATCTCGCGCAGGCAGGCTCCACAGTCGCCTGCATCCACCACCATGATGTGAAGCGACCGCTGGAAGGATCTGTTCAGCGGCTCGAAGCTCGTTTGTGTCCTAGCCAGTTGAGTCCATTCGAAATCGTTAACCCATTCCACTGGCGGCGAACCTCCAAAGCGGCAACGCTGGCAATGGATGCATGTTCTGAGGTCGATCAGCGCTTCGCGGCCAGCGGCCGTGATCGCACCCACCGGACATCCGGAAGCAGCGTGGGCGGCCTCTTCCGCGGATGCGAACGTAGTCGCCATGGGACGCCCGGGTGTAACGCCCGGCGTCGTCTCCGGCAGGCGCGGATAGCGTGTGGATTGGATTCCCCGTTTCAAACCGTTCCAGAACCAGAAGCTCATCGGTCACACTCCGTGGCAGATAATCCGAAAGTCGCCAGAATAATCGGAAAATCCTGGAAGGCGAAATCCTCAGCGGCAAGATGGAACCCCAGCCAGTTTCGAAACGATGGCGTCAGGATGCGGTATCGCTCAATGCGGCCCTGAGAATCCAGACGGAGTCCATGGAGAGCCGCGCCGATCGGCGCTTCCGCCCATCCAAATGCGACTGTGGAAACCGGCGCATCCAGCGGGATCGAGATTTCGCCGGGTTCGAGCGATGCAATCGCCTGTTGAATCAGCCGCGCCGATTCGCGCGCTTCCGCGAACAGCACGCGCAAGCGGGCATATCCATCGCCTTCTTTCTCGCTTGGGACATCGAACGAATATTCCGAATAGCTCGCATACGGGCACGCTTTCCGCAAATCGCGTGCCACGCCCGATGCTCGTCCAACGGGTCCCACCAAGTCCAGATCGCGGGCATTTTCCAGGCTGATCGCGCCCACGTCCTCGAGACGATCGAGGAAGCTGCTGGTATAGTGCAGGCGATCTTCCAGGATGCGAAGCTGCGAATCGGCGTCATCAATGGCGCGGAGAAGGTCGCGGCAGCCGGATTCCTCAACATCCCGCTGCAAACCGCCCAGTGTGTTGAGTCCGAATAGGTAGCGGTGTCCCGTGAACGCCGCCGACGCCCGCAGCAGTTGTTCCTCGATGATCGCCGCATGAGCTTCGGAAACGCTCAACGCCGTCGACTGGCAGATCCCCTCGATTGCTCCCGCATGATGCCGCAGCCGCTCCAGTTCCGCAAGCACCACCCGAAGCCTGCTCGCCCGCGCGGGAATCTCCACCTGGACCGCATTTTCGATCGCTTGGCAGAACGCCAACGAATGCGCAAAAGCGGACGTCGCGGAAAACCTCTCGGCCAGCAGCAAAACGTCGGAAACCGCCTTTCCTTCGGCGATCTTTTCGACAGCGCGGTATTTGTAAAAGAGGCGTGGAACTTCGCGGATCACATCCTCGCCTACGGTTTCGAGCAAAAAGTGGATCGGCTCGCCGAGCCCGCCTTCATACACCGGCCCTACCGGCATCGCGAACGAGCCAGGGTCCTCCACGACCAGGGTGGGCCGCCATTTTTGATTAGGCTCCCGCTCGAAGTTGCGGACGGCGGCATCGAACTCCTTACGCATCGGCGCGATGTGCTCTTGCCACGTTTCGTCGTGAAGAATAAAATCGCCCAGCCGCGGGTGGCCTTCGAAATCGATGCCGAAAAGGTCCTCGGCTTCCCGCTCGTACCAGTCCGCGGCGTGAACCTCGGCGACGATACTGGGAATCGCCTTCTGGGCGAATGGGGAGCGTACGACGACATCTACCCAACCGATGTGGCGCAGCAGGAAAAGATATTGTAGGGTCCATTCGCCGAACCGCTCCTCGACAATCAGCCCGCCAAAAAATCCGTCGGCTTCCCAAAACAGAAAACGGCTGACAGCACGGAGAACCGCCTGATCCAGAACCCGAACCACCAGCCCGGGCGCTTCCTTCAAGAGGGAAATCCCGGTGCCGAATCGCTCGTTTAGCAGCGTGATCAAACCCTCCAGATCCAAAGGCGAGTGGGAAGGAGGTGCGATCGTCATGATCAATGTCCTCCAAGTTCACGCGCAGCTAGCTGTAAGATGTCATTTATTGGCGCGGGAATGTAGACGCCCAAAAAGAGGACCGGCACCGCGGCGGCAATGACGGCAACGCGGCAGCTCAGGGGAAGTGGTTTCGCCAAATGGGGCGCGTCCGGTTCCCCGAAGGCCATTCGATTGACATGCAGCAGAATGGCCACGAACGCGATCACAATCAGCGTGGCCAGAATCGCCACGGCAGCGTACTGCCCGACGCGAAGACCCGCCGAGAGAATCGAAAACTCACTCAAGAAAATCGGGAACGGCGGCGCGCCGGCGATCGCCAGAGAACAGAATAATAGTGCCGAAGCTGCAAACGGAGAAATACGGAACAAGCCACGTATGGACGCAATCTCACGCGTACCTAGAACCAGGAGAACCACCCCAGCGACATAGAAGCAAAGTGACTTCGTAATCGCATGATTGAGCATCTGCAGTACGGCGCCGAAATCCGCCGTTCCAGTGGCAAGCCCGGTGGCCGTCAAAATGATTCCCATATGCTCGACCGTCGAGTAAGCAAACATGCGCTTGTAATCTCTAACTTGAAGCAGGAGGAAAGCGGCAATCCCAACCGAGATGAGACCGAGCACGACCATCCAGTGTCCCACTCGAGCCATGGGCGAGCCTAAGACGACTCCTATTAGGCGCAAGATCACGTAGAGAGGAACGCTGGTCTTGACTCCGGAAAGAACGGCGCATACCGGTGAAGGGGCTTGGCTGTGCGCATCGGGCAGCCAAGTGTGTACCGGAGCGAGGCCTGACTTGGCGCCGAATCCAACAAAAATCAGGAGAAAGGAAATTTTCAGCAGATTCGGATCCATGTTGGGAGCCGCGGCCTGAATCGATTGCCATGTCTCGGGCGCTCCACCGCTTACCGCGTGGTAGGCCCAAAACAAGGTGAAAAAGCCAAACAGCGAAACCGGCGCGCCCATCATCGTGAGCACCGCATATTTCCAGGCGGCTTCCAATGCGTTGGCCGACCGTTCGAACCCGACCAGAAGAATGGCAAACAGTGTGACTAGCTCCACGCCGACCCAGCTAAGATTTGGGTCCGCCACTGCCGGCACCACTAGCAGAGAAAACGCAAAAAGATTGGAGTTACAGTAATACCACCAGAGGCGCTCAGGTTCGTGTTCGGTCCGCCGCATATATCCACCCGCAAATACTGCGGCCAGCGCATTCACCAAGCTGACGATTCCTAATATCAGCACCCCCAACCCATCTATTTCGATCCAGCGGGGCAGGCTAACTACTCTTTCGTTCAGGAGAACTTCATGCCAGACGAACACCGTAAGTGCAAAAACGACCCATCCCGATACCACCGTAATGCCCCATGCGAACCTCCGGAACGGCGGAATCCAGCACAGCAGAGCTGCCAGAAGCGGAATCACCACTACCAGAATCAGCGCCATGAGACTGGTGCCTCCCGTAGCTCCCTCATTGCGGCCGGCTCCGTCGTGCCAACCGTTTCGCCGATGTTGCGCGTCAGCAGCCCTACGACAATGACAATGAGAATCACACCGCCAAACACCCCGAGTTCAGCGATGAACGGCAACTCATTCGCAATCACGATACCGGCAAAGAAAGCGCCATTTTCCATAGCTAAAATTCCAATGAGCTGCGGGATCGCCTCTCGCCGCGCAATTAACGCCCAAGCTCCAATGAGGAGCCCCGCCATACCGATCGGCACATTCACGACAATCATCGGGTCGCTGACGTGTGTAACCAAGGAGCCAGTTAGAAATTCCGCGGCTATGGCAAGCAACAATGCGACCAGCAAGGACGCAGGTATGTTCACTACCTGGGAAATCTCACGCCGTTCGTAGTAGTCAACCGGTAAAAGCCTCCGGAGAACCCATGGAATCGCGATCACTTTTGACAGGATCGTTAGCACGCCAAGGATAAACAAATGAATCGAGGACCGGCTATACCCAAGCAGAAAGCAGGATGCTGATAGGAGCAGAGATTGGATGATAAAGAATCTGATGACGCCCTGTACCTGGCGCGTCGCAACCATAGCAAACGCCGCAATGAGAACCAGCCCTGCACAAAGTGTGTTCAACGCTTCCGGTATGGAACCTGTCATTTTCTAAACTCCAGGAAATATGCTCGTCACCATCGCGGCGACTGAGGTGATGAAAGCCGCGCCTAAGAACTCACTGATCCGGAACAGGCGCAGTTTGGCGAGCGAAGTCTCAATGGCCACCAAAAGCAGCGCCAGCAGAAACACTTTTAGAAGAATCTGCGGAATCGCTGCAAACACCGCGCCAGCATTGGTGCCATGCGCCAAGCCCCACGGCGCCAAAAGGACGTTCAGGAAAATGCAGGCGAGGATCAAAAATTTCATCTGGCCGCCCCATTTCATCAACGCCGCGCCTCGTCCGGAATACTCCAACCCCTTAGATTCATCGATCATTGCCAGCTCAAAATGTCCCGTCGGATTGTCCACTGGAATCCGCCCTCCCTCGGCAAGGATCAGCATTAAAAATGCGATCAGCAACAGAATATGAGCCGGAGAAAAAAACGCCGCCGCTGAGGCAACCCACTTCTGCTGCACGATGTACGGGATCGTGGACTGGGCTACAAACGAAACCGTAAAAAACACGATCATAAAAACCGGCTCCGCTAGAAACCCCACCATGCGGGTGCGGCTTGCTCCCATGGGACCGTACGGATTACCGGTGTCGACGGCTGCGAGGGCCGCGAAGAATCCCGCAAAAGCAAGATAGAAACCCGCTCCCACCATGTCGGCCATGAATGCGAATGCCAGCGGATAATCAGTGAGCACGGGAATTAGGGTCGCCACAAAAATTGGCGTGACGAACACAAGATAGGGAGTGAACCGGAAGATCCAGGTCGTCTCCTCCGAGATGACTTCATCCTTGTGAAACAGTTTCCAGATGTCCCGGTAGGATTGGAAGATACTCGGTCCGCGCCGGCTTTGCACTATCTCTTTAAATCGGGAAAGCACCCCGGCGTAAAGTGGCGCGAACACCATCACGAAGAGGATCTGCAGGACGTTATAGGCAATTGTATGTGTCATCCAAACCCCAGTTTGTCAGGTTAACGTACACCAATACCGGGTGTCGCGATCTGGTTGAAAATCCAACGCATACCGGACGACACAGAAGGGAAGAGTAAAAGAAAGTTGGCGCCGGCCGCGCGACGCCCGTTCGGTTACGACCACCATTGGGCAGCATGCCTCTCCCTTTTCGGAGGAGTCATCAGCCGCCAAACCAAAACAGCAATTCTGACGGGCAGACGCCCGCAAGGCAAACTCCATTGCCTTTAAAACACAATTCAAGCACAGATCAGAGAAAGTCGCAAGAGCTCTCGCCGGTTCGCGGAAAATGAGTTGGTCTAATCCTGAGACATAGCTCGGTGGGACTGATACGGCGGCGCTTTCCGGCAACGCTCACGTCGATCGCAGGCGATTCCGTACGTGGCGGCGTAAGCGCATCAGGGCAGCTATGCATCGCCGCCGGCGCGCTTGACTGATGAGATTCTCACCCCAGTCATATAACACCTCCAAACATTTTGTGGCCTCCTCTTTGAGGTGCCACGGCGCTTCTGGTAAGACGCGCAACATGTTTGCCACGACATTTTGTTTTGTCCTCTGGGCCAGCAGAGTCGCGATCTTTGCGGCACGAATGACAAGTTCCGGATCGCTCTCATCAAGTAGAAACCTAAGCCTCGGCCACCGTGCTTCTCCAAATCGTGAGTCGGAAAAATCTCGGCCGCGGCGTGCCGTCTTCGCAGGCGGATCATACTCCTACGACCGATCCCTCGTGGGAGTCATCTGCGCGGGAAGACGATCCATGGCGAACCCCAACGCCTACTGCTATTCTGTGCGTCCAAGCCGATTCGCTCAATAGCAAGTGGTGTTATGATGTGGACGGATTGCCAGCGGTGGAGTCCGCTTAACAGCGCCACAGCGGCCAATGACTCCTGCAGTTGGGAAGAACTGCGGGGGTTGGCGACTTCCCGTAACTGATGGGAGCTTTGACGGTGGAACGGAACATTCCTAGAAAGCAGGCGTCTGTTCTCGAAAATCCGATATCTCAAGCTGGTCTCCTCAATGTGTTCGTGTCTTTACTGGCCTGTTCAGAAGTATTAGTCCCGCTAACGTGCGCCGATCTCCAACCCAACTGCCAAGCAACTTCACATGCTGGAGTAAACCTGACGGGTGGCCGGAGATCAGAACGGATCTCGTGGCAGCATGAGGAATTGACTTACCTATGAAAATCGCCATCATTTCGGACATTCACGGAAATCTGGAAGCCTTATCGGCCCTAAAAGAACCGTACGATGAATTGTGGGTTCTGGGTGATCTCGTAAATTACGGCCCCGATCCAGGCGCCGTCATCGATTTCGTGCGAACGCATGCAACTGTTGTCGTTCGTGGCAATCACGATGACGCGGTCGGCTTCAATCGAGATCCTCGCTGCTCGGCGCGTTATAGACGAATGGCAAAGGAAACCATGGATTTCACGCTTTCGGTTCTCTCTCCCGAGCATCGTGCTTATCTGGCGAGTTTGCCACTTGTCGCCAAACGAACCGTGGACGGCAACGAGTTTGTGCTCTGTCACGCCGCTCCCTCCGATCCGCTCTACAAGTACGTTGCCGCGAACTCTCCGGAATGGGAAGCGGAGATGGAGGGAATTGACGCCAACTTGCTTCTGGTGGGTCATACCCATACTCCGTTTGTTCAGACAGCCCGCGGCTCACTCGTCGCAAATCCGGGCAGCCTCGGCCAACCGAAGACAGGGTCTCCGAAAGCGTGCTACGCAGTCTGGGATCGAGGTATTGTTCTGCGCACGATTGACTACGAGATCGAGGGAACGCTCCGCAAGATCGATCTGATGCCGGTTTCAACCGGAGTGAGAGAGGATTTGAAGGCTGTCTTGCGCTCGGGAGGATTCGAGACAGCTTCTGTTTCGCTAGTTCAGAAGTGAACGCAGCCGGAAAGCTTATGACGGAAATCATTCATATATCAGGCCGTGAGATTCTCGATTCCCGGGGGAACCCAACTGTGGAGGCCGAGGTGCGGCTCGACGGTGGAGCAGTGGGCATCGCCGCCGTGCCATCCGGAGCGTCCACGGGAGAAAAAGAAGCGGTTGAATTACGAGACGGTGACAAGCACCGGTACGCTGGCAAAGGCGTAACGAAAGCCGTCAAAAATATCACGCATGATCTTGCATCATGCGTCAAAGGACGGGATGCCGGCGACCAGCGGGCGATTGATACCGCAATGATCGCCTGTGACGGCACGCCCAATAAATCACGATTGGGCGCTAACGCGATATTGGCAGTGTCAATGGCCGTGGCACGCGCCGCCGCCAACGCTCACTCGATGCCGCTCTACCGCTATCTGGGCGGCGTAAACGCGGGAACGCTCCCCGTTCCTTGTTTGAACGTTCTGAACGGAGGCCGTCATGCAGACAACACTGTCGACTTCCAGGAGTTCATGATTGCTCCACACCATGCCCCTTCCTTCGCCGAAGCTATCCGTATGGGAATCGAGACCTTCCATTCGCTCAAGGCCGTCTTGCGCGGCCGTGGTTATAGCACGGCGGTGGGAGACGAGGGGGGGTTCGCGCCGGACCTGAAATCCAATGAAGAGGCCGTTGAGTTAATCCTGGAAGCGATTTCGAAGGCGGGCTATGAGCCTTCGAAGGATATCTCGATCTGCGTCGACCCTGCCGCGAGCGAGATGTGGGAAGAAGACAAATATGTCTTGTTCAAGTCGACCAAAGAGACGATGACTTCCGACGACCTGATTCGACTGTTGGAATCCTGGGTCCGGCAGTATCCGATTGTACTGCTGGAGGACGGGATGGGCGAGAATGACTGGAACGGCTGGCGTCAACTGACAGCAGCTCTGGGATCCCGCATCGAGCTCGTCGGGGACGATATCTTCTGCACAAACCCTCGTATTCTCTGTGAGGGCATCGAACAGGGAATCGCCAATTCGATCCTCATCAAGCTCAACCAAATCGGCACCGTGACCGAAACTCTCGACACTATGAAGCTCGCCGAACGCAATGGCTATCGTTGTTTTATTTCGCACCGCTCCGGCGAGACCGAGGATACCTTTATCGCGGATCTGACAGTCGCGACCGGCGCGGGGCATATCAAGACCGGATCTGGTTGCAGGAGTGAGCGCGTTGCAAAGTTCAATCAGTTTCTGAGAATCGAAGAGGGATTAGACGGTGGGGCGCAGTTTGCAGGCCGGGCGGCATTCCTGCATTGACGGTATCGCAATAAAAATGCTCTCGTGCGGGCGGCGTTTTGCCTGGACATGAAGTTACTTGGTAAAGCAATTGCGTGAATAACTTACTAGCATGAATATTCGCAGGCTTGTATTGGATGTCGACAAGGCGATTAGCCGCCCGACTATTCTCGAAGTCGGGGAAGCAATCGAGGGAGTAGCTGGCGTTGAAGGTTTCAATATTACAGTGACGGAAATCGATATTGAGACAGTCGGTATGAACTTAACCGTCGAAGGCGAAAAAATTGAGTATGAAGCCCTGGTTGAGGCGATCGAACAGACTGGCGCGGTGGTCCATAGCATCGATCAGCTTGTCGCGGGAGCCAAGACTGTGGAGCGCGTGAAACGGGAACGATAGTGCGCAGCTTATTCCACGATAGCAGCCAGGTATTCGCGCTTGTGATCGGTGTAACCGACGGAATACTGACTGCCCTAACGCTCGCCGCGGGCCGGATCTTCGAATCTTCGGATCCGATAACCATCGGACTGGCTTTTCGGATCTCCGCGGCGTCGTCGGCATCCGGCATTTTTGTATTCTTTACGGCAGAGTTGATTCGCCTCCGGGGCTCGCTAGCCAGAGCCGAGCGTCAGTTGAACCTGACCACACAAGGCCGTCTCGCCACCACCAATCTCGGCAGGACCATTCTGATCGAGACTGCGATTAGGGCTGTTGTATCCAGTACGTGTAACTTCTTCGGCGCTCTGATTCCTTTAATTGCCGGCGCTATCCGGCCGGCAACTTCGTGGTTAGCAATTGTCATCGCGCTTGTCCTTCTGTGCGGTCTAGGCTTTGCCGCTGGCCGGGCGATTCATGGAAATCCTATTTTATGGCTACTTTCATTACTGGTTGCGGGCGTAGTTTTGACCGTAGCAGGCGTTAAGTTTCGGATTGTGTGAAGAGACATGTTATGCCCATCCCGATTGCCTCAGTAGGCGCCGTGTTGTGAGGTTGGTGTTGCGAGTCATGTGAGTCATGCGCAGCCTAACCCAACAGACCTTGCCGCTTTCGGCTCGCTGTGTTCGAACTGTTCGGACCCACTGCATGTTCGGCCCAATGTATTGACAAGGTAAGGGGATTAGTGTAACCTAAGTCCAAAGCGGTGGAGTTCGCATCACGTCGCTACGCGGCCAATGACTCCTGTAGCGGGAACCGTTACAGGAAGTTAGATCGTGTATTCCTGAAGTTCCCACTTAGCATTGCTAGAGCCTATTGGCTCAAGGGAGGCAAAGGATATGTGTGACTATTCGCTGATGGGTATTCGGAACCGCTTGGCGGTCGAGGGGGAAGAGTTGGTTACTTTCCGGTTCTCGACGGGTGCAGTAGGGCTTGCGCCATGGAACAAAGGGATTGAGCGGATTCATGCAAACGTTCGGGCGCAAACTAGCTTTTGGGCTGGCCTATGGAAGCTTCTTTGGGGGCCGGTTGGGGATTCTGTGCCAGCCGTCTGTGTTCCACCTGGCGCCCGCTTGTTGCTAATCGGTGTGCAACGGAGCCTGCAACACAAGGCTGCCGTAGGAACAGTAGAAGAGGTCATGTTCACCCAACTTACCGCGGAAGAAAACCAGTACCGGGATGCGGTCCGGTTTTGTAACGGGGCTGAAATCCTGCTACAAGAGTTCGCCGAAGGGCAGCGAGTTCGAGTGGTAGACCTCTCTTTCGCGGAACCGCGCCAGCCAGAGGCAGCGGAGTCCAATACTTTCACGCTGATTCGCTGAATCCTAATGTACCTGCCGCGAGTCTATGACCCGGCGGAACATGCTTATCGCGTTCGGTATGCGATCAGAACTATTTTGCGCGACCGCATCGCCAATGAAGCCGTGTTTCAAAACTGCTTTGAAATGGAAGATAGCAGTGAAGTGATCCGGACTATCTTGCGCAGGGGCTTAAAGAACCCAAAGCTACGGGTAGCGCTAGAGAGCAGCCATATTGTGAACCTTGTGCAATGGCTCGTGCTCTATCCCGAATTCTCCGAACCGTATTATCGGGCGTGGCACGACAACCAGCGCCGGCCTCCGGAATGAAACGGGTTGCCGCTGGCTTGTGGCGCCAAGCGATACATCGGCAACGGACTCGAATCATGGTCATCCAATCCGTGCTTGGACTACGTTCCAGGTAGACTGGAGTATCTCTCAATCGGGATCGGTTTTCCAAGGCGCTACAGTACTGCGAAGTCCGGCCAGTCTTGACAACCCGATTTCGTAGGCTCGGTGTTCAAGTTCCGTAGCGAGTTCTCTGCGAACCGCTTCGTGTTTGATTGCGTACCGCTGCATGTGCTCGCTCACTCGTTCCAACACACGAGATTGTTCCTCGACTAGAAGCCGCGCGGTTTCGAGGTTGGGCTTCGCGAGCAAGACAGAATGCAAATGGCGCATACACAACGGTGGTAAGTCAGCGCTTTCTCCGGAAGAGGCCAACCGGGAAACGATTTCATGGGCGGCGGTTCGCTCGATACCGGCAATCAATTGGCAGGCGCGGCACTTAATGGCCCGCGGCAGAGTCTCGGCGACTGCCTCCGCTAGGCCAACCGTGGACGAAGCTCGCCTCGCCAACGAGCGAAGGCGGCGCTGCATGGTAGACAAGACCGCCGGATAGGCGGTGCAGACGCCCTGGGGAGAGGCGATCGCTTCATATTGCCAGGTGTGCAAACCGCAGAAGCCGCTCTGTTCGGCATGAGCGGCCTGATCCGGCGCGCTCGTGCTCAGTTCATATTGGCGGTGGCGCATGAACTCAAACAGCCCCGCTTCGACTTGCACGCAAATCAGGCAGCGCGCTGTTACATCCGATCGCGGCACATGATCTGTTTCCACAATGCCGCCCGAGGCCGGTGGGCCGTGGGGGAAATCGATGTGGCTCAACGAGGAGTTGACTCGATTAAGGCGGCAACGGATCTGAGTGAGAGTGTCCCGCTCCTCACGATCCACCGTTCTGGTGAGCGTGTGAAGCTGACTCTCAGCGGTGCTCGTAATCACTTCACTTAGTGCGTGGTCCAACTGCTCGGTCCAGTCCTCTGCCGCCACGTTCCACAACCGGAGAACTTCACAGTAGAACTTAGGAACCAGCTTATCGAGACGCTTGAGACACCACCGCCTAATCCTCCCTCTAATCACGCGGATGGAAAGCAACGGCTCCATCCACCAGGGAAGGTTAAAATTCCAGAGATCGGGTGAGGTTCTGCGGAAGGATAGGGACAGATCTCTAAGGATTTCACTGATACGGCCCTCAGTCGATTGCGACTGGTCTATCTCGAGAAGTCCCTGCAAAACGTCGCGCAGTTCTTCGTGGGCGACAGCATCCACCACCTGCCGGAGCTCGCGCTGCGTTTCGCTCAGCCAGTCAGTCAGGATGCGCTGAGCGCTGCTGTCAACCGCCGCCGCCAATCCCGCGTTGAATGAATCGGTGAAAGACGCCTGCCCATCCACGTATTGAATGATGTTCTGCTCGGCTGTAGCGCGGATTTCCGCCAAAGGGCGTTCGAGGGCCGGTTCGAAGCGGGCAACCAAGGCGCCGGCCAGCTTGCCGCGAAGGGATACCTTGCTGCGTTCCCAACCGCCCCGGATCTGGTTCACCCGTTGGCTTAGTGCCTCTTCGAGGCTTCTCCTCTTCTCCGCATCGGCGCTCACCGATTGCGACAACTCGTATTCCTCAATTAGCCGGGACAAAATAGCTGATGCACGGCCCGAAATGCGCTCGAGAAAATCATGCATTTTGTCCGTATCGAGGAATTGAATTAAATCCGTCTCCAACTGTGGAATCCCGCTGTGTTGAAGCGCATCGGTATCGGAATTCTGTTTCGCCCGCAGCCCGTCCCGAGCCGAAACAGAGTAGATGCGCGGACACGGGTCCCCGCAGATCTCCTTGAGTTGCCGCTCCACGAACTTCAGGACGGAATCCTGAGACTCGGTAGGCGCCAGGTCTCGCTTATTGATAACTACAAAGATCTTTCGGACATACGCGCGGACTTGCTCAAAGAAATTGAGTTCGGCCTCGGTGAGTGGCGACTCAAAACTGGTTACGAAGATGACCGCATCAGCCTCCGGCAGGAATGATGTCGTGGTGGCGGTATTCGCGGCGATCGCCGAACCGATGCCAGGTGTATCCACGAAATAGAATCCCAGGCGCAGAAGCTCGAGAGGAAGCTGCACTTCGACAGAGCGCACGCGTTTTCGGTTTCCGGGATTACCCTCCTGCGTAACGTATTCAGGAAGCTCACGAAGGGAAATCTCCGACGTGTATGACCACCGGTCCCAGTGGACCAAGACGCGTTCGCGGTCCCCATAGGAAACGGCGGTGATCACGGAGGTTAACGGCAGGATACCGGTAGGGAGCCGGTCCACGCCCAAAATCGCATTCATGAGCGAGGTCTTGCCACGGCTGAACTGTCCGGCGACAACCAGATTGAAGCGATCTTCGGCCAGGCGCGCAAGAAGTTTGCGGCACTCATCGGATTTTTGCGCATCTTTTTGCTTCCCGGCGATCTGACGCAGAGACCGGATCACAGCGGCGAGTTCCAATTTGAAGTGATCAAAGCCGCGAAGCAGTCCGGGCTGGAGTTCCTCATCGGCCGGCATGTTCAATCAGAGCCTCGCCCGCTGTTTGCGCCCGATTCCACACTCATCAGCCGGTCCAAATCGCGCTGCAGAGCTTCTTTGTCAACTGGCGCCGATGCGGACGCGGCAAGACTGCGAAAATGAGCGCGATAGCCGTCGGCCCCCGCTTCGAAATGCCGCTGGAGGTCCGCAAGTATCCTGCGCGTCCAGGCTTCGAGCATTCTTCCATACGAGGAAAATGCCTCCGCGACTTCGGGTCCGAACTGGTCCCGCAGGCTGCTCTCGATCTGCCGTTTCGCCATCCACCGCCAGCGGACCAGCAGCAATTTGGGACGAGAACCAGAACCCAGCGTGCCGGCATCGATACGCGGCATTTCCTTAACCAGGCTGCTCAGTTCGTCATCGCTAGGCGGGTCCGGTGAAGCGAGAGCTTCGGCGGCCGAACGGAGCGCTCGTGAAAGATCCTTGGCAAGTGCGTTGAGTGTCGCGTAGGCCAAAGCGGCTTTCTCGGCTGCCTGGCTGGTGATGGCATCCGCCAAAGGTCCCGCCCAATCGGCGCGATCGCGGTTTTCCTCCCATCGTTGAAGGATTTGCGATGCGGCCTGCTGCAACGCAGTATCGCCAAATTGGCGGACTTCGTCGGTCACCTTCAAGCATTCCTCCCGCGCTACTTCGAAACGTCCTGAGGCATTCCTTAAAATACCGTCGACATTTTGCAGCGTCCCGGTATCGGGCTGTGCTTTTCCGTGAGAACGTTCCAGACGGATGGTCAGGGCGGTCGCTACCGATTCGCGGAGCGCCCCGATCTTCCGCCGGATCGACTCCTGCGCGAGTTGCTGATGGCAATCGAGCAAGGGAGCAATTTCCTGCTGAAGCCATTGATCCAGAAGAAAGGAAAATTCCGGCTTCACACTGACGGGGTGGACGGAAAGGTTGACTTCCAACTCTCTTCGGATATGACCGGCGATGTATTCGGACGCATGGGCCCGATCCTCTGGAGTCAAGACATCGGCTTTGCTGAGCAGGACACTCGCCGGAATGCCTGCTTCATAAAGGGCACGAATTGTTCCCAGATCGTCTTGTGTTAGGGTGGCGCCCGCATCCACCAGCACAACACCCAAATCACAGCGAGGAAGGTAGGCGAGCGTTTCCACGGCGCCGGCGGTTGCCAGAGAGCCGAGACCCGGCGTATCCACGAGTACAACCCCATCGCGCAGGCGCTCGGAAGGCAGTTCTACAGTGATGCGCGTAACATGCTTCGAATTTCCGGGATTGAGTTGCTCCGTAACGAATTCCGCAAGCCGGCTCGTTTCGGTTCGCTCAGCGGATTTGTGCGCAAACCAGATGGACAAGCTTGGCTCATTCCCAAAAGCCATCCTGGTTGGCACCGCAGTGATCGGATTCACCCCCACCGGGAGCACATTCTCTCCGGCGATGTAGTTGAGCAGGGATGATTTGCCGGAGCTAACCCGGCCGAACAGCGCGATCTCGAAACTCTGGTGCTCCAGCCGGTCCAGGATCATGGAAACTACCGGCCGGAACTCGACGAGACCGCGGTTGTTGATGATGCGTTCCAGGTCTCTTAGCAAGTTAATTTCGTCATTGGTAGAGGCCAGTCTGTCCAGACGGGCCTCAAGATCCTGTCCGAGTCCTTGGGCGAGATATTGCTGCAATTTTTCCACGGTTGCCGTCATCTCACCGACAATCCCGTTCAACTCCCGCACCCTGGAGGCAGGTAACTCGCCGTAGCCCCGCATTCGATCGGGCGTGCATTCCTCAAAGGCAATTCGAATGAAGGTAAGGGTGACGCGGATGGAATGAATGGAGCCTACGTTGGGAAGGGGCGGCGCAATATCTTGACTGGCCAGCACGCGCAGCATCTGCGCGCGGAATTGCGAAAGATAGTCCTGGACGACCTTGGTCTGCGCCGGAGTGATATCCACGTTGAATTTGGGGAATGCAGATTTCGAAGTGGCGGAGGAAAGCGCCGCTTCGATCTCCGAGAGCAGCTTATCTGCGTACTGACAGCTCGTCAGAAGGTGCAGCTTCTGCGACGAATTCAATTCGCCCGAGGGGTTCGACTCTCGCATGACTCCTCTTCGCGCACGAGAAACTGGGGAATCGATGACGGTGAAAGGCGCCGGCGCCGCCCAGATCCCCTAGGAGTCATCTTCCCCGAATGGGATGTTTTCCAAAGGCGGACCCCAACACCTGCCGTCACTATTATGAAGTCAGCGGACCCGTTCCGTCAACGATTTGATTCTGCCCAGGTTATTGGCAGGTACGGCCCAGCCGAGGCCGGCGAACCGGCATTTTCCGAGCGCGCCGCAGACCTGATACTTAGACTCGCATTCGCCGCATTCGGTCGCGGATTGACAGGGGTTTTCTTTTGCTGAGATACTGATGAGGTAGCGTGGGTGTTGGAGTCCGCCGCTAACCGCCCATCTGTTTAGTGGGAAGATGACTCCTCGGAAGTGAATTCGAACCGGAGCCAGCTTCACCATGCTAACCCAATCGGGGAATTCGGCAGGAGCGCCAACGGCCGATCTGCCATCCCAAAAAGTTGTTGCCCTCCGTTTTCAGAGCATTCTTTTCGAGAAACCCGGGAGCGCTCAGAATCGTGTGGAAGCCCCCGAGTTTTTGTCGGATCTTAGTCTCGACCAAGTTATTTCGTCCATTGTTGCCGGCAAGGACGAGTACGATTTACGGCCCTTCTTCTACACTCCGCTCAGGGATGCCAATGAAATCAACTACCGGCATGATGTTTTTCGGGATCTGGAGAACGAAAGCCTGTGGAAGTCTATCCAATCGTTCGCACAGGAGATGCGAACGATGCGTGCCGACCTGGCACGAAGCGAAAAGCTTTATTACAAACATCAGAAGCAAAGCGCATTGCTGAGCGCGATTGAGACTTACTGCCGGGCGGTGAGCCATCTAACCGAAGATCTGCGAAACGCCAATCTTCACTCAGACGGCTTTCTTGGTCTGCGCGAGTATCTACTTGCTTACACGGAGTCGGAAGACTTTATTTCGCTAGCCACCGATACTCAGCGAGTCCGGTCGGGTCTCTCCAATATCCGATATCGCATACACATTGTAGGCAAGCGCATCAAGGTGAGCCGCTGTCAGTCGGAACCGGACTATGGCGCTGACGTGCTCGAAACTTTCGAGCGGTTCAAACAGGGCGCGCCGAGGCAGTACCGGTTCCGCTTTAGCGCTGCAGGGGAGATGAACCATGTCGAAGCGGCAGTCTTGGATCTGGTGGTTCAAGCATTTCCGGAGATGTTTGCATCGTTCGAACAATACACGGAGCGTTACGTCGCCTATCTGAATCCGGTAATTGCGGCATTCGACCGGGAAGTACAGTTCTATATTTCCTGCGCGGAATATATGAAGCAGTTCCGCAGCGCGGGCTTAGTGATCTGCTATCCGGCCGTTAGCCATTCCAAAGAAGTGTCCGGCTATGGAGTGTTCGACCTGGCTCTCGCGAGCCGGCTGATCCGGGAGCGTTCCCCGGTCGTCACCAACGATTTCGAGTTGGCCGATCCGGAGCGCATCGTGGTCGTATCGGGACCGAACCAGGGCGGAAAAACTACTTTCTCCCGCACATTCGGACAAATGCATTATCTGGGCAGTATCGGTTGTCCGGTAGCGGGGGGCAACGCGCGCTTGTTCTTGTGGGACAGGCTTTTCACGCATTTTGAGAGGGAGGAAGATCTCCGGAGCCTGACCGGCAAACTCGAAGACGAATTAATTCGAATCCGCCGTATTCTCGAGGACGCGACTGCGGATAGCATACTGATCATGAACGAGAGCTTTCTCTCGACAACCTTAAATGACGCTCTCTTTTTGAGTAAGCGGGTCATGGAGCGAGTGATCGAGTTAGATCTACTTTGTGTGACGGTGACCTTTCTTGACGAACTGGCGGCCCTGAGCAAAACAACAGTGAGCATGGTGAGCACTGTGGACCCGAAAGATCCGGCGCTCCGGACTTTCAAGGTGGTGCGGCGGCCGCCGGACGGGCTCGCCTTTGCGGCAGCCATCGCGGAGAAGCACCGGCTTACCTACGAGATGGTCAAAGGACGTGTTATGCGGAGCGCGAAGAAGCCATGAAAGCTTTACTGATGTACCGGGACCAGGATTTCCAGTTGCACACGTACGTCCCGCCCAACTCCATTGACTTGACCAAGGATTTCGGGCTCGACACGCTGTTCGAATCCATGGCAGGCGGCGACGAATTCCTGCTCGAAGTTGTAAAGACGGCTGTGCTGACCAGTCTTTTAGAGCCGGGCGCTATTCTGTACCGTCAACACGTGCTCCAAGACTGCATCGCACATCCGGATCTAGTCAAGCAAATCTACCGGATTGCAGTCGAGGCAATCGACCGGGAAAGAAGAGTATGGGGTTGGACGTCAGATATTCCTTCGAGCGCTTTGCACCGGGCGGTCGATGTTCTTGAGATCTTCTCAGCCCTACTGAAGCAACTTAGGCAAGTTGCCGATAATCATGGCTCGGAATTCCGTTCGGAAGGGTTTAAACGATTCTTCGGAATGCTCACCAAAGAATTGGATGACGAATACCTCAGCATCATCGAGGAGCACCTGCGCCGCCTGGAATTTCCCGCCGGCATTCTGATGACCGCCGATCTCGACAAGGACTTAAAGGGAACGAACTACGTTCTGCGCAAGCTTCCGGATCTGAAATTGAGTTGGAAGGAAAGGGTTCAGAGCTGGCTGGGGTGGGACGGCGACGAATCGTTTGTGTACGAGATCGCCGATCGCGACGAAGGCGGGTTTCGTGCACTGTCCGAAATTCAAAGCCGCGGAATCGGCCATGTTGCCGCGGCCCTGGGACAGTCCACAGACCATATTCTGAGCTTTTTTCAAATGCTGCGGCTGGAAATGGGGTTTTATATCGCGTGCCTCAACCTTTGCGAGCGGTTAAGTGGGAAGGGGGAGCCATTCTGTTTTCCAGAACCAGTGTCCGGCGGAACACAGGCCTTCTCCGCGCGGGGGATTTATGATGTCTGCTTAAGTTTGTGTATCGACGGCAGAGCGGTAGGGAACGATGTGAGCGGAGAAAATAAGTCCCTCATCGTGATTACGGGGGCGAACCGGGGCGGCAAGTCCACTCTACTGCGCAGTCTTGGCCAGGCGCAACTGATGATGCAGTGCGGCATGTTCGTGGCGGCGGAGTCCTGCCGCGCGAACATCTGTTCCGGTATGTTTACACACTTTAAGCGTGAAGAGGACTCTCAGATGAAGAGCGGCAAGCTGGATGAGGAGCTGAAGAGAATGAGCTCTATCGTAGAGAAGTTAGTTCCCAACAGTCTTGTGTTGATGAACGAGTCATTCGCCTCGACAAACGAAAGAGAGGGTTCGGAAATTGCGAGGCAAATTGTTCATGCGCTGCTCGAGAGCAATATCAAGGTCTTTTATGTGACTCACCTGTTCGATCTGGCCGATGGTTTCTATGCCGAGAAAAGAGGGGACGCCCTGTTCCTTCGGGCAGAGAGACTGGCCGACGGCAGCCGCACATTCCGGCTCATCGAAGGTGAGCCACTCCCGACGAGTCATGGCGAAGATCTGTACCGGCGGGTCTTCCAGGAGTCTCCGGTGCCGGCGGGGGATCTAAACTGATTTTCGCAGGCGCATGGCAGCTTCACGAACAACAGAGATCCACGGCACAATCGATTGTTCGTGCCAGGAGGGCGGGCGCGATCCCAGCGGCCCCGCTACACCTCAGCGCTTTTGGTGGGGCAGGCGTTTCCACCTGCCAACGCGTGAAGGACGGCGGCTTTTGTCCAGCCACTTCGTGGACACTACACTCACTAATTGTGGGGCTTTCTTTTCTTACTTTACAAAGCCTAATTGCTTGAGCGTAGCTCCGGGTTCCTGATCCTCGAATTTCGTAATCGGCGCTTTTTCCCGGCCATTCTCCAAGGCCACGCCCGCGGGCGCATTGACAAAAGGAAATACCGCTTTCATCGGTTGCAGGTCATTCGAGAGCGCTGCTTTCAGCTTGGTGCGCTCCAGAAAGCCGGGGCCGAATTGGGGTTCCTGTGTGGGAATGGCGACCACCCGCGTATCGCCCCAGTTGTATTGCGACATGCGCGTGGCCGCATCGAGGCAGTGCAGGCACTCGGGGTTGAAAAAGAACACGAAGATCTTGCCCTGTTGCAAAGAATACGGCTGGCCGGCCACCGTGATGCTCTCGGGCGCTTTGACGCCGGTCACTCGCGCCGCGCTGACGCCATACGAAACACCGGCAAGCACGGCGACTGCGCCCAGGATCACGAATGCGGTCCGGAGCCCGCTTGCTGTCCGCGACCACATCCCAGCCAGAACAGCCATTAACAGCATGGCGCCATCACCGGCAAAAAAGCCGGGACCCACCGTGCGCTTCAGCCAGGGAAAGCACGTGCAATCCTGGCCATGCAGAGCGCCGTAGTTGATACCGATGTAAGTGATGAAGGCCGCAAGCAGCACACCTGTCGAGATGGCCCCCCAACGCCGGAAGCGCGGCAACAGAATGAGCACGCCACTCGTGGTCTCGGCAATGCCGAATAGTACAGCGGCCAACAGACTCAGACTTTCCGGCACGCGTGCTTGATGCATCAGCACCGCTGCCGTCTGTGTGTCTGTAATCTTGAAGAGGCCGGCCGAGAGAAATACAATGGCCAGCACCACCGCAGAGATCCAACTTACCGCTGTTTTCCAACCCGGCATCACCAGTGGGACAAAATGTGCGCGAGGCTCTGCCAAACTCTCATTCATTGCCACATTCTAGCACCGGAAGTGATGCACCCTGCCCCGGCTGGTCATTGGCTGTCTGCTACTTCCCCCCGCGCGAACTCATCCACTTCGACGTCACCGTAGAGGCCGATTTGCTCGTTGCGCCAGCCCGCGAACTCGGGGCGGGCGCTGAACCAGGTGCGCCAGAACTCCACCTTTTTGTCGCTTCCGTAGAGGAAGAAACGGCCGGCGCGGAGAAGATCGCCCTGGGAGAGTTGCGCCGCGAAGCTAGTGGCTTCCGGCGATGGGCTGTAAGGGAAGGGATACAGTCTGCCGGGGACACGGTAGAGCAGCAATTGCGAATAGAGAAAGCTCGCAGTCGGGTAATCGGGCTGCCAAACCGGCGTTTGGGCTTCGATAAACGGACTGGGGCAGATCACCGGAGCAGGGCGCCCGGCGGCGGCACGCTCTAATTGCTGGGCGGCGGTGCGCCAATCCGAGCCGCTATGATTCAGCAGCAAGCGATTCCAACGCCCCATGAACACTACCAGGAGAAGGCCGGCGAGGAGTGACACCCGCTTCCATTGCGAAGCGGGCACAAAAGCCGCCGCACCCAAAGTGGCCATCAATGCGGCGCCCGGCAGGGCGACATACAGGTAGCGCGATACGAATACGCTATTGCCGGTTACCTTGGAAAACGCGTACAAACACAGAGGATGAACGAGCCACCAGCCGAGGATCAGGGTCCAGGCATCGGCTGAGGCGGTTTTGCTGGGGCGCGGCCAGCCCAGCCAGCGCGCTAACAGTGCCGCAGCCGCAAGAATGGGAAACACCAGGTCGAGCTTGAGCGCGCGGGTGAGAGCACCTCCGTTCGGCTCATCGACCACAACGTGGGCTGCTGCTCCGCGGTAGATAGCCAGCGCGTTGAAGACTATGGGAACCAGGCAGGCGCCGATTGCCCCAAAGATCAGCGCGGCCTGCCACCAGCGCACAGAGGTATCGTGGCGGGCCAACCGAGCCACTGCGTACACGGCAAACAGAACATAGACCGGCCAGAGGATCAGATGGATACGCCAGACAAAAGCCGCGGCAATAGCGAACAACAGGGCGTCCGCCCAGCGGGCGCGGTCGAGCCAGCGGATCAGGAAATACAGAGAGGCCGCGGTAAAACAGGTAGCCAGCGCGTATGGGCGGGCATCGGCAGCTTGGAAGTTGAAATCGCGCAGGAAGAGACAAGCGAAAGCGGCGAACCATCCGGCATGGGGATGGATCAGCCGCCCGGCAATCAGGCCGATGAACAACAGCGCCAACGTCAATGCGGCGAGCGAGGGCACGCGATAGGCAATCTCGGAAAATCCGAAGAGCTTTTGCGCCATGGCAGGCAGCACATAGTAGATCGAAGCCGGTACCTGGGGAGCGACTTTGAGCGTAGGATCATCGGCGCCGTGCTGCACCACAAAAGCAGTTCCCATCTCGTCCACCCAGAAGCTGGAGGGCAGCGGGGTGACCCAAAATCTGGCGATGGCAATCGCCAGCAGCAGCGCGAGCCATAAGTTACTTTGCCGGGATGAAGCCAGCTCCGAGAAGGCAGCGGCAGTATTCCCGAACCAGGAACGATCGCTCAATGCTGAATTCGAGACGGATGGGGAAACCGGCATAGGCGTTAGTTCTTTCCTGACTTGCTCCGGCATTCGGCGAACTCAGGATCGAGTTGGCAGGCCTTTGTCCAATGCTCGCGGGCTTGCTGGCCGAGGCCCAGGCGATCTTCGGCCAGGGCAACTCCGCGGACAGCGTCCGGGTCGGAAGGCGCCAGCGTGGCCGCTTGGAGAAAGAAAGTGCGCGCCCTATCGTAATCGCGCCGCGCGAGCCAAACTTCGCCCAATGCCAGGTACAGAGGCTGATATTGCGGATCGCGTTTGACGGCGGCGCTCCATTGGCGAATGGCTTCTTCCGGCTGGCCGGACCGCACATAAGCTTCGCCGAGATAGTAGCGCGCCATGGTGTTGGCGGGGTCCTGAGTAATCAGCTTACGGAAGGCAGCCGCAGCAATAGCCGGCCGTCCATCATAAAGAGTAGCCAGATCGCTTTCAAACAGGTTGTATTCACGCAGGCGATCCTTGGGGTCGGGCGCCTGGAGACCGGCGCCACGCGGAGCGGCTGAACCCAGATATCCCAAAGATTCCAGTGTACTCCTGCGTACGTTCGCAGCGGTTGCCGGTGTCGCAACTGTCACACGGCTGGCGAGTTCGGTCCGCAGCCTGGCCGCATCTGAGGCATGGCCGGCGATTACGTTATTTTGCTGGCGCGGATCGTTTCGGAGGTCGTAGAGTTCCGGCTTGGGAGCATCGATGAACTGGTAGAAACCATCCCGCGCGCTGCGCAGAGGCGCCCAGCTAAAAGCATCGCGGGCGTACACGCTTTCGCTCAAGACAGGGTGTGCCGAAGCGCCCAGGAGGCTTTCACCCGCGAACGCGGGCGGGCGGGCGATGCCCAGATACTGCAGGATCGTGGGAGCTACGTCTATCAGCCCGCCGGGCTGGCCGGCGCGCGCGGGCAGAGGAGGCGCGGAATCCTGGCGGGGCCAGTGGATCATGAGCGGCACCCATAAAGTACTCTGATAGATGAAGTAGCCGTGGCTCGATTCGCCGTGCTCCCCCAGGCTTTCACCATGATCGGAGAGCAGCACGGTGAGCGAGCGGTCCCACCAGCCGCCGGCCACGAGCGACTGCCGGAAGCGTCCCAACAACTGGTCCACATAAGCCAGTTCGGCATTGTAACCGGCGGACTCGGGCAGCGCCCCTGTGTTCGCTGTATGCAATCCAGCCGCGTGCGCATAGGGCGCATGCAGATCGAACAGATGGAGGAAGAGGAAGACTTTCTGGCCGTGGTGCATCTCGAGGAACTGGCGCGCCGCGCGCAATACCAGCGCTCCATCGCGGCGCACGCGCAAAGCGTATGGGTTCGCAGTGACTACATTCTCCGCGGTGTTGGGCGAGGACGGAGTGAATTGAAAAGGGCTATCGTAAACGTCGAAACCTTGGTCGAGTCCCAACCGGCGATGTAAAAGGATACTGCCGACGAATGCGCCGGTTTGGTAACCGTGAGCGTGCAGAACGGCCGCCAAAGTAAGCAAGCCGGAGGGAACCCGTTCACCATTTTCTTCGACCCCGTTGGCGAAGGGGTACGTGGAGGTGAATAGCGTAGTGTGAGAAGGCAGTGTCAGCGGGATTTGCGAATCGATGGCGGTGAAGAGTGTGCCTCCTTCGGCAAAGGAGTCGATGTTGGGGGTGGGAAGCTTTCCACCGTAGCTGCTCAAGTGATCGGCGCGCAGAGTGTCGATCGAAATGAGGATTACGGGAGCATCCGTTTCAGCGGGGGAGAGCTGTGGCGCCGCCAGGGCGAGCAAGCCAATTACCAAACGTCCTCGAAGCACTATTTCCTCAATATGGGTGTAACGCGAGGGGACATGGCTGCGTTTCTTCACAATTGGGCTATCGCATTCTATTAGGCTCGACGGGTGAGGCTGAGGCCTTCCAGGACCACGGGAGGTCCCGGTTTTATTTTTGGTGGCTCGCGGCCGTCTCCGCGGTTCTTCTTTTGGCGCCCTTGCGTACGGGGGATCTGGCGGGGTATGACGATGCTCATTATGCCGAGATGGCCAAAGAGACGGTGCTGACGGGAAAGTGGTGGGACGTTTCCGCCAACGGCTACGCGGCCCTGGAGCATCCGCCGCTGTTTGTGTGGGTGGAAGCGGCCCTTTTCAAGGTGTTCGGCTTCTCGGATGCCGTTGACCGGCTCCCTTCGGCGGTGTGTGGATGGGCCATCATTCTGCTGGTCTTCTGGTTGGCGCGGCAGATGTTGGGGGAGCGCACGGCGGTGCTGGCGATGGCCGTCATGTGCGGCAGTCTTTATTTCTTAAAGTACGCGGCGCGCGGAATGACGGACGTGCCGTTCACGTTCCTGTGCCTGGCCTCTTTGTGCGGATGGCTTTTGGGGGAAGAAAATCCACGATGGTATTTGCTGGCCGGACTGTGCGCGGGATTGGCGCAAATCACGCGCGGATTGATGGGAATCGCTCTCCCGCTGGCCTTCGTCATCGATGCGGCCGTGAACCGGCGCAAGCCTCCGTTCGGCTTCGCTGCGGCTGCCACCGCGCTCGCATTTGTCCCGGCGGTGGCCTGGTACGCAACCCAGTTTTCCCTGCACGGCACGGGGTTCTTGCCGGTGCACATGGCATGGCTCGACCGGGAGGCGTTTGGCGAACTGTCCCCAGCATGGCGGCGCTACACGGGCGCGCCAGAGTACCTTTGGATGATTACGAAGTCGTATTGGCCGTGGCTGCCATTTTTGGTGGCGGGCCTGGTTACGGCGATCCGGCAGAAATCAATGACCGGGGTGCGCGGCCTGCGGTTGCTATTGATTTGGATCGCCGTGGTGTTTGTGCTGTGTGCGGCTGCCAAGAGCCGCGTTTTGCGGTACATGCTGCCCGCTTACCCGGCCTTTGCGATCCTGTCGGCAATCGGACTCGAACGGCTTGTGCCGCCGGCCTACATATGGAAGGGCCTGCGAGTACTGGCGGCGGTGGGGGCGATCGCCTCGGTAGCGATCACGGTGTTCCCGCGCAAGACCGCTCAGGCCGCGGAAATCCGGCCGATCGCCCAGGCGGCTACGCTGGCCACCCCGGAAGGATCGCGGATCGCATTCTACGATGCCGGCCAGCCGCGTTTCGATGAGACCAATCAGCTTTTGTGGTACGGGGACCGGTATCTGGACATTCTGCTGACCCCGGAACAGCTACGAGCCTCGCTGTCCGAACCGGCTCCGCGGGTGTATGTGGTGGACCGGGAGACGTACCGGAATCTTTTCCAATCCCGCCGGCCGCATCAGGTCGTCAGAGCAATCGGCCACCTGGTGTGCCTGCGGTTGCTGGGATAGCCGCCGGCCTAATCAGGGATCCGCACTTCGACTTGATTATAGATCTGGGTCGTCTGAGCCAAAGTGGCAAACTGCATACCCGCGAGGCGCGCGGAAGCCGTTCCTGCGGCAACACCCCAGCGGAGAGCGTCTGTGCAGGTAGCGCCGCGCGCCAGCGCCCAGGTGTACGCGGCGGCCAGAGCATCGCCGGAACCGATGGGTGATACTGCGTCGATGGGCGGCGGCACAGCTTCCACCAGGCCTTCGGCGAACGCTCCCACAGCGCCGCGGCTGCCCAGAGAAAGCACCACCGATTCGGGCCCCATACCGCGGATACGCTCCGCCGCCTCCAAAAAGTGAGTACGCGTCAGCAACATGCGTCCCAGAAGACGCTCCGCTTCATGTTGGTTGGGCGTCACCACCGTAGGCCGCGCCTCGATGCCGTGACTCAATGCATCCCCGCCGGTATGGAGCAGCGTTTTGACGTTTTTGCGCCGCGCGAGCGCAATCAACTTGGCGTAGAAAGAGGCTGGAGGGACGCCTTGCGGCAAACTGCCGCACAGCATCAGCCACGCCGCTCCTTCGAGCTTGCTGCGCAGTACCCGCTCGAAACGCGCCACTTCGGCCGCGCTCAGCTCGGGGCCGGCTTCGTTCAGATTTACCGTTAGCCCCTGTTTGTCGGTAATCGTCAAATTGGTGCGTATGGAGTTCCGGATGGGCACCAGCGACGCCGGAAAACCATAATGTTCCAGGTATTTCGCCAGGCGTTTTCCGGTGGGACCGCCGGAGGTGACAACGGCCAGCGTCTCGCCGCCGAAGGAATGGATCACGCAGGAAGCATTAATGCCTCGCCCGCCTGCGGATTCCCGGGTGGAATTGATATACGCGCGGTCTTCAAAAGCCAGCCGATCCACGCTGATGATCCGGTCAATCGCCGGGTTAATCGTAACAGTGACAATCAAAGCTTCATTCTACCCGCGCGACGGAAATGGTCGTAACCCAAACGCTCTAGCGGCTCTCCACCGAGCAGCACCACCGCCCGGGCTCGCTTCCGAACCACGCCGATTCGCGTCAGCGGCACTCCTTTCCAGCGTAGGGGAACGCTAGTCTTTGGTGGCACAGTGAAGAGCAGTTCGTAGTCCTCTCCGCCATGGAGCGCCTGTTCTAACGTGGCGCCCGGGAACCGCGGGGGCGCTTCGATGGTCGCGCTTACCTTCGATGCCCGGCAGAGCCGCCACAGATCAGTGGAAAGTCCGTCACTGAGATCCATGGCAGCGGTGGCAGCCAGGCGCTCTCGGAGGAAAGATCCGAGGGCCAGACGCGGCTGCGGACGCACGTGCTGCCTCCACGCCGCAGGCGGTCCGGCAGGGCCGCGTGTCAGACCCAACGCCGAGCCCCCCAATAGCCCAGATACGTAGATGCCATCTCCAGGACGCGCTCCGCTCCGCGGCAGCCAACGTCCGCGAGGCGCTGCGCCACACACCATCACATCGCACACAAGTTTTTCGCCCTGCGCCATATCGCCACCGGCCAAAGTCACGCCCGCACGGCGCGCGAGATCGAGCAAACCACGGTAAAAGCCATTCACCCAGCGCTGGTCAACCCAACTGGCTAACGCCAGAGAGAGCACGAAGAAGCGCGGCTCACCGCCCATAGCGGCAACATCGCTCAGCCCTCGCGCCAGGGCTTTCCAGCCCACATCAGCGGCGCTGTGGGTCTGGCGGCGAAAGTGGACGTCTTCGATCAGCAGGTCCGTAGTGAACAGCAGATCTTCCCTGCCCTGAGGCCGGAAGACGGCACAGTCGTCCCCGATCCCCAACACCAGGCCATGAGCCAAACGTCCCGCCCTTCGAGAAATGCGTGCGATCAGTTCGTCCTCGCCGTTCACGCGAACCGGAATCATAACACGGGCCAGTGATCGGGATTGCGGCATCATATACTGAGATTTGTCTACGCACAGGCAGGTCCGCTACCGCGATGCGGGTGTGGATATCGATGAGGCCGGCCGGGCCGTATCCTCTATCAAACGATTGGCGCGCGGGACCTTCACCCGCGGAGTGCTGACGGATATCGGAAGTTTCGGCGCGGCATACCGTTTGCGAGGGATGCGGCGGCCTGTTCTGGTGAGTTCCGCCGATGGGGTAGGCACCAAGCTGAAGCTCGCCTTCCTCACAGGGCGTCACGACACCATTGGCGAGGACCTGGTGAATCATTGCGTCAACGATATCGCGGTGCAAGGCGCGCAGCCGCTTTTTTTCCTCGATTATTTCGCCGCCGGTAAATTGGATGCGCCGGTGACTGCTGCGGTGGTATCGGGCATCGCACGGGGCTGCAAACAGAATGGGTGCGCTCTGATTGGAGGCGAAACCGCAGAAATGCCGGGAATGTACGCTTCCGGCGAGTACGACCTGGCCGGTTTCATCGTGGGAGCGGCCGAACAAGGGAAATTGCTCACCGGCAGTTCGATCCGCAAGGGTGACGTTTTGCTAGCGCTGCCATCTACCGGCCTTCACACCAATGGCTACTCGCTGGCGCGGCGGCTGCTGTTCGAGCAGGCGGGCCATACCCCCGCAACACGCTTACCCGAAATCGGATCCAGCTTAGGCGATGCCCTGCTCGCGGTTCATCGCAGCTATCTGAAACCGATCAGGGCACTGGTGGCAGCAGGACTCTTGCGCGGCGCGGCTCACATTACGGGAGGCGGCATTACGGATAACACGCCCCGCATGTTGCCCGGTGGACTAGCTGCCGTGATCGAGACCGGGTGCTGGAAGATTCCACCGCTCTTCGAGGTGCTGCGCCGCCTCGGGAACATTCCGGTGGACGACTACCGGCGCACGTTCAATTTAGGGGTGGGAATGATCTTCGCCGTGGCCAGGCGCTCCGCCAGCAAAGCGGAGGGTTTGCTTCGCCGGGTGGGTGAGTCTCCTTTCCGTATCGGCGCGGTGATCGGCCACCGCCGTGGCCGGCCGCGAGTAGAGTATCAATGAAACGGTTAGCGATTCTGCTGTCCGGCCGCGGCTCCAATTTCGACGCGATTGCGGAAAACATTGCCAAGGGATCACTCGATGCCTCGATTGGCATTGTCATCAGCAACCGGCCCGAGGCCCGCGGGTTGTCGCTAGCCCGGGAGCGCGGCATTCCAGCTTTAGCTATATCCTCCAAAGGCCTAGACCGGGAGGTTTATGATCATACGCTGATCCAGACGCTACGGCAGCAGGAAGTGGACCTGATCTGTCTCGCCGGTTATACCCGCGTGCTGAGCGCGGGATTTGTGCGAGAGTATGCGAATCGGATTCTCAACATCCATCCGTCTCTGCTGCCGGCGTTTCCCGGTTTGGATGCGCAGCGGCAGGCTCTCGATTACGGGGTCAAACTTAGCGGGTGTACCGTGCACTTCGTGGACGAATACCTGGATGCGGGACCGGTGTTGCTACAGGCAGCCGTTCCGGTATTCGACGATGATACGGTCGCGACGCTTTCCACACGCATTCTGGTGGAAGAGCATCGGATTTATTCGGAAGCGATCCGGCTCGTTCTGCAGGGAGACTATCGCATCGAAGGGCGGCGCGTGGTCCTCAAGTAGTTCTTTCGGCCCGCCGGGCGCGGATTGCGAGAAACTCGGAGAGTTTCATGGGCGGCCCAGGCCCGAGTTCCATTTGCTTCTCCACGGCCCTTTCGTACTGGCGAAGGATATCCGCGCGGCGGCGGCGATCCAACTGGCAGTCGGCGGCATCCAGCAGGATTTCCACTTCCCAGGGTTGAAAGTCGTTACGGGAAAGCGCCCCGCGCCGCAAGTCGGTGATCAAACGCCGGAAGCGGTTCAACATTAATTCGAGAACTACCAGTTCATCGTCCGCCATCAATCGCTATATCGGCGGTTGGGCGGGAAACCTTTAGGTTCCGGGCCAGCTTTCGCTGTTCCGGCTAGCCAAATTTGCGAACTTCCGTTAATGCAGGAGCCGCCGCTTTCGCCGGAGTTGCGACGGCTTGGCGGGGAGGTCTGCCGCAGAGGACCGGCTAACGCGCCGCCCGGTCTTTCGGCATCGAAAGATAGCCGACGATCTGATCCTTTTCCACCTTATTAATTACGAGCTCGTATGGCGTACGGCCGCCCTTTGCGGTATAGAACTGCACCGGCTCGTCGATCTCTTTGTCCTTCTTCTCGGTCAGCCTGTCGTCGGCCATCACATCTACGGTGAACTTGTTGTGCTTGGGGTCGGTCCTCTTGAGCAGAAGAGTGATGTCGGCGAAGTGGACCGGCTGCTTCGTCTTGCCAAGCTTCACATCCAGGTAGTCGCGCTCGCCTTTCAGCTTCAAAGCAGCCAACTCCGTTCCGTTGGTAGCGACCAGCCCACTGGTTACTCCCAGGTCGCCCTGCACGGACTTGAGTTGGGCGATGGTTTTCTCCAGATCCGATTGAGTCGAGGTGAGCTGCGTCTTCACGCCGCCGACATCGGTGGAAACATCGGTAATCTTGGAAGTCAGGGTGGCGGCATTGGCGTCCGCGGACTGCTTGACGCCGCTGATCTCTGTGCTCAACTGTTGCTGCGACCGGGTCTGCGCGGCTTGCAGCTCCTTGGCGAGTTGCTCGGCGCGGGCGGTAGCTTCCGTCTTGGCTTGGCTCGAAAGCGTGCGTGCCTGCTCGCGCGCGGTGGCCAGTTCCTGCGTCAAGTTCTCGATGTGCCTGGTCTGAGAAGCGGCACTCACCGAGGACGCATCGCGAAGGTTGGCCAGTTCAGCCGAAAGGGTCCCCCGGGTGGTGGCCAAATCGGTACGAACATGATCAAGCTGCGTGTAGAGGTAGATGTTGGCGGCGACCAAAGCGATTAGCGCGCCAGCTACCAGTGCAGTTTTCAAACCAGAGCGGTCTTGTGGGGGCTCAATATA
>JASIAM010000122.1 GCA_030041985.1 Bryobacteraceae bacterium | reverse complement strand
CGAGATTTTACGCATTACCGCCAGGATTGGCTGAACGCCGGGACGAGCTGCGCTCGATCCCGGCGAATCCCGGCCGCCGAGTCGGCGCTCAGGTTGCGTCTCCGCAGAGCCTTACCCTCCGCTCGGGTGCAACCAGTATAGCCGGCTCGAAACATCAACCCACGGGAATGTTTACACAAAATTCTTGACACGGCCTTGCGAGAGGACCCGGCAGCGCGCATCGAGAAGCTGACATCGCTTCGGAAATCGTGACCGCTGTCCCCCTCGAATCGATCCCTTTTCTGGGCAGTAACGCGATACGCGACGTCGAGTCCGGACTTGCACAGATTAGGGGAGTTCCCCTACAAGCAACCGCGTACGCCACCGCTGCACGCTTACCGCATCAAACCGTTCGCCCATAAGCGCGATTTGCATTGCCTCCTCTTCCCCGGCAGTTTCGCGTTGCAGCGCAACGCTCACATCCATCCAGCAGATTTCTCCATCCGAAGTGCGGATGACTAGCATCACGGGATAAGCTTGCTGCCGCCAGTAATCGGCCCAAGGAAAATTCTTGATACGGTACGTGCCCCCGTTCCAGCCCTTCGTCAGATAGGCGTCGCCGGACTTGACCACCAGATAGAGACGCTTCCCGGAGGCCCGGCCATGATCGTCCTTAAACTCGATCTCGCCATCGATCCCATGGTCGCTGTTCGCGTAGCCCCAGTAAATCTGGCCCGCCTCAGCCACGATGGAGAATGTGTGTCCCACCAGAATGAGTTCGCGGCTCTCGTTATCCAGTACAATTTGAGCCTCGCCCTGCATCTGCCGTACTTTCTCCTTCACTGCCGGCGATTCGAACTGCTCCTCGATCACATCGCGCAGCAGAATCGGCCTGCCGCAATCCGGACAAAACACCTTCCCCTTACCGCCGGGAGCCAGAGCTTTGTCGATCTTCGCTTGGTCGCCGAATGCCTGCCGCGAACCGTCGCACTGCTTGTTCGGACAGAAATAGCGTCTCAGCCGCACCACATTCTTACCCTGCTGCAAAAGGTGCTCGTGCACGTAACGCAGGAACAGCACCCGCGAATTTTCGTCCACTTCCGGTTCGAAATAAACTTCCAGAAGCGATGTGCCCTCGCCTTCCGGCTTCATCGTGAACCCCAGCTTTTGTCCGGTCGCGGTCTCGAAATCCGCCGCGGACCTCCACAAGTCAGTGCTCCGAAATGCCGCCGTGTGGTGCAGCCGCACCACCAGCGTCGCGTAGATCTCGTCCGCCGGCCCGTCAAAGCGATACGTCACCAGCACACTCGGGTGCCGCGGCTGCTCCTTTCGTTCGCGGCGAAAGTAGCTCGGAAACGTCAGCAGCGCCGAGCCATCGACATGCTGGCGCAAGCACCACGCGCGGCCGACGAGCATTTCGAGCAGCGCGCGCAGCACCACTGCCTCATCCTCGCGCGGCAGCCGCTCGAAATCCTGATAATCCAGGTCTCCCGCCAGCAATTGGTCCTCGCGGATGCACCCCAACTCCTGAGGGTGCCTTCGCACCTTCCGCACCACCGCGGCGGCATAGCGGCTCAGCACTTCAGGCCGCAGCAGGATGAACCCTCCGAAATCCAGCCGCTGGATCATTCCCGGACCGGCCAGCAAGCTTACCACCGTCTCGAGCTCCGCTAACCGAAAATTCTCCCGGTCGAGCGTCATCTCCATCCTCTGGTTCAGCTCAGCCAGGCGGATCAGCACGAAGCCGCTATCGCGCAGATTCAGAATTTCCTGCTTCATCCGGCGGTACAGCGCGGGCGAGGTAGTTTCGGGGATGCTCTTCCAGTCGATGGCTTTTACGATGGCCTCGCGAAGTTGCTCGCAACCTGCGCCGGTCTTGGCGCTGGTCTCATGCAGCAAGCCCGAAAAACCGCGTTCCCGCATGAACTTGTTCATACTGTCGGCGCTCACCACCAGCCCGCCGCGATCGATACGCCCGGCCGCCAGCAGTTTGGCAAAGGGTTTCCGCGCCGCCTTCTCCAGGTCACGGCTCCAATGGCCAAGCCCCTCGAAAGGATTCTCGTTCTGCGGATTGAAAACCAGCACGGCCGCCGCCGTTCCATCCATGAAGATCTGCTGAACCAAGCGATAATCCACCTGCCCCGCGAAATCCCACAACCAGATTTCCCGCTCCACTCCTGACTTCTTGCTGTCGTGTGGCAACAGCCAGTGGGTTGCCCAGGCACCGTCAGTAGAAGGGAGAGGTTTGTCCTCCTCGACCTTGATGCCACGGGCAAGATAGTTGGAAAGCCCCGTCTTGCCCACGCCACTGTCCCCCACCAGAAGCACCTTGGCGTTCGTGTACTGCGCCTCTTCTGGCGCTTTCGCCGTGGTGGCAAACGGCTGGATATTCCGTAGCCGCAGCACTCCGTTTACAGCCCCGGAAAGCACGCGCTGGCCGTCAGAACTCCAACCGACGCTCTTGACCCAGCCGGTGTGAGCTTCGAGTACCAGCAGGCAGCGGCCCGTCTCCACATCCCACAGCCGTACCGTCTTGTCAGCGGACCCGGAGAGAGCGTGCCGGCCACCCGGACGCCAAGCAACGCTCCAGACGCTGGCGGTGTGACCCTCGAGCACGCGCAGGCAGCGGCCCGTCTCCACATCCCACAGCCGTACCGTCTTGTCAGCGGACCCGGAGAGGGCGTGCCGGCCACCCGGACGCCAAGCAACGCTCCAAACGCCGGCAGTGTGGCCTTTGAGTACCTGCAGGCAGCGGCCCGTCTCCACCTCCCACACCCGCACGGTATTATCTTCGGACCCGGAGAGGGCGCACCGGTCGTCCGGACTCCACGTCACACTTCTGACGCTGTCGCTGTGGCCTTCGAGCACCCGCAGGCATTGGCCGGTTTCCACCTCCCACAGTCGCACCGTTTTGTCATCAGCCCCTGAGAGCGCGCGTTGGCCGTCCGGACTCCATGCCACGCTCCAGACCATGGCGGTATGGCCTCCGAGCACTCGTATGCGGCGGCCCGACTCCACCTCCCAGACCCGTACGGTGCCGTCCCCGCCCCCAGAGAGGGCGCGCTGCCCGTTGGAACTCCAAGCCACGCTCCTCACCCAGTCGGTGTGGCCTTCTAGCACCCGTAAGCAGCGGCCCGACTCCAGGTCCCACAGCCCCACGGTATTGTCGGAGCTCCCGGAGAGGGCGCGCCGTCCGTCCGAACTCCACGCGACGCTCCAGACGCTGTCAGTGTGGCCTTCGAACACGCGCAGGCAGCGGCCCCTCCGTACGTCCCACACCCGCATGGTATTGTCGTCAGCCCCGGAGAGGGTGCGCTGGCCGTCCGAACTCCACGCCACACTGTTAACGCCGCCGCTGTGGCCTTCGAGCACCCGCAGGCACTGGCCGAACTCGGCCTCCCACAGCCGCACGGTGTGATCATCAGCCCCCGAGAGCAGGTATTGACCGTTAGGACTCCACGCCACACTGCTAACGCCGCCGCTGTGTCCTTTGAGCACCCACAGGCACTGGCCGGATTCGACCTCCCACAGCCGCAGCGTACTGTCATCGGCCCCCGAAAGGGCGTACTGGCCGTCCGAACTCCACGCCACGCTGTTGATACCGCGAGTGTGGCCTTTGAGCACTCGCAGGCAGTCGCCGGACTGGACGTCCCACAGCCGCACAGTATTGTCACTATCCCCAGAGAGCAAACGCTTACCGGAGGGACTCCATGCCACGCTGTAAACATCTCGAGTGTGGCCTTCGAACACGCGCAGGCAATGCCCGGATTCGACCTCCCATAGCCGCACTACATTATCGGCAGCTCCGGAGAGGACGTATTGGCCGTTGGGACTCCACGCCACACTATTGACTCCGCGGGAGTGGCCTTCGAACACGCGCAGACACCGCCCCGTCTTCGCCTCCCACAACCGCACCGTATTGTCATTACCCCCCGAGAGAACGCGCTGGCCGTCAGGATTCCATGCCACGGTGTTTACGCTGCGAGTGTGGCCTTCGAGCACACGAAGGCAGCCGCCGGATTCGACCTCCCACAGCCGCACGATATTATCGGCAGCTCCGGAAAGGACGTATTGGCCGTCGGGACTCCACGCCACACTCCAGACCTTGCCGGTGTTACCCAGTGAGACGACTTTCTCGAGTATTCCACCCGTGGCCGCTTGCTGCTCCGGAACTGGCTCGCGCGTTTCCCGCCGGCATGCTTCCACCAGCTTCGGATACTCTTTCTCCCGCTCCCCCGCCTTCCAATCAACATAAAGAAACTGCGCCAGTGAGCCTCGAATCGGCTCCTCATCGAGCCGCAAAGGAATAAACCGCCGCTCTCGATTCAGCGGGTCTCGAAAACGGAAAGTCCCCGCCTCCAACTGCGTCCAGTCCGAGCCGAACGCCTGCGCCGACATGCACAACACCAGCACTCGCGAATGCTCCAGCCCTTCCTCGATCTTCGCCGGAATGTTGTCCCCGGGCCGGAGCACCCATTCGTCAAACCACACCCGCAGCCCGTCCCGCCGCAGCCGTTCCGCCAGCCCCCGCACCACCGCCTTGTCCTTCGCGCTGTGGCTGAGAAAAACATCGAATGCGAACCGCTCGCCCATCGTGAGTCCGGCAGTATACCATCAACCTGTTCCCCCCAGTGACGCCCAAATCCCAAAAATATCTCCCCAGCTTTTCAATTACTTCCGCAGTCCGCTTCCCCGGCCCGCCAACCTCCCTCGGACAAACTGAGATCGGAGGTTCGCGTTGATCCATTCCCCTTCGCCGCTGGCCCGGTTACTCAAAATCGCGCAACGCGGTGAGCCATTCACAGCCCCCGATGGTCAGGCTTTCATCCGCCTCCGCGACGCCTCTACCAATGGCTTCTTCGTCCTTCCGGTTCGCTCTCCCGCCTTCCGCGAGTGGCTCTTCTACCACTACTTCGACGCTTTTGCTTGCCTCCCTTCACCCTTCGCCTTCCATGTCCTCTTGCATCACCTCGAAGCGCAAGCGCGCCACCTCGACGACCATCAAGGCTTCGCCGTCTGGCGGCGGGTCGGTGTCCGCGGCACCGATCCCATCCCCCAGCAAATCCTGCTCGATCTCGCCAATTCCGGCCGCCGCTTCATCGAAATCTCCGCCGACGGCTGGAAAGTCACCTCGGGAGAAAACGCTCTCTTCCAAACCTCCCGCTCTACCCTCCCGCTTCCCGAACCTGTGGCCGCCAAGCGCGGCCCTGCCTTCGCTGCCCTCCGCTCCTGCCTCAACCTCCCATCCCACCCCGCCTGGCTTCGCTGCCTGGCTTGGCTGCTCTCTGCCCTGCGTCCCTCCGGCCCGTTTCCCATCCTCATCCTGCAAGGACCGCCTTCTTCAGGCAAAACTTTCGCCGCCCGCGTCCTCCGTTCCCTGATCGATCCCAGCGCATCTCCCCTTACACCCGTACCCGGCACCGTGCGCGACCTCCTGGCCGCCGCCCGCCAAAACTGGATTCTTGCCTTCGACCACATTTCTACCCTCCCGCCTCAGCTCCCCGACGCCCTCTGCCGTCTCTCCTCCGGCCTCGGCGCTTCGCTCCGCGAAACTTACCACGCCGAACCCGAGCCGCTCCAGCAGTACCATCGCCGTCCCGTCCTGCTTACCGCCACCGAGAATTGGTCCTGTCCTCCCGAAATCGCCGAACGCTCCTTTACCATCCATTTGCCGCCCCTTCCACCGGAAAAGCGCCGCACCGAAACGGATCTCCTCCGCAATCTCCAGCAAGCCTTCCCCGCCATCCTCGGCTCCCTCTGTTTCGCCGTGAGCACCGCCCTCAGGCGCCTCCCCAAAATTGAACCGCCTTCCGGCCGCCTCCCGGACGCCCTCGCCTTCGCCATCGCCGCCAGCCCCTCCCTCGATGCCGATGAGGACGAAATTCGCGACGCCTTCGGGATCATGCCCACTCCTCACCCCGTCGTCCCTGCCGTGCTCCACCTCCTGCGCTATCACAACCAGTGGTCCGGCACCGCTTCCGAACTCCTCGAGCTACTCGGACCCCTCCCCGGCTGCCAGACTCCCAAAGGCCTCTCGCAACAACTCCGCCGCTCCTTCTTCGCTTTAGCCGATTCCGGTATCCAACTCCGATTCCACCGGCGTCACCAAGGCGTCCGCACCGTTGAGCTGCGCATATTACCCGGAGTCGTACCTGTCAAAAAACGAAAGCCGAATGCGTCTCCCAAACCCAAGCCGTCCTCCGAAACGTCTGAGGCCAAATAGTTTCCGCTTTCAGGAAATGTCGTGTCGATCTGTTACAATAAAAAACGCCTCCCCAAAACAGTCGCGATGCCGCAACAACGCAGTGTCCCGAGCTCTGCCCCACATCCCGAAACCCAGTCCCCAACCCCTAGTCCCCAGTCCCTGCTTGTCACTCCTTCCGAGTACGCCAAAATCGTCTCTCTGCTCGGACGCGAGCCCACCTTCACCGAACTGGGCATCTTTAGCGTCATGTGGAGCGAACACTGCTCTTATAAAAGTTCCCGCCTCCATTTAAAGAAGCTGCCCACGCGCGGCAAGCTCGTCGTGCAGGGCCCTGGTGAAAATGCCGGCATCGTCGATATCGGCCAGGGCTACGTGGCCGCTTTCAAAATCGAATCGCACAACCACCCCAGCTTCATCGAGCCGTTTCAAGGCGCGGCTACTGGCGTGGGCGGCATCCTCCGCGACATCTTTACTATGGGCGCGCGCCCCGTCGCGGTGCTTGATTCCCTCCGCTTCGGCCGCCTCGATGACCCCGCCACCGGCCCGCGTAATCGCCGTATCCTCCGCGGTGTAGTCTCCGGCATCGCTCACTACGGCAATTGCTTTGGTGTCCCCACCATCGGCGGCGAGTGCGTGTTTGAAAAATGCTACGATGGCAACCCGCTCGTCAACGTGTTCGCCCTCGGCGTGTGCCGTAAAGAAGATGTCTTCTACGCCAAAGCCGCGGGCATCGGCAATCCGGTCATTTATGTAGGCGCGCGCACCGGCCGCGATGGCATCCACGGCGCTTCTATGGCCTCTGCCGAGTTCACCGAAGAATCCAAACAAAAGCGCCCCAATGTCCAGGTGGGCGATCCCTTCCTCGAAAAGCTTCTGCTCGAAGCTTGTCTCGAAGCCATGAAAACCGGGGCCGTCGTCGGCATTCAGGATATGGGCGCAGCCGGCCTCACCTGTTCCACTTGCGAAATGGGCAGCCGCGGCGAAGTCGGCATTGAAATCGAACTCGATCGCGTCCCCCAGCGCGAAACGGGCATGACTCCCTACGAAATCATGCTCTCCGAATCCCAGGAGCGCATGCTGCTGGTCGCCGATAAAGGCCGCGAACACGAAGTTTTCCAGGTGTTCCGTAAGTGGGGCCTCGAAGCCGTCGAAATCGGCGCAGTCACCAACGATGGCAAACTGCGCGTCTTGCACCACGGCCACACCGTTGCTGAAATTCCCAACCGCGACCTCGCCGACGAAGCTCCGCTCTACGATCGGCCCCACACAGAGCCACTCCGCCGCGCGCCCATGGAACCACCCGGTCCCCAGACCCCAGTCCCCAATCCCCAAGAAGCTCTCGTCGCTCTCCTCTCCTCTGCGGATCTTTCCTCGAAGCGCTGGATCTGGCAGCAGTACGATTACCAGGTCCGCACCAACACTCTGGCCGGCCCTGGCAGCGATGCCGCTATCCTGCGCGTCAAGGAGACCGGTACTTCGCTCGCCATGTCGCTTGACGGTAATGGCCGCTACTGTTATCTTTCCCCGCGTGAAGGCGCCCGCCTCGCGGTCGCGGAATGCTGCCGCAATCTTTCTGTCGTGGGCGCCCAGCCGGTAGCTGCTACCAATTGCTTGAACTTCGGCAATCCCGAGCGGCCCGAAATCATGGCTCAGTTGGTTGAAGCCATCGAGGGCATGGCTGAAGCCTGCCGCTTCTTTGAAACCCCCATCACCGGCGGCAATGTGAGCCTCTATAACGAAACTCTCGGCGAGGGCATCTATCCCACCCCAGTGGTCGGCATTGTGGGCCTGCTCAAAACCGCACCGCCCATCGGCATCACCTTCCGCAACTCCGGCCGGAACGTCATGCTCCTCGGTGGTCTGGGGAGCGCCGATGCCGTCCGATTCGGCAGCTCTCAATACGCCAAAGTTATCCGCAATCAGCTCTGGGGATTGCCGCCCGCTCTCGACCTGGATCGCGAGAAGCGCGTCCAATCCGCCATTCGCGAAATCGTCGACCAAGGCCTCGCCGAATCCGCGCACGACCTGAGTGATGGCGGCCTTGCGGTTGCCTTGGCCGAATGTGCCCTTGACGGCACAGGCGCATGGATCGATCTCGATACCGGCCTTCCCCCCGATTGGCTCCTTTTCCACGAAGCCCCGTCTCGTATCCTTATCTCCACCGCATCACCTCTCGAAGTCGCCGGCATCGCCACTCGCTACGGCATCGAAGCTCCGGTCGTGGGCGTTACAATCGAGAAGGAAATCGCGATTCTCAAAGGGGGAGCCATGCTGGGCCGCTGGCCAATCGCCGATCTCGAGGCCGCCTTCGAACAGTCCCTGCCATCCCAGTTGGAGGCCATATGAAAACGTTTCACTCCCCAGTCCCCAGCCCCCAGTCTCCAGTCCCCGATAAATTTCACGACGAATGCGGCGTCGTCGCCATCTACGGCCATCCCTCCGCGGCCAACCTCGCCTATCTCGGGCTCTACGCGCTCCAGCATCGCGGCCAGGAAAGCGCCGGTATCTGCTCGAGCGACGGGGCCACTCTGCACTGTCACAAAGCCATGGGCCACGTGGCCGATATCTTCACCCAACCGGTGATCGCGAAACTCGGCGGCTCTCTCGCCATAGGCCACACGCGCTACTCCACTACCGGCGATACCGCCCTGCTCAACGCCCAGCCCTTCTCTGTCACGTGCCACAAAGGCCAGATCGCGCTCGCCCACAATGGCAACATCATTAATGCCCTCGCGCTGCGGCGCGAGCTCGAAGCAAGCGGTTCCATTTTTCAATCCTCCAGCGACACCGAAGTCATCCTGCACCTGCTCGCCCGCTCTTCGGAACGCACCCTGGCGGGCGCGCTGCGCGACGCGCTGCTGCAGATCGAAGGCGCATTTTCCCTCGTGTGCGCCGCCCGCGACCGCATTCTGGTTGCCCGCGATCCCCAGGGCTTCCGGCCTCTGGCCGTGGGCGAAATGGAGGTACCCGGCGGACGCCAGGCTTACGTGTTCGCTTCCGAAACCTGCGCCTTCGATTTGATTGGCGCTGTCTACCTCCACGATGTCGAACCCGGCGAAATGGTCATCGTCGGCCCGGAGGGTCTCACCCGCGAGCGCTTTGCGCCCCACCGGCCCCTTTCGCAGTGCGTCTTCGAGCATGTATATTTCTCGCGGCCCGATTCCCTGGTCTTTGGCCGCCCCGTCCAGGAATCGCGCGAAGAATTAGGCCGATTGCTGGCCCGCGAGTGCCCCGCCGATGCCGATCTCGTGGTCCCTGTGCCCGATTCCGGCGTCGCCGCCGCCATCGGCTATTCCGCCGAATCCGGGCTGCCCTTCCGCCAAGCCCTCATCCGCAATCACTATGTCGGCCGCACTTTCATCGAACCCTCCCAGGCCATTCGTGATTTCGGCGTGAAATTGAAGCTCAACCCCGTCCGCTATCTCTTGTGCGGCAAACGAGTCATCCTGGTCGACGACTCCATCGTACGAGGCACCACCAGCCGCAAAATCGTCCGCATGGTCCGCCAAGCCGGCGCCTCCGAAGTGCATATCCGCGTCTCCTGCCCGCCCACCATTTCCCCTTGTTTTTATGGTGTCGATACGCCGAACCGCAACGAGTTGATCGCCGCCACCCACAGCGTCGAAGAGATCCGCCGTTTCGTCGAAGCCGATTCTCTTTGCTATCTGTCGCTGTCCGCCCTTCGCAAGGCCGTGGCCGACGATCGTCACGAATATTGCTACGCCTGCTACACCGGCGATTACCCTACCGAGCTGGTGAATATCGAGGGGCTGATCGCGTCTTCCAAAAAGCATTACTGATGGCTAATACCCTGCTATCCTGAAATACATGGGCTGTGGCAATGGCGGCTTGACCGGCATCAGTAACTCTATCCCCGCGGGGGCGCGCAAAGTATTTTGCGTGAAGTTCCAGCGCGAAATGGAAGGCCTTGACGAGGTTCCCTTCGAAGGCCATCCCCTGGGACAGAAAATCTACGAAAACGTGTCCAAGGAAGCCTGGAAGATGTGGGTCGAACACATGAAAATGCTCATGAATGAATACCGGCTCAACCTGGGCACGAAGGAAGCGCAGGAATTTCTCATCGAGCAGATGGACGGCTATTTCTTCGGTGAAGGCGCAGCGTTGCCCCCGGATTTCGTTCCGCCCCGAGCAAAAGCGTAAGGCTGCCAACTAAGGTTTCCACGTTTCCAGCGCCGTGGCAATGCTAAACCGCAACTTCGCATGCGCCTTTCGGATCGCTGCTTCCACTTCGTCAGGCCCGTTTCCCCGCGCAAAAATGAAGCCCAAATAACTCGCGCCTTCCGGGAGCGGCAACAGTAGTTGTCCCTCTTTGGCGGTGATTACAATATCCTCGATATCCCTGGTTGCGAGCGCGTCATCAACCCCGTCCACCGATTCGAAAACCCCGCCTTTCGGAATCGGAATCATCATGACGCCCGCAGCCGGATCGGACAGGCGCGTGCCCGCAATATCCTCGCCCAGGGCGTGCCGGATAATCAGCTCTTCGAGCGTGCTATCCGGTTCGAAGCGCAAGACCCGCGCGCAGAGGCCGCCAATGGGCCGCGCGGCAACCTCCAAGATCCATGCGCCGCTACTGTTAAAGCGCAGCTCTGCATGCACCGGGCCATACCGTAAACCGAGGGCCTCGATCGCCCGGGCTGTGGCCGCGAGTAGTTCCTCCTGAACAGCGAGCGTCTCTCGCGAAGGCGTCACATAAATGGTCTCTTCGAAAAAGGGACCTTCGAGCGGGTCTGGCTTGTCGAAAATGGCGAGCGCCTGGAAACAGCCTTTCGTAACGAGGCCTTCGACCGCAAACTCACGGCCTTCGATGTAGCCTTCCACCTGCAGGCCGCGCTCGCCCATCTTCTGAATACGCTGGAAGGCCGCCGCGAACTCTCCGGGATCATTGACGCGAATCACCCCACGGCTGGCCGAGAGACCCAACGGTTTTAGCACACAGGGAAATGGCGCCCGCCCGGCAAGTGCCAGCGGGTCCTCATCGAAAGTCGCGCGAAAAAAAGCCGGCACCCGCAGCCCGGCTGCCTGATAAAGCTGGCGGGCACGATATTTATCGTTGGCAGCTTGCGCGGCCGCGAGCGGATGAAACGGAATCCCGAGCATTTCCGCCGCGGCGGCGGCGAACACTGCCGGACGATCCCCCACGGCCGCGATTCCATCAAACGCTTCCGCTCTAAGCGCCTCAATCCACTCCTCAATTCCCTCCAGGCCCCGGTCGAACCGCACAGGCAAAGCGTCATCCCCCCAAGGGTCGTCCAGCATATGGCAGCGGTCGGTGGCGAGCCGGACCGAGACTCCCAACCGGCGGGCAGCGCCGGCGAAACTGCGAATCTGGTACCCTGTCGTGGAAGCAAACAGCAGCAGGCGAGGCACGCTCCCATCCTAACTCGTTCGTGATTTCACCTTTACAGATAGAAAATCTTCTGTTATGCTGGTCGAAGTCCCTTTTTACAGCTCAGTGGGAGGTTTGCTGCGTTTGAGCAACCCGCTTGCACCAATGAGGATATATGGCACGCCAACCAGGCAAGAAATATCAAGCTGCTCTTAAGCAAATCGAGACCCGGGAATACACTCTTGAGACCGCTATCCCGCTCCTCCAAAAGATCAAGTTCGCCAAGTTCGATGAAACCGTAGAGGTCCACATGCGGTTGGGCGTCGATCCCAAGCATGCCGACCAGATGGTGCGCGGTACCGTCCTGATGCCCAACGGATTGGGCAAATCGAAAAAGGTGCTGGTGATCGCCAGCGGCGACAAGCAGAGGGAAGCGACCGAAGCCGGGGCCGATTTTGTGGGCGGTGAAGACATGGTGAACAAAATCCAGTCGGAAAGCTGGACGGATTTCGATGCCGTGATCGCCACACCGGATATGATGCGCTCCGTGGGTAAGCTCGGCAAAATTCTGGGTCCGCGTGGCCTGATGCCGAACCCCAAGACAGGCACGGTCACTCCCGACGTGAGCCGGGCCGTGCGCGAAGTCAAAGCCGGGAAGGTCGAATTCCGGGTGGATAAGACGGGCATTATTCATGCACCGGTGGGCAAGCTCAGTTTTACGGCGGACAAACTGGCCGAAAACGCCGCCAGCCTCATCACCGCGGTGATCAAAGCCAAGCCGGCGGTGGCGAAGGGGAAATATGTCCGCAGCACAACCATTTGTTCCACCATGGGGCCGGGCGTGGCAGTCGATACAACAGCCTTTTCAGTAAAGGCTGCGGCCGTCTAGCGGAACAGCGCGGGTAGAAAATCATGAAAAGCAAGGACGACAAAAAGAAAGACCTTGAGGCTCTGCGCCAGGACTTGGAGAAATCCCGGAACCTGTTCGTGGCCGGCTACGAAAAAATGCGGGTCGATCAGGATTTCGAGCTGCGCAAGGTGGTGCGGGGCGCGGGCGGCAAATATCGGGTTGTAAAGAACAATCTGGCCGAGAAGGCTTCCGAGGGAACGGCGGCGGAGCAGGTGCTAAAAGACCTGCGCGGTATGACTTCGGTGGCCTATACCACCAACGACCCGGTGGCCCTTGCCAAAGCACTCACAACCTACGCCAAGACCAACCCGGCGTTCACGTTCAAAGCGGGCCTGGTGGAGGGCCGCGTCATTGACGTCAGCGCCATTCAGGACCTGGCGAACATGCCTCCCAAGGAGGAGATATTCGCCAAGCTGCTATACATGATCAACGCACCGGCGCAGCGGCTGGTGACCGCGCTCAGCGCGGTGGGCCGGAATGTGGCGGTGGCGATCGATCAGGGCGTCAAGGAGAACAAGTTTAAATAAAGCTGTCAGCCGTCAGCTTTCAGCGATCAGCTTGTGAGGTTTTAGCTGATTGCTGATAGCTGATTGCTGATAGCTACTATCTAGGAGTTCAGAAAATGGCGGACATTAACGCAATAGCGGATCAGATTCAAGGCTTGACACTGCTCGAAGCTTCTCAGCTTGTCAAACTGCTCGAGGAAAAACTGGGTGTTTCGGCTGCGGCCGCGGCCCCTGTCATGATGGCCGGAGGAGCGGCGGGCGGTGCAGCAGCCGCGGCTGCCCCGGTCGAGGAGAAGACGGAATTTACCGTGGTGCTGACGGCGGCCGGCGCTAATAAGATTAACGTCATCAAAGCTGTACGCGAAGTCACCAGTCTCGGCCTCAAGGAAGCCAAAGACCTGGTGGATGGCGCTCCCAAGCCGGTGAAAGAAGGCGTGAGCAAGGAAGAGGCCGAGGCCATCAAGAAGAAGTTCGTCGACGCCGGCGCGACGGTGGAAGTGAAGTAGAGCTATCAGCCTTCAGCCTTCAGCTAAAGCAGGGTTTGGCTGAAAGCTGACCGCTGATGGCTGACAGCTAAAAGCATTTGACAACAGGCAGAAGTTCAATTATATTGAGTAGTTGGGCTTAGGATTCAACCGGATTCTTCCCAATTGGTGACTGTGCTCTCAACATCCTGGCATGTTAATTGCTGTTCCGGGGGGACCGCAAAGATGGGATCTTTGTGTCTTCCTGTAAATGCCCAGGACTTCTGCCTCCGCATTCCCCCAGATCCTGTTTTTGACACGCATTCAACTCCGGCACCCATTCGCCATTTGCCCGTATTGAATTATCGTTCGGCATTGCGGGAAAACTCTCCTCCCGCGATGCCGTTGGCTCTGTCCTAAGCGCAGTTCTTTGCTTCGGCTGTCCGGCCGTCAGGAGTAACGTTAAATGGATATTCAAAATAACGGCGCCGTCCCCGAGCGAGTCGATTTTTCAAAAATCAAGACCTCGATTCCCATCCCCAATCTGATCGAGGTGCAGAAAAAATCGTACGAGCGGTTCTTGCAGATGGACCTTCTGCCCAACGAGCGGGAGGACATCGGCTTGCAAACCGTGTTCAGCTCGGTATTTCCGATCTCGGATTTCCGCGGTGTCAGCGACCTGGAATTTGTCGACTATTCGATTGGAAACTGGGAATGCAAATGCGGCAACCTGAAAGGGCTGCATCATCTGCGGTCCACCTGCCGCAACTGCGGATCCACCATCCGCACAGATCCCTTCCACGCAGGCGATATTTTGTGTCAGCACTGCGGCACCTTTAACAGGAACGTCGTGACATTCTGCAATAAGTGCGGCGACCCCGTCGGGCTGCAGTTGAAATACGACATGCAGGAGTGCCAGGAGCGCGGCATGACGTATGCCGCCCCGCTCAAAGTCACCATTCGCCTCACTGTTTACGCCAAAGACCCGGAAACCCAGAAAAAGAGCGTTCGCGACATCAAAGAGCAGGAAGTGTTCTTCGGCGAAATTCCGCTGATGACGGACAATGGCACCTTCATCATCAACGGCACCGAACGTGTGATCGTCTCGCAGTTGCACCGCTCTCCCGGCGTGTTCTTTGAGCGCGTTCCTGCCCAAGGCTACTATCTCGGCAAAATTATCCCCTACCGGGGAAGCTGGGTCGAATTCGAATACGACAACAAGAACATCCTCTATGTCCGTATCGACCGCAAACGCAAATTCTACGGATCGGTTTTTCTGCGCGCTCTGGGGTATAAGACCGATGAGAAGATTCTTCGAGCCTTTTACCGCGAGAGCAAGCTCAATATCCGGGACAAAAAGCTCTACTGGAACGTAGATGAAAATCTCACCGGTCTGAAGCTGTCGTATGCGATCAACGCCAAGAGCGGCGAGACGGTGGTCACGCAGGGCAAAAAGATCACATCTTCGGTGCTGAAAGACATTCAGAAGGCCAAGATCGCTCAGGTGGAAGTTGCGCCTAACGATATCGAAGGCGCCTACGTCATCGACGACGTGGTGGATATGTCAACCGGAGAAGTCCTGGCAGACGCTAATAGCGAACTTACTCCTACGACGCTCGGCCGGCTCATTGAATCGGGAATCGAAGAGTTCGGGGTGTTCTTCCCCGACCGCGATGATGTGGGCTCCGTCATCTCCGCCACTATTAGAAAAGACAGCATCAAGACGCAGAACGAAGCTTTGATCGAGATTTACCGCAAGCTGCGCCCGGGCGATCCGCCCACTCTCGATACCGCCACACAGCTATTCCAGGGCATGTTCTTCGACCCGCGCAAATACGATTTTTCGCGCGTGGGCCGCATGAAATTCAATATCAAGCTGTTCGATAAGGCCGAGGCCACCTCGCTCGACAAGCGCACGCTCGATGCCGAGGATTTCCGCTCCACCATCAAATACCTGCTCAAGCTGCGCAGAGGCATCGGCGCGGTGGATGATATCGATCACCTGGGGAACCGCCGCGTGCGCGCCGTAGGGGAGCTGCTGGAGAACCAATTCCGCATCGGCCTGGTGCGCATGGAGCGGGCCATCAAAGAAAAAATGTCGGTGTACCAGGAGATGTCGACGGCCATGCCGCACGACCTGGTGAACGCCAAGCCGGTAATGGCGGCCATCCGCGAATTCTTCGGTTCGAGCCAGCTTTCGCAGTTCATGGACCAGACCAATCCGCTCTCGGAGATCACCCACAAGCGGCGCCTTTCGGCTCTGGGTCCCGGCGGTTTGAGCCGCGAGCGCGCGGGATTTGAAGTGCGCGACGTGCACCCCACGCATTACGGACGCATCTGCCCGATTGAAACGCCTGAGGGTCCGAACATCGGGTTAATCTCCTCGCTTTCCTGTTTTGCCCGCATCAACGAGTACGGGTTCATCGAAAGCCCGTATCGCAAGGTCATCAAAGGCGTGGTGATCGACGAGGTCAAGATCCTGAATCCGGGCGATACCGAATATAAGGTCGGCGACATCGTGCCGCGGGCGCAAGCCGAAGAGGCTAACGGTAAAATGGCCCCGAAAAAGCAGCCGGCCGAATATGAGGCCCACTGCGAGTACCTCTCCGCATGGGAAGAGGACAAGTGGATTGTCGCTCAGGCCAACGTGGAGCTGGATGAAAACGGGCGCATTGTGCCCGACCTGTGCAACGCCCGCCAGGCCGGTAACTTCGTGCTGAAACCGCGGGATGAGATCCAATATATTGACGTCAGCCCGAAACAGCTTGTCTCGGTGGCCGCCAGCCTCATTCCATTCCTCGAAAACGACGACGCCAACCGCGCCCTGATGGGATCGAACATGCAACGCCAGGCGGTTCCGCTGCTGCGCGCCGACGCTCCCTTTGTGGGCACCGGCATGGAGTACGTTACGGCGCGCGATTCGGGCGCCGTGGTCCTTTGCAAACGCTCCGGCGTGGTG
>JASIAM010000121.1 GCA_030041985.1 Bryobacteraceae bacterium | reverse complement strand
TCGCGCTTTCCTGGCAGATGACGCTGGCGGCGCTCATTCTGGTGCCGCTCTTTGTTCTTCCGGCGCGCTTTTGGGGACGAAAACTCCAGCAAATCGTGCGCGAGAACATGACCCTCAACGCGGCGATGAGCGGCCTGATGACCGAACGGTTTAATGTCGCGGGCGCCTATGTCGCCAAGATTTTCGGCCGGCCCCAGGAGGATAGCAAGGAATTCGAGGCACAAGCCGGGCGAGTTTCCGCTATCGGTGTCAAGACCGCGATTTACGGCCGCCTCTTCGGCTCGGCCATCATGCTCACGACGGTGATCGCCACCTCATTCGCTTACGGCTGGGGCGGTGTGCTCACGGTTCAGCACCGGCTGGATTTGGGCACAGTGGTGGCGTTTCTCTCTTATTTGTCTCGCCTCTATGTGACGTTCACGGGGCTTTCCAATATTCAGGTCACCGTGGTGACCGCGCTGGTTTCCTTTGAGCGTGTCTTCGAGGTGCTCGATGTGCCGCCCATGATTCAAGATGCCCCGGATGCCGTTTCCGTTCCCAGCGGTCCGGCACGGATTTCTTTCGATCATGTCTCATTTCACTACCCAACACCGGCGGAAGTCTCGCTGGCATCGCTCGAATCCATCGCCGAGCTCGATACGAGGCGGGACGAAACTGTGCTGCGTGACATTACCTTCTCTGCGGAACCGGGCCAACTGGTGGCACTGGTCGGCCCCTCCGGCGCGGGGAAGACCACCATCACGCACCTGGTGGCCCGGTTCTATGACGTCCAGAGCGGCTCGGTGGCGATCAACGGCATCGACGTTCGCAAGGTGAAACTGGATTCTCTACAACAGCGCGTGGGCACCGTTATGCAGGACGCGCATCTTTTCCACGACACCATTCGCGCCAACCTTCTCTATGCGCGGCCCCAAGCCACGGAAGCGGAACTTACCGAAGCCTTGCGCGCGGCGCAGATCCTGCCGCTCGTTTCTTCCCTACCGAAGGGCCTCGACACGCTATGCGGTGACCGCGGATATCGTTTTTCAGGAGGCGAGAAGCAGCGCCTGGCGATTGCACGCCTGCTTCTCAAAGCCCCCGATGTCGTCATCCTCGACGAGGCGACCGCGCATCTGGATTCCGAATCGGAGGCCGCGATCCAGAAGGCATTTGAAGTTGCTCTCCGCGGGCGCACCTCGATCGTCATCGCGCACCGTCTCTCCACAATTGTCAAGGCGCACCAGATCCTCGTGGTGAACGAAGGACGCATTGTCGAGCGCGGAACCCACGCGGAACTCCTGGAGCGGGGCAGCGTTTACGCGGAATTATACCGGCGGCAGTTTGCGGATACCGGAAAATCGACGGCAGCGTCCGAGGGAAAGTGATATCGGCGAGCCGGGCGGATGCGCCCGGGGGAACCAGCGATTTTTCAATTTCCAGGTCACGGACACTATCGGGTTCGTAGGTGAACTCCACTCGCACACGTAGCGGGCATTCATACGTTGGGCCTCTTCTTCACAGGCCACTTCTTCTCGCGCTTTCGTTCCTCTTTGGCTTCTTCTTTTAGGATGGTCTCTTTTGGAACGGTGAGGATTCGGCGCAAGGCCCGATCTAGCCACTCCGCTCGCGTACCGCCTTCGCGCGTCGGGCGGGTAGTGGCATCTTGATCGTAGCTCCCCAACCTTCAATCGTCTTGCGAATCAGTTATGTAGCACCGCCTCGTCCTCAAGCCCTTCGTTTTAAATTGAAAAGAACACGGTGATCTTGTCGGCGCCATCATTGAGAGGGCGGGATTGCGCCCGGCGAATGTTCCATGTGACACGGTCAAAAACCTGAGGATTGCTGGCAATTGCCCAGGATAGGCCCAACATGATTGGCTCAAGCAGATCAGGCGAGCATTTGGTCCGGAGGTAGTCTAATTGGGCGGAAAATTCATCCGTTTCTATTAACGTTCGTTGCCGAGGCCGGGCTTGATCCATTCGGTTTGTAGCGAAGGCCTGCTAGAGCGCCCAGCCATACCGCTCCGCTAACGCCTTCACCTTAGCGATGTCTTCCGGCGTTACGGGAGCGTCTGAAATGAATGCAGCCTCGTAAGGTATCAGCTCTCCCTGCCGAACGATCTTCCATGCCTTCCCATGCGAGTAGTTGCTTACGTAGGTCGCCGTTTTGTTCCAGAAAAATCGGACCCATTTATCAACAATCGCGATTTCCTCGGCAGAAAAGAGCAGTCGATTCGGTTCACGGAGCGGAATCGCACGCTCTCTGTGCCAGTCGTGAACCGCACGCCTCTCAAAACGAACCACGGCATCTTGTAGCATCTCCTCTCGAAGCGCAACTAGCGCTTTCGGCGCTGGCCCTTGTGGAAGTTTCTGATATGACATGCCGGTAATCGGCTTTTGAAACTTCGCGTATGCATCGAAATCGGAAAAAAACAGGATTTTGTTCAATTTTACGCTTGAAAACATGGAGTCTTCGCGACAAGCGTGGGCGATGTATAGATAGAGCTCCTTAAACCTCGCCTCGCGGTTCGATATAGGAAAGTCGAAATGCAGTTGGGACGAATCCCATTGCAATGTATTCATAGCCGGCCTCCACACTCGTGTATCGGAGGCCATAACTGCCCTCTTGGAGGTGACAATACGACCAATCCGGTGCAATCATACCAGGGCTGGGAACGCACAGAGCATTTGTGCCAAATTCTGTTGGCTTGAATCCAGCGTTAGGGTACGGCTCCCCGGCTGGGCCACTACGGGAAGTATATCCTAAAAGCGATGGCCAAAACAATATTACCAAATAGCGTTTTTGGAGGCCAGGATCCACCGTTGTCTTTTTCAGATGACGGACGCTTACAACACGCATTCTTGCCGGTGATCTCATCCCACGTCAGCGCTTCCGACAATCTGGCGCCCAGCCAAAATCGAATCCCCTGTTTCTTCGACAAAAACCTGAAAGGAATCGACACTTCGATACCGGGGTGCGCCGAACTCCGCCGAGTTGCGTAATCCCGGAGTAGTCTACGCGAGGTGCAGCCGATATAGAATATCCAAGACCGTGCATTAACACTCAGCTACCGGGCTGATAAGGGGGTGAAACCATGTTCCAGAAGCTTCGATTCCTCGTAACCTGTTCCGCACTTCTGTGTGGCAGCGCCGTGGCACAAGAGCCAACGGCGGTGATCGCCAAGGCGCAAGCCGCATTGGGCGATTTGAAATCCATCACGTATTCCGGGTCCGCAAAGGATGTGGCCTTTCAACAGTGCGGAGCCAATGCAGCCGACATGACGTGCAGGGGCACGCACGATCCGATGCGGCCAATCAACAACTATGTTCGCGTGATTGACCTTACTGCCCCTGCGTCACGGGCTACCGGAGCCACCAACAACATCGGGGCAGGCGGCTCAACCACGGTAACGCCCGGGACCTTCTTCCAGCAGGTTACGCCGCAGCAGGCCGACGTTTCGCAACCCTGGGGCAACTCGCTGGAGTTTTACATCACGCCATGGGGCTTTCTAAAAGGCGCCGCGGAGAATCATGCCACCGTAAGTCATCGCAAGGCCGAGGGCAAGAACTACACCGTCTTGACGTGGATCCCGGCGGTCAAGGCGCCTTCCGGGAAGAGCTACGTCATCAACGGGTATGTGAACGGACAGAACATCGTGGAGCGCGTGGAGACTTGGCTCGGGGAGAACATCATGGGCGACATGCACATTCTCGCGACGTACACCGGCTGGAAAGACTTCGGCGGCGTGATGGTTCCTTCGAAAATCGTGGAAACCCGCGGGGGCTGGCCTTTCTTTGAAGTGGATGTGACCGCGGCCAAGGCAAATCCTCCCGATGTAGCCACACTGGTTCCTCCACCGGCCGGGGGGCGTGGCGGACGGGGGGGCGGAGCGCCGCCGGCTCCTGCGCCGTTGACGGTTACGACCGAAAAGCTCGGCGATGGCGTTTACCGGCTGACGACCGGCGCCGGCAGTTACGATTCGGTGATCGTCGAGTTTAAGGAGTACATCATGATGCTCGAGGCCGGACAGTCGGAGGCGCGCGCGCTCGCTTACATCGCCGAAACCAAGAAGCTGATCCCGAACAAGCCGATCCGCTACGTGTTCAACACTCATCCGCATTCCGACCATACCGGAGGGTTACCCACCTTGGTGGCCGAAGGCGCTATTGTGATCACGCAGAAAAATAACGAGACGTTTTTGGAGAAAGCGCTCAACACTCCCAGAACACTGCTGAACGACACGCTTGCGAAGAATCCGAAGAAAGCGAAGATCGAAGTGGTTGCCGAGAAGAAAGTGTATTCCGACGGAACCGTATCCGTTGAGATGTACCATGTCTTTCCCGCGCCCCACTCAAACGGGTTGCTGATCGCGTACATTCCCAAGGTGAAGGTCCTGTTCCAGGGTGACTTCACGGTGACTCCGGGAGAACCAGCCAACGATCATGTGAAAGCCCTGTTCCCGGTTCTCGAAAGACTCAACCTGGACTTCGACCGCTATATCAATGTGCATGCCTCCGCGGCTCCACAGACGAAGGCGGATGTATGGAAATCCATGGGAAAATCGTAGCGATCTACGCTCTCCGCCGGACCAACTGCAAGACTTCCTTCACTTTGGCGATGAGTTCGTCGCGGCAGAACGGTTTCGGGAACGTGTAAAACGCCTCGACTGAGTTTTGAATCTCAATGCGCTCATCCTCCAGGAATCCGGCCACCAGCAGAACAGGCAATCCGTGCTGTTTCGTGCGCAGATAGTCGGCGGCAACGCGTCCGGGCATATTGGAGACATACGGATTGGTGATCAACAGATCGGCTGGGGTCTCGGCGAGGCGATCGATGGCTTCGCCCAACTCGCCCGCAGTGATGACCAGATAACCCGCGCTCTCGAGTGCATCATGGAGAGCGGCGCGCATGATCGGCTCGGATTCCAAGAGCAAGATGGTCGCATCGGGCGGCACAGTCAAGTCCAACCTCATCTTGTTGGGGTGGACTGTAGGAGTGTGCACGAAATGAGGATATCATTCCTCACTCCACCACGGTTTTCCAGCCGCGGCGGCTGAGATCCTTATTAATATACACTCCCGCCGCTAGTTGCCCGGAAGGCTCGGGGGCGGTCAAAAATGTCACGGCCAGCCAGGCAGCGGTCGTGATGGCTGCGGTGATGAGCATGATGTGCGCGAAGTCCAGCGGGTCAGCGCTGGACATGCCGAACCCTGTCTGCAGAGTGAGCGAGACTGCAAAGGCAACAGGGATCAGAAGAGTTATCCACGAGGCTGTGGAAAACCCTGTGGAAAATCCGCACCGAAACGAGCCAACCCCCATACACTAATTCATTTGTAATAATTTGCACTCGGCTTGTGCACCCGATTTTTCTCGGTATTAACTTACTTAAAATGAAAGGGATGCCGGTGATTACCCCTTATTTTTAACGGGACATTTGCCCCATTCCCGCTCAATCCCACACCTTTTCGAGTGGCACGTTCTGTTTGCACAATTCGCAGCCGGCAGCATCGGCATAATAACTAGCTTCGAGACGGGCGAGATAGTAGAGCGGCAAAGGGCCAAAATCGTGTGTTTGGGGGGTGGGCTGGTAGATGACGACGGCGAGACCGAAGACTTGGACGCCCCGCGCTTCCACCAATTGCTTTAACTCGGCCAAGCGGCTGCCGGTTCGCAGAATATCATCGACGAGCACCACCGGCTCGTTGGGGAGTTGTTCGAGGTATTGGCGGAAGCGCAGAGGTTCCGCGGCGTTCTTGCGCTCGGCCCAATACACTTGCCGGGCGCGCAGGGCTTCACAGACTCCGTAAGCGACGGGCAAACCTCCGGTAGCGGGCGCGACGACAGAAAGTTGCGGCACCAGCGCGCGGATTTCGGTATTGGCGCGCAAAAGACGGCTGAGGCCCACACTGAGCATGCGCTGATATTGGTAATAGCGCATGGCCAGAGGGACCTGGAGATATTCGTTGGAATGCGTTCCGGTCGGATACTGAAAGTGGCCATCGCGCAAGGCGCCGGTCTCGCGCAGGACGGCAACAACCTCGTCTTGAGTGGGGATCAGGTGCATGAATGTGTCTTTCTAGTTCACCCTGTCAGTTGGCCCCGCGGCCGGTAAGGACTCGCGGGATGGTGCGCAAAAGAATCTTCCAATCGAGCGCGAGAGACCAATTGTCGATGTATTGCATATCCATTTTCATCCAGGTTTCGAAGTCCACAGCATCGCGGCCGCAGATTGCCCAAAGGCACGTTAATCCAGGACGCATGCGCAAGCGGCGCCGTTGCCAACCCTGGTACTGATCGACTTCGACGGGAATGGCGGGACGCGGGCCCACAAGTGACATATCACCGCGCAAAACATTCCACAGTTGCGGCCATTCATCGATGGAGAATTTGCGCAGGAACCGGCCGACGGGGGTGAGGCGGGGGTCGTCGGGAATTTTGAAAGCGGTTTGGCGGGTGCTCAGGTGGGCTACAGCAGCCTTCAGTTCCTCGGCATTTTCGCACATGGAGCGGAATTTGTAGAAGAGGAAGCGGCGCCCATTGAGGCCGCAGCGAACCTGGCGGAAGATAGCGGGGCCAGGGGAAGTGAGCCGGATGGCCAACGCGATGACCAGCATCAGAGGCGACAGCACGACCAGACCGGCTGCTGCGAGCACGATGTCCACGGCGCGCTTCAGCAGGAGACGAATTTCATCGTAGGGCGCGGCAGAGAATGTGAGCAGAGGGGTCGCGCCGAGCCGGTCGAGCGATACGGTGCTGTTGACATGGGGAAAAAAGTCCACTGCCACGCGGGTGCGCACACCCTCTTCATCACAAAGCAGGAAGTATTCTTCGAGATGCGAAAGGTGGTCGCTCTCCACTGCGAAGATGATCTCATCGATCACGTGCAGGCGCAGGAGGGCGGGGAGGTCAGCGATGGGCTGGACCGGGTAGCTCGATTGCAAACCGAGGCTGGCGGGCTCGCGGACGTGGGCATGGGGACTGAGGCCATTCACGCTGAGAAAGCCGCGCAGCCGGACGCCGTAATCGGCGGAGCGTTCTAAAGCTTCCCCCAAGCGCCGTGCCCGCGCGTCAGTCCCGACCACCATGACATAGTGAGGCTCGGCGAATTCGCGGCGCAAGACACCGGCCAGGCGTCCCGCGGTAAGCCGGAACAGCAGCAGAGCGACCCAGGTGTAGGAGAGATAGAGCGCGAGAAAAAGACGGCTCAGGTCCAGGCGGAACAGGTATTGCATCACCAGGACGAAGAGCACGTTATAGGCGCATTGGCGGGCAGTATCACGTAGGATTATGCGCGGATGGGCGGTATCGAGTTTGTCGTAAATCTGCAGCCAAAGGCCGATCAGCACGAGGGCGAGCAAAGTGAACGCCAGAACGAGGGCTTTGCGGTCGGCGACGATGTAGAAAACCCAATGCAGGTGCAGCAGCGATCGAGTTCGGTAGGCGCCCTCAAACGCCAGCGCGGCCAGGATGACGTCCGAGAGTCCGAACAAAACACGGGCCTTACGCTGCCGCGCAAACATTCACAACTGAGGATATCACGCGGCGGAACAAGGCACGGGTTTAGCATTAGATGTATGGCGCGCTGACGAAAAATGCTGGCCGCAGAGGGACACGGAGGAACGCAGATGGAAAGCACATCGGTTATCTGCGGCTCGAAACGGGTTTTTTGTCTTAGCTGGCAGGAGGGGCTTTTATGAGTGTAGCGACGAAGACCTTGTACGAAACCGATTTTGTCGAATGGGCGGATCACACGGCGGAACTGCTGCGCGAGGGCAAGTTCGGGGAAGTGGACCTGGAACATTTGGTGGAGGAAGTCGAAGGATTGGCTGGAAGCGAACGGCGGGCAGTGAAGTCGCAGCTACTTCGAATGATGAAACATCTGGTCAAGCAACAGATCCAGACCGAACGGCGGGGATCCAGTTGGATCGTATCGATCGATAACGCGCAAGGCGCAATCGATTTTCAGATCGAGGATTCGCCGAGCCTGCGCCGGTACGCAGAGGAGAATCTGGAAAAGGTTTATCGCCTGGCGGTTCGCGATGCCCTACGCGAGACGAGACTGAAATCGCATGACAAAGCTCTCGGAATTCCCGAGAAGTGCCCGTGGTCGATCGATCAGTTGCTCGAAGCCGATCCGGATACTCTACGCTGGGAGTGATCTCTATGAGCACCGTGACGAAGACTTTATACGAAACCGATTTTGTCGAGTGGGCCGATCACACGGCAGAGCTGCTGCGGCAGGGCAAGTTCGGGGAAGTGGACCTGGAACATTTGGTGGAGGAGGTCGAAGGGTTGAGTGGAAGGGACCGCAACGCGGTGTATTCCCAGTTACTTCGCATGATCAAACATCTGGTAAAGCAGCAAATCCAACCGGAACGGCGTGGGAGGAGTTGGGTAGCGTCGATCATCAATGCGCGCAATCGGATACGGTACACGATCCGCCAGTCGCCTAACCTTCGCCGTTTTGCGAAAAATGAACTGGAGGAGATCTATCAGGAGGCCATTCGCGACGCCCTGTCGGAAACCGGACTTACCGCACAAAAGAACACGCTCGGAATTCCCGGGAAGTGCCCGTGGTCGATCGATCAGTTGCTCGAAGCCGATCCGGATACTCTACGCTGGGAGTGATCTCTATGAGCACCGTGACGAAGACTTTGTACGAAACCGATTTTGTCGAGTGGGCGGATCACACGGCAGAGCTACTGCGGCAGGGCAAATTCGGGGAAGTGGATTTGGAACATTTGGTGGAGGAGGTCGAAGGGTTGAGTGGAAGCGACCGCAGCGCGGTGAGTTCGCAATTACAACGAATGCTGAAGCATCTCGTGAAACAGCAAATCCAGCCGCAACGGCGCGGCAGGAGCTGGATCGTGTCGATTAGCGATGCTCTTACTGAAATCGAATCCCGAATCGATAACTCACCCAGCCTGCGCCGCTTCGCCGCAGAGGATCTTGAGAAAGCATATCACCGCGCTGTCCGCGACGCGTTGAGAGAAACTGGACTCCAATCACAGAAGATGGCCCTCGGAATTCCCGAGAAATGCCCGTGGTCGATCGATCAGTTGTTCGAAGCTGATCCGGATACTCTACGCTGGGAGTAATCTCTATGAGCACTGTGACGAAGACCTTGTACGAAACCGATTTTGTCGAGTGGGCGGATCACACGGCAGAGCTACTGCGGCAGGGCAAATTCGGGGAAGTGGATTTGGAACATTTGGTGGAGGAGGTCGAAGGGTTGAGTGGAAGCGACCGCAGCGCGGTGAGTTCGCAATTGTATCGCATGCTGAAGCATCTGGTGAAACAACAGATCCAGCCGGAACGGCGCGGAAAGAGCTGGATCGCGTCAATTGAGGACGCGCAGTTCCGGGCCAAATACATCGTCCGCCAGTCACCCAGTCTCCGCCGGTTCGCAGAGGGAGAGTTGGAGTGGATTTGGCAGCAGGCGGTGCGTGGCGCTTTAGCGGAAACCGGACTTAAGATGCAGAAAAACACGCTTGGAATTCCCGAGAAGTGCCCGTGGTCCATAGAGCAGTTGCTCGAAGCCGATCCGGATACTCTATGCTGGGAGTAATCTCTATGAGCACTGTGACGAAGACTTTGTACGAAACCGATTTTGTCGAGTGGGCAGATCACACGGCGGAACTGCTGCGGCAGGGCAAGTTCGGGGAAGTGGATCTGGAACATTTGGTGGAGGAGGTGGAAGGATTGGCTGGAAGCGACCGGCGTGCCGTAAAGTCTCAGCTTCTGCGCGTGCTGATGCACCTGATCAAGGAGCGCATCCAACCGGAGCGGGCGGGATCGAGTTGGCGAACTTCGATCGTCAACGGACGACAGGAAATCCGGCTGTTCCTCGATGCTTCTCCGAGTTTGCGGCGCCACCTGGAAGGAGCGCTCCAGCAAATGTACCGAAATGCCGTCACCGGCGCCTTCGACGAGACAGGGCTTACCGCGAAAGCCAAGGAGTTCCACGTTCCTGAGACTTGCCCCTACACCCTCGCCGCCCTCCTCGAAGACGATCTGGACGCGCTGCGCGACATGCTAGCATAAAAGCTTCCAACTATTTTGATTAAAGCCGTCAAAGGGACCAGGGACTTACTGCCTCCTTCCACCCAGACGTGGAATCGCGTGGAAGAAGCTGCGCGCGCGGTTTTCCGCTCATACCACTACCACGAAATCCGCACGCCGATTCTCGAAGAGACGCAGTTGTTTGCGCGGGGCGTGGGCGAAGAAACGGACATCGTCACCAAGGAGATGTACACGTTCGAGGATCGCGGCGGGACATCGCTTACGCTGCGGCCGGAGAACACCGCCTCGGTGATCCGCGCATACATCGAGCACCGGCTCGACCAGAGGCCCGGCGTGCAGAAGCTGTATTACATTGGCCCGATGTTCCGGCGCGAGCGTCCGCAGAAGGGGCGCTACCGGCAGTTCTACCAGATCGGCGCGGAGGCTATCGGATCGGAATCGCCGGTGGTGGATGCGGAAGTGATCGCCATGGTAATCGATCTGCTTGAGCGCGCCGGGCTGGAAGGGTTTCAACTGCTCATTAATTCTGTCGGCGATGCCAATTGCCGCCCGCAATATGTGGCCCGGCTGCGCGAGGAACTGAAGCCGGTGGCGCCCAGCTTGTGCGGCGATTGCCAGAGGCGCGCGGATACGAACCCACTGCGCGTGCTGGATTGCAAAGTGGAGGCCGACCAGGCGGCGATCGATAGGCTGCCCACGATTCTCGATCACTTGTGCGACCCCTGCCGCGAGCATTTCGAGGCGGTGAAACGCTACCTGTGCGGCTTGAAAATCCCGTTTGCCGTGCGGCCGCGGCTGGTGCGCGGGCTAGACTATTACATGCGGACCACGTTTGAAGTGGTCCACGGCTCGCTGGGCGCGCAGAATTCCGTGCTAGGCGGCGGCCGCTACGACGGGCTGGCGGAGTCGCTGGGGTCGAAGGTGCATGCGCCGGGCATCGGATTTTCGATTGGAGAGGACCGGCTGGTGATGAGCGTGGAAGACACGCACAAGCCCGAGCCGCTGGACTTGCTGATTGCGCCGGTGGGGGAATCGGCGCTGCGGACCAGCCTGGAAATCGCGCGCCATCTGCGCGCGGCCTCGGCCGCCAGCGTGGAACTGGCGCCGCAAGGGAAATTGAAGCGCGTTTTGGAACTGGCCGACAAACTCGGCGCGCGGTTTGCGCTGATTATCGGCGACGATGAAATGGCGAACGCCCGGTATGGTCTGAAAAATATGTCTACAGGTGAGCAGCGGGAACTGAGTTTGGAGGAGATTACCGCGGCGCTCGAGTGAGTAGAAAGCGATATGCAAACTTCTTTGACCCTGGATTTTCTGGGCGAGTTGCAGCGCACGCATTCCTGCGGGGAATTGCGCGCCACTGACGAAGGCACGCACGTGGTGCTGATGGGGTGGGTGCATCGCCGCCGCGACCACGGCGGTGTGGTCTTCGTCGATCTGCGCGACCGCGAAGGCATTACTCAGATCCTCTTTCACGAGGAGCTGGATCCGGCAGTGCACGGCCGCGCCGAAGAATTGCGGCCGGAGTACGTGGTCGCGGTGGAAGGGAAAGTTGCGCCGCGCGGGCCTTCGGCGATCAACCCCAATCTCGCCACAGGGCACATCGAAGTCGTGGCTTCGCGTTTGTGGATTCTGAACGAGTCGCGCACACCGCCATTTCCCATGGAAGAGGAAGTGGACGTGGCGGAAGACGTGCGCCTGAAATACCGCTACGTGGACTTGCGCCGGCCCCACATGCAGCGCAACATCATCCTGCGCTCGAAGATTTCGTTTGCGGTGCGCGAATTTTTGTACGCGCAAGGCTTTCTGGAAATTGAGACTCCGTTTATGACGCGGTCCACACCGGAAGGGGCGCGCGATTACCTGGTTCCCTGCCGCGTGCAGCCGGGGACGTTCTACGCGCTGCCGCAATCGCCGCAAATTTTCAAACAACTGCTCATGGTGAGCGGGTTCGAAAAATATTTTCAGATCGTGCGCTGTTTTCGCGATGAGGATTTCCGCGCCGATCGTCAGGCGGAGTTCACGCAGATCGATCTGGAGATGTCGTTCCCGCAGGAAGAGCGCGTGTTTGAGGTGGTCGAGCCGCTGGTGCACCGCATCTGCGAAGTGGCGGGTGTCAAGGTGCAGTATCCGTTTCCGCGCTTGACCTATGCGGAAGCGATGGAGCGTTACGGGAGCGACAAACCCGACCTGCGCATTCCGCGGATGCACCCCGTGGGTGACCTTCTGCCTGAGCTGGCCAATGCGGGAATGCCGCTGGTGGCCATACACATTCCCGGCACCGGCGCGCCGAGCCGCAAAGAACGCGACGAGCTGCGGGCGCTCGGACAAGATCGCGGGCTGCGTGTTTACGACGATGTCAAGCGGCTGGAACGCGACTATCCGCTCGCCATGGCGGAGGTGCGCGGCCGATGTAGCGCAGGCGACAATGATCTGCTGCTGCTCGCCACGTGGGCGGGCGAGCCGAAAGGGCACAGGCCTGAAGAAACTGCGTATCAGGCTTGCGGCCAGTTGCGCCTCGCGGCGGCACAGAAGTTCCAGGAGCGGCACAAGCTGCTCGACCCGCGCAACTTTCAGTTCCTGTGGGTGCTGGACTTCCCCATGTTCGAGTGGGACGGCGAGGAGCAGCGCTGGAACGCGGCGCACCATCCGTTCACTTCGGTGCACGATGCCGACGTGGAGAAGCTCTCTACCGATCCGGCGCGCTGCCGCGCGAAATCGTACGACATTGTGCTGAACGGTGTGGAACTGGGGTCAGGGTCGATTCGTATTCACCGTCGCGATATACAATCGAAGGTTTTTGCCGCGCTGGGTTTCAGCGAGGATGAGGCGCGGAAGCGGTTCGGGTTCCTGCTGGAAGCGCTGGAGTACGGCGCGCCGCCACATGGAGGAATCGCGCTAGGGTTGGATCGCCTGGTGATGATTCTGGCCGGCGAGAATTCGATCCGCGAGGTGATTCCGTTTCCCAAGACAGCGCGCGGCACGGACCTGATGTGCGAAGCGCCCTCCACCGTACCGGAACGGCAATTACGTGAGTTGGGAATCGCGATTCGCGGGCAGGAGAAGTGAAGCCCATAGAACCTTTTGAGATTTACGCCATCCGTTACGGTCACCTGGGCAACCGCCACGCGGGCGAGAATTTCCTGCTCGCCGATCCGCACGAATTCGCCTCTGATCTCGATTATTTCGTCTGGGTGCTGCGGCGCGGCGAAACCAGTATCGTGGTCGATACCGGTTTTGGCGAGGAAGCGGCCCTCCGGCGCGGGCGCGAGCAGTTGCGCTCACCCGCTGAAACGTTACGGCTGCTGGGCTTGGATCCGGCTCAGGTCAACGAGGTAATCCTCACGCATCTTCACTACGATCACGCCGGCAACCTGGGGCAGTTTCCGCGCGCGCGCTTTCATATTCAGGATCGCGAGGTGGCCTATGCTACCGGCCGCGGGATGTGTCACGGTGCTTTGCGCGCGCCTTTCGACCTGCCCGATATCCTCGAGATGATTCGCCACGTTTACGCGGGGCGGGCGGTGTTCCACGATGGAGAGGCGGAAATGGCCGAGGGCCTGCACCTCCACAGGGTTGGTGGCCACTCCGCGGGGCTGCAGATTCTGCGCGTGTGGACACGCCGGGGCTGGGTGGTGCTGGCTTCCGATGCCGCCCACTTTTATACACATTTCGAGCAGGGCCGCATTTTTCCGGTGGTGTACAATGTCCAGGAAATGCTGGAGGGGTACCGGCTGTTATACCAGCTCGCCGATTCGCCGGATCACATCGTGCCGGGCCATGACCCTCTGGTGATGCGCTACTATCCCACGGCGGGTCCCGGTCTGGAGGGCATCGTTGCGCGCCTCGATTGCGCGCCCGCGCGGGAGTGAGCGAGAGAAGAGGATCTGAAGAATGGCAGAGAGCGGCGTTGGATCTGTGGGCCTGGGATTTATCGGTGTAGGACGCATGGGCGGCCGCATGGCGCGCCGGTTATTGAGCGCCGGCTACGGGCTGACCATTTACGACACCACCGGTGACGCCGTTGCGCCCCTGGCCGCCTTGGGCGCGCGCCCTGTGGATTCTCCAGCCGCCGTGGCTTCGGCCGCTGACATCGTTCTGGCAAGCCTTCCCACACCGCCCGTGGTGGAAGCGGTGGCGCTCGGGCCGCGCGGCGTCATCGAAGGCCAGCGCGCCCGCATCTTTGTGGACATGTCCACCACCGGCGCAACCTATGCGAAACGCATCGCCGAGGGCCTTTGTGCCAAAGGCATCGTGGCCGTGGATGCGCCCGTGAGCGGTGGCATTACCGGGGCCGAGCGAGGCACGCTCGCCGTTATGGTGTCGTGCCCCGAGGAAACTTTTTCCACCGTCAAGCCGGTGCTCGATTGCATCGGAAAAGTTTTCTTCGTTGGCCGCCAGCCAGGGCAGGGCCAAACCATGAAGTTGCTGAACAACCTGCTCTCCGCTACCGCGATGGCGATTTCTTCCGAGGCCGTGGTCATGGGCGTGAAGGCAGGCCTCGATCCCCAGCAGATCGTCGATGTCATCAATTCCGGCAGCGGCCGCAATTCGGCAACCCAGGACAAAATCCCGCGCTGCGTCATTCCGCGTACTTTCGATTTCGGTTTCGCCGTCGGTTTGTTGAATAAGGATATCCGGCTGTGTCTGCAGGAAGCCGATGCGCTTGGAGTGCCCATGGTTGTAGGCAGCGCCGTGCGGCAGATGCTTTCCATCGTCACTGCCAGTGAAGGTCCGGAAGCCGACATGACGGAAATGGTCAAGCCGGTGGAGAAGTGGGCCGGTGTGCGCGTGGGCGAGTAGCGGCGTATGACTCTTTCGCGCCAAATCGTAAAAAGCGCGCGCGCGTTGACGTTCGAGCAACTCCCTCCTGAAGTAATCGACAAAGTAAAAACCGGACTGCTCGATCTTCTTTCCTGCGCCTTCGAGGCGCGCACGCTGCCCTGGAGCGAGCAGGCGATTCGCATGGCGAGTAGCGGAGTTACCGGACCGGCCACTGTAATCGCAACACCGCATCGCGTCCCGCTGGCCGATGCCGCCTTCGCCAATGCCATCTTGGGTCATGGCCTGGTGCGCGAGGATATGCACACCGGGTCGGTGAGCCATCTGGGAGTGGTTCTCTACCCCACGCTACTGGCGTTATCGCAAACGCACCCGGCCACCGGGCGCGATTTCATTTTGGCGGCAGTGTGCGGCTACGAGGCCGGCGCTTCGATCGGCCGCGCCCTGATGGACCGGGAGATGGTGCGGCGCGTCCGGCCCACGGGAATTACCGGCCCTCTGGCGGGCGCCGCCGCCGGCAGCCGCCTCCTCGGCCTGGACGAAGACGCAGCGGTGAGCGCTCTGGGTTTGGCCGCCAACGCCGTCGGCGGCTGGAACGAGTGGCCCTATTCCGGCGGCGACGAGATGTTCTTTCAGGCCGGCTTCGCGGCCCGTAGCGCGGTTACCGCCGTGCAGTTGGCGGCGCTCGGGGCGCGCGCATCCCAAACCGCGCTCGATGGCCCTTCGGGGCTCTTCGCAGGCCTCGGCAAAGCAGAGCGCATAGGCGCCGTGGCGGCGTTCTCCGGCGGCCCGCTCGAAATTCTGTCCGTCTATTACAAGCCCGCTCCGGCTTGCAACTATGCGCAGACCGCCTGCCAGGCGGCGCTGGCGCTCGCGCGGCAAATCCCCGGCGGACGCGTAGCGGAGATCGAGTCGCTCGTAGTAAAACTTCCCGCGGCTGCTGTCGAGTATCCCGGATGCAACTACGCCGGCCCTTTCGAGCGCATTCTGCAGGCCAAGATGAGCATTCAGTACTGCGTGGCGGCCACGCTGGCAGCAGGCGCAATCGAAGAATCCAATTACCGCCGGCTAACCGATCCCGAGATCGTGCGGCTGGCCAGCATCACGAATCTCGAAACCGACCCCGGCCTGACCACAGCGTACCCGGCCACGCAGGGCGCAGAAGTGATCATCACGCTGCGCAACGGTCACGTTCTCACCCATCGCCTGAACGGCCTCACGCCGGCCACTCCCGCCGAGGTGCGCGCGCGTTTCCGCGCCGCATGCGGCGCTGCAGCCCCTGGGATCGAAGCGCGAATCGACGCTCTTGAACAGCAGCCGGATGTTGGAGAACTGACCGCTATGCTCGGCGCTTCTATGCCCGATGCCGGAACCGCGGCGCCACCGCATAATAGAGCTGCAGAAGCACAATGAATCCAATGCTCCAATAGGTGCTCACCAGGCACAGCAAAACGCCCACTGCATACAGCGACTGCGCGATTACAATGCGGCGGCAAATCGCGGCCGGCACTTCCGGAGGCACCGCCTCCTCCACCAGCCGCGCGCGCACCGCATATCCCCAGCTTCCGTACAGCACCACGCCCAACAGCAGAATGTTGGCCCAGTATTCCACGACCGCGATGCGATAGCCGATGAACTCCGCCAGAAAACTCGTGGAAAATGGCATCAGCGACACCGCAAACAGGAACGCCAGGTGAATCCAGGTCAGGTGCCGGTTTGACTCCGCCACATGATTGAGCTGCGTTTGCTGCCCGACCCAGAAAATGTCCAAGGTCACAAAACTCATCAGGAACACGACGAGCCGGGGGGCGAGCGAAACCAGCGCGCGCCACAAATCCTGTTCCGTCCGAATGGCACTAACTGCAGGCGGCCGCACATCCAGGATGAGCAGCGTAATCGCGACCGCGAATACGCCATCGCTCAAAGCCGCCAAGCGCCCGAGGTTGCGGCCGGCAACCTGGTCGTAAGTGGTGCGCTCTTTCCGAATACTTACATTTTCCGTCAGCTAGTCAGAGAGCGTTCGCGCTGCTGCGGGGTATGTCCATTCGCCACTTCGCGCAGCACTTCCGAGACCACATCCGGCGCACGTTCCGAGCGCAGGTCTTCATTCATGAGCCGGAGGGCCACGCTGACCACATCGCGATGATGCAGCTTGGAGCCGGGAACCTTCTCACGCAACTCCAGCCACAAGCGGTGAACCAGGTCGATATCTTCCGGCCAGAGCCGCGGCGGGTGCGGCCCCAGGTTGAAGAATATCGTGTCCTTCTGGTTTTCGAGGACGATCTCGAGCGAAAGCGACGGCCGCGGCTCCGGAAGCTGCTCCCAATAGCGCCCCACCTGCTCGCCTTGTTCGCTGGCTGTAAGTTTTGGGGAAAGTCCCATCACAATGCGCGCCGAGCGTAGCCGCGCGGCCGTCTGCACGGTAGCCTCATACGGATCGGCGCCCGGCACCACCATCAGCTCCACATGCTTGCCGGCTTTTTCCGCGAGCGACACCACGCGTGTAAATACCGCTGTTTCGTCATCCGCAAAAATCTGGTCGGTAGTGAGCGCATACTCGCCCTGCCCGCTCGAAACATGGCGCACCGAAAGCACCACTACGTCCTGCCGGCGCATGTCGGTCTTGCGCAAGATCCGTTCCAGGTGCTGCAGCCGGTTGGGATTGCGCACCGCCACCAGAACATTGCCGGGCCGCACGTGCAAGCTATCGGCGGAAAGATCAGGCCGCGCATCGATGCGGAATTTCTCGGTCTCCTCGCTGCGGCCTTTGTTCTTCCGGTGATTGTACTGCTCGGTGATTTCGAAAACGATGAAGAAGGCCACGGTGAAACTCGCGCCCGAAATCGTGGCCACCTTTTTAGTCAGCACATTGATCGTAGCCAGGGAAAACAGCGCCAGCGTAGTGAGCGCCAGTCCCACCGGGATTTCCACTCCGCGAATATGGAAATTCAAAGGGACTTTCCACTCGCGATTGGACGGTTGCTTGTAGCGCAATACCAGCACCGAGAGAGCCTTCATGGCAAAGCTCCACACCACGCCGAACGCGTAAGCTTCACCCAAAACGAAAATGTCGCCGCGGCTTATCCCGATGGTGATCAACTGGAGAATCACCACCAGGTTGATCAGCCGGCTGGTGGTGCCGAATTTGCGGTGTGGCTGGCGGAACCAGTCCGGCAGCACTCCATCCTCCGCCACCCGGTTCAGCACGCCGTTGGAACCAATGATCGCGGTATTCACAGCGCCAGCCAGAATGAGCGTTCCCACCAGCACCACGAAGGCATGGAAGAGCAGACGCAGCCACACCGGTCCAATCAGGTACATTGAGAGGCCGCCGATCAGGTTATCCAGAAAATTCTTGCGGTCGGCATCCGGAATAATCCACACCGCAAAAAACGAGACCAGAGAAGTAAACAACAGGCTGTAGATAATGATCACGAAGCCGGCCCGCTCCAGGTTCTTGAGCTTGGGATGAGCGACTTCGCGGTACACCTGGGCCAGCGTTTCAAAACCGCTCATGGCCAGAAGGGAATGGCCCAGCCCGACTAGAATAGCGATTACGGTGATCGAAGGCGCCACGGTCCCTTTGAGCCAGCCGAGCGCGTCGTTAGAGAAATGCAGGTTGGAGAGCGTCGGGGGAGTCAGCGGGTAAGCTCCCTTGCGGGCTATGGTGGCGAAGCACCACACGATCAGGATGACCACCATTACCGTGGTGATCTGCATGATGCGCAACGCCTTCTCGCTCGATTCGTGGATCCCGATGATATTTTTGCGCCAGAAGTAGAGCGTCACCACGCCTGCGAACACCGCCGCGAAATACTGCGCGTTGACGTGCATGCCCGCAATATGCAGCCGGTCGCCGGCCTCGTTGATCAGGCCCCCCAGATATAGCCCCGCGCTGACGCCGCTGATAGGACCGGTCAGCACGTAATCGAACATCAGCGCGGAAACCGAAAATTTCGCCAGCGTGCCGCCCATGGCCTCATGCACCACGCGGTATACGCCGCCCCGCACAAACATCGAACAGCTTTCGATGTAAATGGCTCTTACCGCATAGGAGAAGAGCATGATGGCGAGGATGAACCACGGCGCGGCTCTTCCGATCGCCGTCTCCGCAATCCCGCCCACGTAGTAGGCTGAAGACGCCATGTCGGCCAAAACAATGGCCGCCGCCCGCCAAAAGGAAATGAAGGACAACATCACGGTCGTGGCCACAACGACCTTCACGGCCCCGGACCGTTGTTCTAATTTCACCGAAGCATCTCCTGAATTACTGGGTACCTCTGGCCCTCTGAATTGAGTTCTGGCTGGCTATGTGACAGGCGAATAGTGACAGCACTCCGTCCCATTCCGGAATCCCTGCACGACGTGGTGCCACGCCGCGATCGGCGTAGATTCGGCTTGCTCATATTAGCATAAGGTTGGGACCCTCAGGAGAGGATGACGAGAAGATGACCCGCGGATCGGAAGCCTTGGCGTACCATGTAGCCAGTACCCTGCGCCGTGCGAGGCACCAGGCGTATCTGGTGGGCGGCTGTGTGCGCGACCTCCTGCTCGGCCGCACGCCGAAAGATTTCGATATCGCCACGGACGCGCCACCCGATCGCATTCTAACTCTGTTCCCGGGCTCCGGGCAGGTGGGGGCGCATTTCGGCGTGGTACTGGTGCGCGGCGGCGAGTCCCATGTGGAAGTGGCCACCTTTCGCAGCGATCACGATTATGCCGATGGCCGGCGGCCCTCCCGTGTCCAGTTTGAAGCCGATCCACGGGAAGACGTGCTGCGCCGCGATTTCACCATCAACGGGCTGATGCTCGATCCGGAAACGGGCAACGTGCTCGATTACGTCGGCGGGCGTGCCGATCTGGAGAAGCGTCTGATCCGCGCCATCGGCGATGCCGCAACCCGCTTCCGCGAAGACCATCTGCGCATGCTCCGCGCGGTGCGCTTCGCGGCGCGGCTGGGCTTTTCGATCGAGCCGGAAACCCTGGCCGCCATTCGCCGCCACCACCGAGATATCGCCAAAATTTCCGCCGAACGGGTGCGCGATGAGCTGGTCCGTATCCTGACCGAGGGAGGTGCGCGCTACGGTTTTGAATTGCTGGATGCGGCCGGTCTGCTCAACGATCTTCTGCCGGAGATCGCTTCCATGAAGGGCGTTGCACAACCGCCGGAATTTCACCCCGAAGGCGACGTCTGGGTGCACACCTTGTTGCTGCTCAGCAATCTTGAGCGGCCCACACTCACTCTGGCCTGGGGCGCACTGCTGCATGACGTGGGAAAACCGCCGACATTTCGGGTCGCCGAGCGCATCCGCTTCGATGGCCACGTGGAAGAGGGCGTCCGTCTGGCGCACGGGATTCTCGAGCGGCTCCGCTTCTCGCGCGAAGACGAAGAGCAGGTCGAAGCGTTGGTAGCCAACCATATGCGCTTCAAAGACGTGGAGCGCATGAAGGATAGCACTCTCAAGCGTTTCCTGCGCCTACCGAAATTCGACGAGCACC
>JASIAM010000120.1 GCA_030041985.1 Bryobacteraceae bacterium | reverse complement strand
CTGCGAGGCCGCAGTCAGTGTCAGTGTGCTCGACATGCTGCTCGCACCGGCACCCGGCGCGGGAATAGTTGCGGGAGAGAAACTGGCTGTCAAACCGTTGGGTAAGGAAGCAGCCGTAAGCGCTACCGCCGCGTTGAAGCCGCCCGAAGTGTTCAGCGTTAATTTCAAAGAAGCGCTGGCCCCTTGTGTGACCGATGTCGGCGAGAGCGATGCGAACTGGAACGTGGGCGATGATTTCAGAGCGCCAGGCCACGCGCTGACCAGTTGATTGGCATCCACCGAACCCCATCCGGTCACCGGATCGTAGCCGGTTGTGGCGCTGAAGCCGGTCAGTCCCGGCACCGAGTTATTGCCGGAAGTGACATCGTGGAAAACGCGTGTCGCGCCTGTGGCCTGCTCCGCTCCCAGAGTATACAGCGTGGGGTTCATGTTCCCGAGCCGCGCCCCTTCCCGCTCCACCACCAGCGTGGCCAGTGCGGCGAAGGAAGGCGTGGCACACGAAGTTCCCGAAAAAACGTAAAGATCGCCGTCCAACACTACCAGGTAGCCATCATGCCCCGCCGCCGTCAGCGCGACATCCGGCACGTAGCGCTTATTTTGCGCCGGCACGCCAGTTCCGGTTTGCCATGAGGGCTTGCTATAAACAATGCTCGCTCCCCCGCCGCCGGCCCATAAGTCCGATCCCCCGGACATCAGGCCGCTCTCATTCCACACATTCTCCGGAATATAGCTCAGGGCCGAAGCATACGTGCCAGCGGTATTGCTTGAGGACCAATATTGCGATGGATTGGCGTCGTTGAACTCGGTGCCCCCTACGCATGTGCTGTAGGGCGAAGAGCACAATCCGTTGACCGCCTGCCCGTAAACTGCGGCCGTTTCCGATGCGCCGTCACAACCGGCTGCACCGCTGTCTCCCGCCGCCACAAACACGCTCATACCCTGCGCCGCCGCCTGCTGCCACAGCGCGTTCCAGAACTGATTGCCCGCTGTGCCATTGGCCGCTTCGCACGATCCATAACTCAGGCTCATTACCGGCGCCAGGTTCTGGTTCACGATGTATTGCGAGGCGAGCGCCACGCCATCGCTCGATGAGGTGGAGGCCGAAACTACAAACTCCACTGCGGCATCGGGAGCCACGGCGCCCGCCCATTCCACATCCAGTGTGGACTCATCCTGATCGCCGGAGACAATCCCCGGATCGGTTCCATTCACGATGAACTGCGGATTCTTGGATGGCAACCCAAATTGGCTGCGGAATGTCTGCACATCGGAAAGATTGATATCGCTGCGCCCGGCAATCGCAATCGAATACCCGGTTCCGTTGGTGGAAGCCGCGTAGAGCGGCGCCACATCGTAGATCGCCGCAAAGTCTCCGGGGGCCAGATAATGGGTCCCATTGGTGGTGAAATCCGGTTCGCTTTGCTGCGGTTTGACGGAAGGCATGCCCGGCGCGTGCTGCGCCTGGCTCACGAAATCATGCAAGGATACAAAGCCGCTGATCACCGGCGCGAGCGCCGCGGGAATCTGGGGATCCGTGGCATTGGCGTGGTGCAGTTTGCCGTTCACCAGGTAGGTGTGTATCTCGGTATGAAACGCCGACTCCACCTGGCTCACGTTCCCACTGAACACCAGCATCCGCCGGCCCGCGGGAACCGGTTCCACCTGGAATCCTTTGTCCTCCAGCCAACTCACCACCGCGCGCAGGTCATTATCCGAAATGCCGAAGCGGCTGCCGAATTCCTCCGGTGTCAGCCAGTGCCGGTACAACGGCGATTGCGGATCCTGCTGGGCGGCCAGTAGAGTTTCGAGCGCCTGTTGCTGGCTGTCGTCCGCCCGCAGCATGAGCTGGATTCGCTCCATGGGCGCCGTGGCCGCCATCCGCCCGGTATCATACTCCGCGCGGGCCAGCACATGCCGGTTGCCCGTGAGCGTCACGCGCATGTCCTCGTCGATCGCTCCCCGTACCCGATCGGCGGGGCTTACATGCTCCAGATCCAACGTCTGAGCACCGAGGGGAAGGACTGACAGGCAGAGCACGGCAAGTAAGGCGGCACGTAACTTTTTCGGCATTTGTTATTCCTCATCGGGTGAGGAACAAGCCGTTTGAGGGAGCAAGTTACGTAAGCCGCCGTATCCGAATACCTCAGAAGGCCCCGGTTCGCTTCCTTATGGCGGAACTCAGGTCATTGCGCTCGAAGTAGGGGAGTGTGCAGCGGGTCTGGCGCGCGGAAGCGGAAGGCCAGGACCTTATTCGAACTTGAACTCCAGTAGCGTCAACGCGCCGTTCTGCACTTCCACTTTCTTCGTGTTTTGCTTACCGTCCTTCTCGACGGTGATATTGTAGGTTCCCACGCTCAATGGAATCAGGGCTGGCGTGACTCCCGAGTACTTCTTGCCGTTGATGGAAATCGAAGCCCCGGCAGGCGCGCTGGTGACGGAGAGCGTCCCACCAGGAGCGCGTAAGACCACCTGAACATCCCGCGGCTCGGAACCGATGTCCACGTCCTGGTGCTCATACAGGTAGCCTGGCTTGGTGATCGCGATGGTATGCCTTCCAGGCGATGCCTGCAGCTTGCAGGGGGTAGTGCAGGCGACGTCGGCTTGCCCATCCAGGGTAGCCGTAGCGCCAGCCGGGCTGCTCACCACCATCACATCCTGCGGAACCGCCACCGCCCGCAGCACGGGCCGCCCAGTGGCACGCTTGGCCGAATCTGTGGGAGCCGCTTCCGCGCGAGCCTTCGACGCCGCCGTCTCATCATCAGGCGGCGATGTCTTAGCCGGAGGTGTCCGAGGTTGCGCCGAATTGTCGGGCGGTCCGAACGCGCTGGGCTTCTCATCAATGGCCGGAGGAACTGGGGGCGCGTTCTGTGCGGCGGCTGGATTCTGCGTGGCCGGAGCCGGCTGCGCCGGGGTTTGCTGAGCATTCGGCTGAGCACTCGGTTGACTACTGGGCTGAGAACTGGGCGCAGTGCTCGCGGGAGTGGCGCTGCCATGGAAGATCCCGCTCACCGCCGCGATGATTCCTCCCACCTTCTGCTGCAGCGAAGGACCATTGAGCTGGCTGATGACGGCCAGCAACCCTGTAACCAGAATGATGGCCACCAGCCAGGGCACGAACGCCGTTTTGTGCTCTCTCGCTTCGGTAGTTTCGCCTCGCCTCGGATTGCGCGCCGGCGGCAACGTGTGCACCACTATCGCCGGCGCCCCCCGAACTCCCGAGGGCGCCTCCACCACCGTGGGCTCATTCAGGCTGCCTCCCCGCGGCATGGGCTTCCACGCCCGAGTCGCCGTGCACGCCCGCTCCAGCGCTTCCGCGAACTCCTGGCAATTGCGGTAACGCCCATCCGGCTTCTTAGCCAAGCCCTTCTTCAGGGTGTTTTCGATCGCCCCAGCCAGGCTCGGGTTCAACCGGTGTGCCGCCATCGGCTCTTCCGCCACGATCTTGTACACGACCGTGGTCAGGTGTTCGCCCGTGTATGGTTTCTCACCGGTCAGGATTTCGTATGCAATCACCGCCAGCGAAAACTGGTCGGACCGCCCGTCCACCGCTTGCCCTTGCACCTGCTCCGGCGACATGTAGTGCGGCGTGCCTACAATCGTGCCGGTCATGGTGAACTGGTCGGTGGCCGTGACTTTGGCAATACCGAAGTCGGTGATTTTGGTGTTGCCGTCGGCAGCGATCATGATGTTGGCCGGCTTGATATCGCGATGGACGATCCCCTTCTGATGCGCGTAATCGAGCGCCGCGGCGGTCTGGCCCAGAATGCTGAAAATTTGCTGAGGCGGCATCGGCCGTCCCTGCGAGAGCAGGTAGTCCAGGGTCGGACCATCCACATATTCCATGGCGATATAGGCCAAGTCGCCCTGCTTTTCCACGTCGTAGATGGTGACAATGCCGGGATGCGACAGAATCCCCGCCGACCGTGCCTCGCGCAGCAGCCGTTCCTGCAGCCGTTGCTGCTCTTCCGGCTTGCCCGCCTCCCCAATGCGGATGGTTTTGATGGCCACCGGCCGGCCGATATTCGGGTCCAGGGCATGGTAAACAACACCCATAGCCCCCCTCCCGAGCTCCCGTACGATCTTATAGCGCCCGATGCGATCCACTTGTCTCTAGTGATAGCAAATTCTGAGCCGCGGCGATGGACACCGAAAACGCGAACCCCCTAGAACGCGAAACGAAAGTCGAATTCGGCCGACCGCGACCCGCCAGTCTGGAATAACGGCGGCAAACCGGTATTCGGGCTCCCCGATCCGAGCATCAGATTCTGCATCGAAACCGATTGCCCAAAGAATGGGCTGGCGAGATACGGCACCGGATCGGCGAATTGGGGATGGTTCAGCAGGTTGAAGACGGTAAGCCCCACCTCGACCCTAACGCTCGCGAAAAGCGCAAACGAGCGCCGCACGCTCCCATCGATCTGCGCAAGGCCGTTGCCGTAGATCGCGTTGCGTCCCAGCGTGCCCTCTTCCCCGGCTGGTGCCGCGGCGAATGCGGCGGAATTCAGCCGGCGTCCTCCCGCCACGTTGGGATCCGGAATCCATAACGGCAGTCCCGCCACCAAGTCGGGACGGCCCGCGTTATCGAACTGTTCTCCCAACGACTGCTCGCTGGTCAGGATGTTGATGGGAAATCCCGTGCGCGCGCGCAGAATCCCGCTCAGAGTCCAACCGCGTAGCCAGTCGGGCAACGTATAGGATTCGAGCGCGCGCGGAATGTGCCAGGAGACCGACGCCGTCAGCGCGTGGCGCACATCGAAATCGGACGATGCCCAAGCTTCCCGAAGCTGATAGCCGGGATGGATGAGAAACACCGAGGAATCCTCCGAGCCCTCATCGAGCGAATGGGGCCATGTGTACGCCGCCGATGCGTAGATGTTCGCCCCCGGCGAGCCGGAATAGCGTAGTTCGAGCGCCTCATATTCAGATTGGTTCTGGGTGAGTGTGGTGAAGCGCTCGAGCACACCGGTGGTGGGATCTACGTAAGCTTCGTTGCCCAGAAGGTGCCGGCCGACCGATCCCGCATAGGTCGCCGAAGCGACGCCCCGCCTCGCATTCTTTTCGAGCGATGTTCGCCATTGCCACGACGTGGGAAGCTCGAGGCCCGGCGGCGTTCCGGTCAGGAATTGCTGCACGTCAGGAGTGATCGAGGTCCCGGACGGCGTCGTGGATCCTCCAGAGAAACCGTTCGACACGCTGATGCCCTCGCCGGAAGAGAACAACCAACTATTGAAGGAAGCGCCGCTGATGGGATCGATCGAGGGCCCCAGAGTCGTATCCCGAAATGCGCCCGCGCCGGCGCGCAGCACGAGGCCTCCAACCGGAACACGCCATGCCAAGCCGCGGAGTAAATTGCCGGTAGTTCATCGGCCATGGCCCTGGTCCGTTTACAGAATAGCCCTGATACAAGGTTTGCCAGGTCGTTCCATTCCACAGGCCCGTTACCGTGGGATTCGGATAAGTCTCGAAAGTCGCCGGCGGGGTAAATTCCCAGCGCAGCCCATACACCAGGCTCAACGCATGGCTGAGCGAAAAAGTGTCCTGCGCAAAAAAGGAAGCCGTGTAAACCGGCCCGTCGCCGTAGGGTGCAACCTGGGAATAAGTTACGGCCACAGGATCGTTATCGAGCAGATCCGTAAGGCTGGGTGTCGAGCCGAGAATCGTAGCAACCGATTGTCCGCGCGCTTGTGAAAGACTGAACGCATCGAATCCCGCCCGAATCTGGTGCGCGCCCGTCACCTTGGCAACTGTGTTCCGAAGCTCCCACTGGCTTTGCCGGGCCGTTCCCATGCCTGAAGAGATAAATTGTCCCAGGCCTGGAACAGATAACCCCAGCACCACATCGTCAGACAACGGCGCATAAAGGGGCGACGCTGTACCGGTGAAATACAGGCCGAGTAAAATCCCTGTCGAAAAAAAATTCGGAGGCCCTCCTACGCTGTCTGTTTGCGAAGTGGCGAGCCGCGCAACTGAGTTGCTGAAACGCACGTCGTCAATGATTCCGAAGTGTTCGGTTGTCAGTCCGGCTGTTATACTTTGCCACGAAGAATGTGCCTCCGATCCCCTCAGTGCAGACGTGGCATGTGAGGGCGATTCAACCAGGCGGAAAAAGGCAACAGTGTGCGGACCGATCACCTGGTCGATCCGGACGCTCGAGTGGCTCACCGTCCCAACCGTGCTGAGATCCTCATAACTCACGCCCATGCCGCCGCCCAGATTTGGCCCGGTAGGCGCAGGAAGGTAGTCGAGGAGCTGCTGCAGCGCCGGTGCAGCGCTGGCGCGTGCCGCCAGCGTGGGGACCGCCGTGAGTTCGACCCCGTCATCCTGAAGACTCGCCACTTCGCCGGACAAAAAGAAAAACGTACGATTGCGCCGGATGGGTCCTCCGACCGCCGCGCCCATAGCCTCGGAAACGGAAAGCCCGCCGTGTTGGCGAACCAGTCCCACGCACTCCAGGCACTGTCCCGTATATGTCCATCGAATTCGGCGTGAACGTCATTCGAGCCGGAACGCGTGGTGATGGAGACCTCGGCTCCCGGCCGGCCGCCCGATTCCACCGCAAATGTCGACGTCTGCAGCTCGACCGTTTGCGTGGTTTCGGGCGAACCCAGGTTTTCCGTGCTTCCGATGGCGCTCATCGCGGGAAGTGACACACCCGGGAACGAGCCCGGCAGCGTGCTGCCTCCAAGTCCTCCGTTGGCACTCACCCCATCCACGCGGAACTCGCTGGCATTGGGCCTTTGTCCATTGGAGGTGAACTGGCCTCCATCGCTGACGCTCGCCGGCGTAACCACCACTCCCGGCAGCAGGTCGAACAGCATCCGGTAATCGGAGCCATTGGCCGGTAGCGTGGCGCCCGCGCTTTCCCGAGTCATCAGCAGCCCGTCGCCGCTCGCTGGGTCCAGTTTATCGCGGCCGCTAACGACCGTCACGAATTCGTGCAGCCGCAACAACTCCATGGTGAAATCGAGCGCTACGCCTTGCGCCGTCAGAAGCGCGCCCGTGCGCGACACCGTCCGAAAACCGGGAAGCCGTACGGTCACTTTATACCGGCCCGCGGGGAGCTGCGTTGCCTGATAGTGGCCCTCGCCATCGGTTGCGATCTTCCACCGCGCGCCCGATGATTCGCTTTGAATTTGCACCGCTGCATTCGCCAGCGGGTGGCCGCCCGGATCGCGCACGAAGCCGGAGACACTGCCCGTTTCCGCGGCCCGCATGCAGGTCATCGCAAGCAGTAGCGTCATGGCGATCGCAGATACGCGCATCGCTTCATTGGCTCCCGTTCCGTTCGGCTGCGATGGCGGCATCCAGCCGCCGCAGTGTGAAATCAAGGTTGGCCAGCATCTCCTGCCCCGCCGCTTGTGAGTAACTTCCCGCTAGAAGCCGGTTCAGCAGGCTGTCGGCATCTCGTGCTGCGCTGGCCAGTTCCGCCGCGCCAGTCTGCCAGGGCGCGGACGCGGTGACTGCGCCGGCTCCCGCCGATGTGGATGCGCCCAGAAGCGGAGCAAGTTCCACGCGGATGCGCGCCTCGAGGCGCGCCAGCTCCGCCACGTGGCGCTGTTGCAAGGTCGCGAGCAAAGCCTGATCCTTGCGGTTCCATAGCGACACTACATCCGGTGGAAAGTCGCGCGCCAGCATTGCGACCGCATGCGCCCTGGCCAGCGCAGACGAACTGGCATCGAGCGCCGCATCGGTCGCTTCTTCGAGCGCAGCCGCGCCCCCGAACCGGCTCTCCAACTCGCGGCGAAATTCCGGCGGAATGGTGTTGGCGTATTTTTCCGGGCTCGCCGGCGCGATGTTCCCACCAGCAGCGGATGGACCCCCACCGCCGGTTTTCACCACCACGCGCGGCAATCCCCGGAGAGCTTGTTCGATGGCTTGCTGCCGCTCCGGCGCAAGGCCGCTGGTTTGCACTATTACGTGGCGGCGATCAGAATCGAGTGCCGCATCCACCGGTTCTCCAGCGTCTGCGCCAATCTGATCGAGAGCCGCCAGAACATGCAGCAGGTCCTCGGCACTCGCGGGCGCTTCCGTGGGAGTCTCGGGCGGAGCCGGCGCTGCATCGCGAGAGACTGCCGCCTGCGCCGGAGGCGGCTCTGGCGTCTCCGACACTTCCACCATCCCCTCGTTTCGAAAATCGAAGCTGCCGTCCGTGGGCCGCAGGTCCGCCGTGCGCAACGTGACCGCTACGCTGCGGAGTACGCCGGCCGGCGTTTCGGTACGAACCCGCCACCACCGCGCCTCGCCTCGCTCCCGAATCACGCTGACCGAATCGTGTTTTTCCCGCAGACCTCCACGCCACGCCAGGAACGAGCGCGCGCTCAAAGGCTCCTGCCAATCATAATGTGCCGCGGCGAACAGCGCGCTCACGCGCGCCATTTCGGGATCGCCACCCTCCCGATTGCTCCCCGTCAGGATTGCGGGACGAATCATCGTGCGGCCTTTCGAACGCATTGCCAGGAAGCCTTCCCGGGGCGCAGTTGTGTGGGCAGACTTCGTGAGCAGGTCCGTGGCTGCCGGCGTCGAGCCGCTCCGCAGCAGAATGCCAATCACCGCCAGCCCAGCCGCCGCGGCCAAACCCGCCGCAGCCCACCAGCGAACCGCCTTCCGCTGCTTTCCGCGTTCGTGCCGCTCAATCAGCGTCGCGAGCGGCGGCCATTCGCGTGGAGCGTGTCCCGGATTGCGTGTTGCCGCCCACGCGGCGAGTAGCCGTTGCTCCTCGGCATCACTCTGTAGCGGCTCCTCAGGCATCGAGCGCCTCCTTCAGCCGCACCACCGCGCGCCGCAGAAACTCGCTCACCGCCGAAGTGCTGATCCCGATGACTTCCGCGATTTCCCGGTATCGCAAGCCGCGCACCCGCAGATCGAGACAATGCTTCTGTTGCGGCGAAAGTTCACGCATCGCCCTCAACAACGCTCTGCGCCGCTCCGCCTCCAGCAGCACGCGCTCGGGATCGGCCGATTGCCCAGCAAACTCGAAGCCGCGTGGCAGTTCCTCGAATTGCGGTTCCCGCGTCCACGACCGCAGCGCGAAATTGTGCGCCACGCGATACAGCCACGCCCGCGGATTTTCGATCGTCTCGCCCTTCGCCATCTTTACGAACAACCTGACAAACGAATCCTGCACCAGTTCCTGCGCGCGCTGGGACGGCACGCCCAGACACCGCAGGTACGAATAAATGTTCTCCCGCTCCGCCTCATAAATCCGCTCCACCGTTTCCTGGACGGGCATAACGCCGGCGCCGCGGCCATCTTCCAAGCCCGCCGCCAGTCGCCATAGAACTGAGATCCTCTCAGCCACCGTTTTTCCTACACCCGAACGAAATATTTTTGGGCCGTAGGCAAAAACGGGCGCGCCAGGCTCTCACAAGCGTATGCGTTTTCTGATCCTCTGCTGCGCGGCGGCAATGGCGGCTCATGCGCAGATCGTTTCCTTCGGCTTCCAAGCGGGCGTTCCGGCAACTGCCGCGCTTCCGGGATACTCAATGTTAAATCCATATCTGGATACCGGGCGCTGGACGGTCGGGCCCAGCGTGGAGTTTCATCTGTTCCGCTCTCTGTCGTTCGAGGCCGATGGCCTCTTTCGCGGATATGAAATCGCGGGCGTGTACTCTTTCAGCCCTCTGGGCGGTGTTCCCGCTCCTTCGAGTACTCTTCTCACGGAAACATTCCGCCAGGACACCAAGGCCTGGGATTTTCCACTGATGCTGAAGTACCGTTTCCCTCATGAGCACTGGCGGCCTTTCGCCGATGGGGGCTATCAACTGACATACGAGTCATCTGACTTATGCGAAGTAACCAGTTGTTTTCCACAGCCCACTTCCTGCGGAAACTTAGGACCCGGCCGGTCCCATCAGTCATTCAACCGCCGTGGACCCGTCGCGGGCGGCGGCATCGAGTTTCCGTATCGCCGTTTCAAAATTGCGCCGGAGATTCGCTACACCCATTTGACCGGCCGCATCAATCAGATCACGGTGCTCGGCGGTTTCACCCTCTGAAGTTGTGACCGCCACTCGCAAATCGCTTCTCGCGGCAGCGATCTTGGTAGCTGCCGCCATCCCGCTTTCCGCAATTCGTCCGCTGTGGCTAGACGAGATCATGCAGCTTCTCGAAACCAGGCAGACCTCGGTGGCCCACATGATGGGGGAGTTGCCGCGCAACATCGGCGCATCGCCTCTGGGCTACGTGGTGCAGCAGGCATGGTTTCGCGTGGCCGGATACTCGCTCGTCTCGGCCCGTCTACCGGCGGCTCTCTTCGCCGGCGCGAGCGTGTTTCTCGTGGGCCTGCTCGCGGCCGAACTGGGCATCGCACGCTGGTGGCACGCCTCCGTCATTTTTGCGATCTTCCCCTTGACTCTTCGTTACGCCACTGAATCGCGAGTCTATTCGCAGGCCCTCTTCTTTTCCATCCTGGCGACTTATTTGTATCTGAAACTGGAACGCACACCCACCTGGCGCATCGCCGGTTTCTACTGGCTGGCTCTGACCGCCGCGGCTTATACGCAGCCCTACGCCGCGTCCGTTAGCCTGGCGCACGCGCTCTGGCCGATCGGGCGCCGCCGCAAAAGAGCCGCGCTTCTGGTATGCGTCTGCCTTCTCTGCGCGCTGCTTGCCTACCTGCCGTGGTTCCTGTGGTCGAAAGATCGCTGGATCGCGGACATCGCCGGCACCGGAGTCCAC
>JASIAM010000119.1 GCA_030041985.1 Bryobacteraceae bacterium | reverse complement strand
GCCAAATATAAGAATTCCCCGCGTGCGCTCAAACGATTTCTGAACAAAGTGCGGTACCTGGCAACGTTCCGTGCCCTGCGCGACTCGTCATTAGTTGCCCTGGCGGCTATCGAATACCTGAAGCCGGCCGCGCTGGCAAGTTCCGGGGAACTGGACGCCCTCTCCACCGCGCCGCAGAGTGACACGCTTGCTCAAGCGGCTCAAGAGGGCATTCGCAAGCACCAGCAGTCATCGCTTCCGTGGCCTCCGACGGATGAGGAATTGTGCCTCTTCCATGAGGTCCGCCTGGGCATTCGCGTGGCGGACGAGCGCCACGCCAAAGCGGCCGGCTTGAACTTGTAATAGTGGGCTTGGCCACGATGAGGCAGGCGTGGGCGCTGGGATCGGACGGAACCTATTCGCAGTTTTGTCCCGATGGCGCAAGCGATGGAGCGGGAGAAGAGCAAGCTGGATTAAGACGCTCCGAACTTGTCCATCAGGGCGCGCGTGCGGCTCTCGGAATGATGGGTGGCCGTTTCGATCGCGCTGATCAGCATGGAGCGCAGGCCGTGTTTTTCGAGCTCGTGGATGGCGGAAATGGTGACGCCGCCCGGCGTGATCACCTGGTCGCGGAGAATGGCCGGATGGAGCATGGTTTCGCGCACCAGCTTGGCCGCGCCCAGGACAGTCTGTTCGGCCAGGCGCGTCGAGGTCTCGCGCGAAAGGCCCATTTTCAGGCCTCCCGCGATCAGGGCCTCGATCACCATGTAAACGTAAGCGGGACCGCTACCGGAAAGCGCCGTCACGGCGTGCATCAAGTCTTCTTCGACGAACACCACCACGCCCACGGCGCGGAAAATGTTTTCTACCAGTGCGCGCTGTTCGGCGGTGCATTGCGCATTCGACGCGACGGCGGTAGCGCCTTCCTCCACCACCACCGGGATATTCGGCATGGCGCGAAACACGGGCATATGGCAGCAGGCGAGTTGCTCGATCAGCGAAATGGGCACGGCGGCTGCGAGGGATAACAGAATTTGTTCCGGACGCAGACAATCGCGGATCTCGTCGAGCACTTTGGGCAGCGTGCCGGGCTTCACGGCCAGGACCACGATATCGGCGCCGGCGGCAGCTTCGCGGTTATGGCCCGCGGTTACGGAAATGCCATACTTAGCGCTGAGTTCCGCGGCCCGCTCCGCGCTGCGGACAGTGGCCGTGACCGCACAGCGCTCGGCCACGCCGCCTTTTAGAATTCCGCCGATCAGGGCGGCCCCCATGTTGCCGGCCCCGATCACGGTGATGCGTTTCATGCCTGCGGCGCTCATCGGGTTGAGACGGCGGGCTGCTGCAGGGCTGCTTCGACGCGAGAGGTGATGGCGCCCTCCGAGGCGGAAGAGACCAGCGCGACGTATTTGGCGAACACGCCATTGGTGTAACGGGGCGCGGGCGGCGTCCATAGCGCGAGCCGCCGCCGGATCTCCTGGGGAGCGACCTCCATATCGATCGAGCCGCGGGCGGCATCGATGGTAATGGTGTCGCCTTCGCGAACGACGGCAATGGGACCGCCGTTATATGCTTCCGGCGCCACGTGAGCGATCATGAAGCCGTGGGTTGCGCCGCTGAAGCGGCCATCGGTCATGAGGGCCACGCTATCGGAGAGGCCAGCCCCTACCAATGCCGCGGTTACCCACAGCATCTCCCGCATGCCCGGTCCACCGCGCGGCCCTTCGTAGCGGATGATGATCACGTCGCCCGGTTTGATTTTGCCTTCCTTGATGGCCCGCTGGGTGTCTTCTTCGCAATCGAATACGCGCGCGGGACCGCTGTGCTGCATTCTGTTATGGCCCGCCAGTTTGATCACGCAGCCTTCCGGCGCCAGGTTGCCGCGCAGAATCGCCATGCCGCCACGGGGCTTTAGTGCGCGGGCGAGCGGTAGAACAACCTCCTGTCCCGGCGTTTCTTTGGCGTCCGCGGCTTCTTCGGCGAAGGTGCGGCCAGTAACAGTTAGCGCGGAACCATTCACCAGGTTGCCCTCCGTCAGGCGATGCGCAATCACCCCGATGCCGCCGGCCTTATCGACGTCGGCGGCCATGAAGCGGCCAGCGGGCTTGAGATCGACGAACACCGGAGTGCGCGCGCAGACAGCATCGAAATCGTCGATGGAAAGAGGCACCTCGGCTTCGCGAGCCATGGCCAGTAAATGCAGCACGGCGTTGGTGGACCCGGCGGTGGCAGCCACGCCGGCAATCGCGTTTTCGAAAGCGGCGCGCGTACAGATCTGGCGGGGCCGCCGCTCGCTGCGCACAGCGTCCATGACGATTTCGCCGCAACGCCGCGCGACATCGTTTTTGCGCTTATCAACCTGGGGAATGGAGGCGGTTCCCATGGGCGAGAGCCCGATCAGCTCCAGCACGGTGGCCATCGTGTTGGCGGTAAATTGGCCGCCGCAAGCCCCAGCGCCGGGACAGGCGTGATCTTCGATAGCGCGCAGTTCCTCGTCGCCGATGCGGCCAGCCGCATTAGCGCCCACCGCTTCGAAGACATCCATGATGGAAAGATCGCGGCCGTTGTAATGGCCGGGGAGGATGGTGCCGCCGTAGAGAATGACTCCGGGGACGTTCAGCCGGAGCAGAGCCATGGCCGCGCCGGGAATGGTTTTGTCGCAGGCCACCAGGGCCACGACCCCGTCGAACATTTGGCTGCGCGCCAGCAATTCGATGGAGTCGGCGATTACCTCGCGGCTGACCAGAGAAGCTTTCATTCCTTCGGTGCCCATGGTGACTCCGTCGCTGATGGCGATGGTGTTGAACTCCATGGGGGTGCCGCCGGCTGCGCGGATTCCTTCTTTAACGTGGACAGCCAGCTCGCGCAGGTTGTAATTGCACGGCATAGTTTCAATCCAGCTATTGGCCACGCCGATGATGGGCTTGGCAAGATCCTCATCGGTGAAGCCGATGGCTTTCAACATGGCGCGGGCCGGAGCGCGGTCGCGGCCCTGGGTGATGGTGTGACTGGTTAGTTTCATGCGGAAGAGATTAGTTTACCGCTTTGGAAGCAGGAAGCGATCAGCTATAAGCGATCAGCCATCAGCTTTCAGCAAAAAGCCGGCTTGGCCTTTCGTAAGCTGATCGCTGATGGCTGATCGCTCTTCGAGGGCAGAAGCCCGGCCCTATTTGTTGGTGGCCGGCTGGCTGCCCGGCGTGCTGCTGCTGAGGCGGCGGAAGTATTCAGCGACGGCGTCCGCGAAGCCTTGCGGGATGGGTTCCGCGCCCGCACTGCGGGTGCTGCCGCCGCTGGTGGCTTCATCGACCTTGCGGCGCAGTTCCAGTTCCACGTGCTCGATATCGGCAACCATGGCAGCCTGGATGCGGCCGGAGAGTTCGGCATCATTAGATCCCGTGAACGGGTTGAGCCGCTGCATTTCGCGGATGAGCGATTGCAGATCGCGCAGAGTATCGGGATCGTTCTGCAGTTGACCCTGCAGGCGATCGAGCTGGGAGAGGGTTTCGCGATATTGGCGATCCACATCGGCACGGACCGGCCCATTAGGATTGCCATACCAGTAACCGCCATTGAGGCCGTAATTGGTCCCGCCGTTGGGACTGATGGTGGCGCCGCCATTGGGTCCGTACTGCGGCTGGCCATTGCGATTCAGGCTGCCCTGTTGGTAACCGCCCTGGTTGCCCGCGCCGCCGGCCTGGCCGCTTTGATTGCCCTGCTGCTGCCCATTCTGTCCTTGGCCTTGTCCTTGACCTTGCTGCTGGCCCTGCTGAGCGTTCTGGCCTGGGCCCTGTTGCCCTTTCTGGCCATTCTGACCTTGACGCTGCTGCAACGCTTCGATCTGCTGCCTTAGGTTCTCCACTTTATTGAGAGCTTCCTCGACAGCCTTATTCTCTTTGTCGTCGCCGCCGGCCCCTTTACCGTCTTTATTCTGCTCCATGGCTTGCTGGACTCCGTGCAACTGGTCACGCAGGTTGTTCATGCCCTGGGTGATGGTCGGTTCGGAGAGAACGGCATAGTCGGCGAGACCCTGGCGGATCCACTGCCCGTTCCGTTCCATATCGCGCGGCAATTCCTGCTGTTGCATTTGACCGAGAGCCTCGCGGAGCTGGCTCGAGGCTTTAGGCTGGGAACCAGCGAGATCGCGGACGGTGCTTTGCATCTCCTGTTCGAGACGTTTTAAATCCGCGGTTTCCTTGGAACGATCGTCAGAAAGCTGCTGGGCCTGCTGTGGAGACATGCGGCCGCCTGCCAGGCTTCGACGCCCGAAGGGGCCGCGCTGCTCTTCCTGCTGCTGGCCCTGGTCGCCCGACTGGCCGCCAGTTACGGCGCGGCGCAACTGGCCTTCGAAATTCTGCTGGCGTTGGGCGAGATCGTCGGCTTGGCGCGTGAGGTCGTCGAGCTTGCCGCCCGCCTCCTCGCGGCGCAAGCTGGACAGGGTTTGTTCCGCCTGTTTCAATTGCTCAGCGGCGCGGCGGGCGTCTGCCTCGCTTTGGGGCGTGCCGGCCTGCTGGGAAGAAGCGGCCTGCCGCATGTTATCCAGGGCCTGCTGGAGCTGCTGCACGGTTTGCTGCATGCGCTGGCTGTCGATCTGGCCCTGGCTGCCACTCTGGCCGGATTGGCCGGATTGGCCGGATTGGGAACTCGACTGCTGGCCCTGTTGGCCTTGTTGATTCTGCTGCCCCTGCTGCCCCTGCTGGCTCTGTTGGTTTTGAGCCTGCCGCTGCAATTGATCGAGTTGCTGCTGCAACTGCTCCGCCTGGCGGCGCAGCATCTCCTGCTCGTAACGCTTCTGGGCGAGAGTTTGCGGGTTGTGCTGCTGATCGGCCAGCTCCTGCTGCCGTTTGGCGAGCTGATCGAGTTTTTGCAGAGCATCATCGATCTGCTTCTGCATTTGACCGGCAGATTGCATGGAGGGCGCGCTTTCGAACTGGTTCTTTTCCGTATCGAGTTCGAGATCGAAGAGGCCCTCGAGATCGCGTGCGCCGCCTTGTGCGCCACCACCACCGCCGCCCTGATTGCCGAAGGCGACCTGGATATCGCGGAATACGGACTCGGCACGTTCGAGGTGCTGGAGGGCCTTTTCCTCGGGACCGAGGGCGTCCTTCCAACTCGCGCCTTTCAGTTTATCGGATGCCGGGCCCATGGCCGCAACGGCCTGGTCCATATCGTTGGCGAAGGTTTTGAAGGAATCGCCAGCATCGGAAAGCTGGCGGCTTTTCATGCGATCAGACAGAGATTTTGCCTGGTCACGGATCTTGGATTGCACTTGGGAAAGGAAGGCGGCGTTTTCGGCTTCGGTACCCGTGGCGCCGCTGCCTTTCATCTCATTCCAGGTGGCCGCTATGATCTCTTTCTCGCGCTGGGAGAGCTGATTTTGTTCTTCGCCGCCTCCGCCACCACCACCACCGCCGCCCTGCTGCGATTGGGTGTAATTGCGCTCGAAGGGCTGGGCTTCGATGAAGAACATGTCGGTGCGGGTGGAGTTGCGAGCATCTTTCGCTTCGGCGTAGAAGCTAACAATATCGCCGGGCTGAAGCTTGAAGTCCTCAAGCGCGAGGGTCATGGACGCGGTGGAATTTTTCGCATTGCGCTCCTGAAGGAGGGAAGCGGTTTTTTCTTCGCCGCCATTGACAGAGTAGTGCAGCTCGACGTTTTTCAGGCCGAAATCGTCTTTGGATTCCGCGGTGATGGTAACTTCTTCGATGGGCGAGGCGCGAAAATCGCGACCGGGCCGGGTAATCTTAACTTCGGGCGGATGGTCTTTCTGGGCCTCGATGAAGTAATCTTCAGTGAGCCGCACATCTTCGCCATTTTCGAGAGCGGCCACGTGATACTGGCCATCCTTCTGGATGGGCACTTTGGCGGCGAGCGATCCATTGGCGCCCGCGTGCAGCGGGATTTTGGAACCATCATCCAGCATCAGCGCGCCATTAGCCAGGGGCTTATCAGTCTTGATTTCCACATCGGCGGTGGTGCCTTCGACGGCACGCAAATCGCCGCCAGGGTTCTCGACGAAATCGGGCAGACCAGTCCAAGCGGGGTAGTGATACGTGGTGGTCATGCTTTTGACGGCGGGCAGATCCATCACGGTGAGCTTGAAGGTTTTGGAGCGGACGCCACCGGCCTCAACGTAATAATCGAGCGATTCGAGCAGGCCGGGGATGACGAACTCATAGGCGGTGCCATCGGCTTGAGTACGCATCTCGACGGGATCCCACTGCGAAGAACTGGAGTACTTTCCGAACAGGCGCACTTTGGGCGCAGTAAAACCGACGAGGCGCGCGGTGATGGTCTCGTTGGCGCGCTTCTTGACGGTATGGTTGCCCGGTTGGACTTCGATATCGTAGAAAGGCTTCATGTTCGCTTTGGGCAAACCGCCCCAAAGCAGAGAGGTGCCATAGCCGAGGAACCCCGGCCCGTAGAGGCCCAGCCACAAGAGCACGAGCATGGAGACAACCGCGGCGGAAGAAAAGCCGAAAAGTAACGAACCCTTGGCGACCTTCTTAGGTTCGGTATGCTGGGCGACGGAAAGAGTGTCATCGGCAAGCAGAGGGAGGAACGGATCGCTCGGGTTCTGCTCCATTTTCTCGCTGACAGTGAGCAGGCGCTCTTGAAACTGCGGGTAACGCGTTTCGGCTTCGCGGGCGGCGCGGCGCCGGTTCAGGCGAATGAGCGGATAGACCAACGCGGCCGCAAGGGCGAAGGCCACTCCGAAGAAGAGGAGGAAACGCGCGCCAGTGACGCTGGGTTTGGAGAAGGCAAAGAAGTTGGCCAGCAAAACCGCTACCAGCGTAAAGATCAACGCGGCAGCGGCGGTAGCCGCAACGCCACGCGTGACCGCCATCAGGCGAAGCCGCCGCTCCACGGCGACCAGGTAATCCGACAACCGATCTAAAGGTTTCATGCCGCCTCTTTATCCACCGAAAGATGCCGGTTTCCGAGCCAAGATTCCGCGATTGCGAGCGCCAGCACCGCCAGCATCACGTACCACCATAGCGAAAGCGGCTTTGGCGCGGCATCACTCGATTCCGGGCCGCTTTCCCCGCCGGAGCCAGCAGTCCCCTGCGCTGTATTCTGCCACAAACTGAGGGTCTCCGGGGGGGCGGGTGTAAGGTCGGACTCATGGCGGTCGGTATTGACCGCTACCAATTCGTTTCGCGCGCTTGGCCGCCGGATATCATAAAAGCCCGCCATCGTGAACTGGATATTTTGCGCACGGGCCGCTTCTTCGAGCGAAAGCGCACGTTCGCCCTTGGGGTCGAGCACATCTACGGCCGCGCCTTTCTCTTTGGAATCGCGCAATTCCTCGAACGAACCGACGAACACGGCGGTTTGGGCATCGTTGAGGCGTCCGAGGTAGCGGGCGGTCTGCTCGACGAAGGGGACGAAAGCGGCGTCTTTCGGAAAATCATTTTCGACGTTATCGAAGGTCGAGGTGAAGACCAGGATGTGGCCTTCGCCGGATTGTTCATCGAGCAGGAGGGGGGTGCCATCGGTAAGGCGGGCGACCACACGGGCATTACCCGGATTCACGCGAATAGCCTGGTAGAACTTCACGTTATCCCAGCGATTGTCCTGCTGGATGGAAGGGTGGCCAGCATCCAGCCAAGCCACGGTCTGGAACTGCTCTCCATTGCGGCTGGCATAACGAGTGCCATCCACGCGGTTATCGGACACGGGGACGCGCGCATTGGCGACGGTTTCGTGTCCCAGCGCGACCAATACGGACCCGCCGTCGCGAACGTAAGAGCGCAGCTCATTTTCGAAGCCGGGCGAAAGGCCGGGGACGTCGGACAGCACCACGAACGCGTATTTGGAGGGTGAAATATTGGTGGCCTGTTCGACGGTGGCGGGATCGAGGACGAAAGCGGATTGGCCGGAGGCCTGGAGAGCATCTTGAAAATAGAGCAGGCCGCGGGTTTCGCCGGCTTCGTGCACGAACAGGGCGCGGCGCGGCTCGACGCGTTCCACGGAGAAGTAAAAGGTATCGTCGTTGGGAAGGGCGTCACCGGAATCAATGCGTACTGCGCCGCGATTGGCGCCGAAGGGCACTTCGAGGGAGAGAAACTCCACCGTAGCGCGCCCGTTTTCAGGGACTTCGATATTCTTAGACTCAATTTCGCGCTGGTTCAGGAAGAGGGAAACTTTGCGCATCGCGCGCTGATTATTCGTGCCGGCGATGGTGGCCAGGACACGCGCCTTTTTGGTGTCATAGACGCGGCGCGGCGCGACCACGTTTTCAACCGCGAAATTAGCCACTGGCTTGGCGTCGACCGGGTGAGGCTCCAGGCGCACGGCGGCATTCAGACGCAGGTCGTTGAAATTGGCGGGCATGCCGGTCTGCTGCATGTCCGAATATAGATGCACGTCGAGCGGCTGCTTGGTGGCTTGCGAAATGGAGCGCAAGGAACGGACGAGTTCGGCGTAGGAGGTGCGGGCGTCGGAAGGCTCGATGGAATCGACACCGCTATTGAGAGGCGAATGGTCGTCGGTGATCTCGGACATGACCTGCACTCGCGACCCGAAAGCCAGCACCTCGCCGCGCTCCCCGGGATGCAGCCCGGCAATTACGGATTTGGCCATGCGCTTGGCCTGATCGAGGCGCCCATCGGCACGCATGCTGAGGGAATTATCGATGGCCACCACGGTGATCTGGCCGGAGCGGGTGAGCGGGAGGAGTTTTTGTTGGATGTACGGTTGCGCGAATGCGAGAGCGATGAGAATGAGAAGCAGCGTGCGCAGGGCGAACAACACAAGATAGCGCAGGCGGCGATGCTTGATCGAGCTTTGCTCGCGCCGCTCGAAGAACATAAGGGAGCTGAAGGGCGTGGGAGTGGTTTTGTGCTTCCGGAGAAGATGCAGCCAGACGGGCAACCCCACGGCTAACAGGCCGCCCAGAAACATTGGCGTCAAAAAACCCATCTACATCCTCCCTTGCCGGATGAACAGATACTCGCGGAGGCCTTCATCCAAAGGCCGCGCAGTGTTCATCAGGAAATAGTCCATTCCCGCGGATCGGGTTTTGGAGCTGAGCGCTTCGATGTGCGCGTCGATTTTCTGGCGGTAATCATGGCGGGCATATTCGGGCGAGACTTCGAGCGATGCCGAGGGATTTTCCATGTCGACCAGAAGCATCGGCTCGCGGAACTTGGGGGCGATTTCCTGAGGGTCGAGGATGTGGAAGAGAATTACTTCGTTGCCTCTGAAGCGCAGCGGCTCGACAGTTTTCACGATGAGGTCCGGGTCGGCGTAGAAATCGGAAAGGACGAGGACGAGGCCTTTGCGGTGCAAGTAATTTTGAAAGTGGATAAAGGGCTTGGCGAAGTCGGTGCGGGTGCCCGGCTGCGCTTTTTCGATGGCGTGCAACAGCCGGAAAATCTGGCCCTGCCGGGTGGAGGGCGGGATGTAATTGGCAACATCCTCATCGAAGATGATGAGGCCGGCAGCATCGCGCTGGAGGTTTGCCATGTAGCAGAGGGAGGAAGCGAGGAAGCGGGAAAAATCGAGCTTGTGGACGGAGTGCGATCCGTAGGCCATGGACGCCGAGGTGTCGAGCAGAACTAAAACCTGGGTGTTGGTTTCGCCGCGATAGCGCTTGAGGTAGCAGCGATCGGTGCGGGCGAAGACATTCCAATCGACATGGCGGAGGTCGTCGCCTTCGTTGTAGGCGCGGTATTCGGCGAATTCCTGGCTGAAGCCGAAATCGGGCGAGCGATGAAGGCCGGCGACGAAGCCGTTGACGACAGTCTTGGCGATGAGGTCCAGGCCGGAGATGGAAGCAAGTATGGCGGGGTCTAGGAATTGCTGGATCATGAGGGTTTGACCTCGCCATTCTCTTCACCACGGAGACACGGAGACACGGAGCTTTTGAGATTAAAGTCAAAACCTGAGCGCACGGAGGAAACGGAGGGCACGGAGGAAATTCCGGGGGGGTCGTTTAGCAGGCGTTTGATGCCCTTTTTGAGGACTGGCTCGTGAAAATTCAGTAGAAGACCAACTCTTATCCCCGAAAGCTTGAGATAGGTGAGTAATTGCGCGCTGTGGATGGGCAGGAGTTGATCAATCGCCTTGAGTTCCAGGACCACTTTGTCTTCGACAACCAAATCCATTTTGTAACCGCAATCTAGCTTGATGCCTTTATATGAGACCGGCAAATCTACCTGACGTTTGAAAGACAGGCCGCGTTGGCTTAATTCATAACAGAGACATTCTTCATAAGCGGATTCGAGGAGTCCGGGCCCTGTGTGGCGGTGTACCTCGATTGCGGAACCGATAATTAACTTGGTCAGTTCCTCCGTGCCCTCCGTCACCTCTGTGAACTCAGGTTTTGACTTTGATATCAAAAGCTCTGTGTCTCCGTGTCTCTGTGGTGAGTAAAGTGCCCCTAGTCTCTCGGTGAAGGCTTCGCGTCCAGTAGCTTTTTCAGGATGTCGTCCTGCTTCAAGCGGTCGGATTCGGCGTGGAAGTTTAGCAGGATACGGTGACGTAGGACCGGGATGAACAGCGAGCGTACGTCTTCGTAGGTCACGTGGTAACGGCCTTTCATCAGCGCCCGCGCTTTGGCGGATAACACCAGGAATTGCGCTGCGCGTACGCTGGCGCCGTAATTTACATACTTTTTGACGAAGTCGGGCGCGGTTTCGTCACTACCGCGCGTGGCGCGCACCAGCTCTATGGCATGCTGCGCCACAGAAGGGGCGATCGGGACCATGCGTACTAGTTGCTGGAAGTCCAGGATCTCCTGCGCATTGGTAACGGGGTCGGCCTGCGCCACTGTGGTTACGGTGGTGAGATCGATAACTTTTAATTCTTCGTCGGCGTTGAGGTAATCGAGCACGGTGTTGAACAGGAAGCGGTCCAATTGGGCTTCGGGCAACGGATAGGTGCCCTCGAGTTCAATGGGGTTTTGCGTGGCGAGAACGAAAAAAGGCGCGGGCAGCAGGTGATGATGGCCGCGCACCGTGCAGGCGCGCTCCTGCATGGCTTCGAGCAAAGCGCTTTGCGTTTTCGGAGGGGTGCGGTTGATTTCATCAGCCAGGAGGATGTTGCCGAAGATGGGTCCTTGCACAAAGGTCCAGGTGCGGCGCCCGGTGGCACTGTCTTCTTCAATGATGTCGGTGCCGGTGATGTCACTCGGCATCAGGTCGGGGGTGAACTGGATGCGCTTGAAGATAAGGCCCAAAGTCTGCGCCATGGTGCGCACGAGGAGGGTTTTGGCGGTGCCGGGGAGGCCGGTGATGAGGCAATGGCCGCCGACGAACAGGCCGATCATCACCTGGTCAATGACTTCTTCCTGTCCCACGATGACGCGCCGCACCTGGGACACAATGCCGTCCTGCACCTGGCGAAAGCGCTCTACGCGCGACTTTAAAATATCAGGCTCCAACTGCGGCGTTACAAGTGTCGACATGTAAGGATAGTTCCGTTTCTATTTGGATTCGTTACTACTCAACTCTAGCAATAGCTTCTGGGCGGGGCGAAAACCGGGGGCGGTTTCAAGCGCGGCGAGCACCTCATCCTTGGCCAGGTCCCGTTGGTGGTTCAGATCGTAGGCGCGGGCGAGATCGTAGTGGGCCTGGGCGGGGTCGAGTGGATTGCGCGCGAGCACGGCCCGCAATTCCATAATGGCGCCCGCGGCGTTGCCCTGATCGAGCCACAGCTCGCCCAACATGCGGTGCTGCTCGGGATCCATAGGGTAGATGTAATTGAGGCGATCGAGTACGGCGGCGGCTTCTTTCTTGTTGCCGGCGGCTTCGAGGTCCTTGGCGAGAGCCGTAAGAGTGGAAGGACTGCGGCCGCCGATGTGCACGTATTTTTCTAACTCGGCATCCGCGTCCTTCTTGTCGTTTTTGGCATTGTACGCTTCGGCCAGGAATTCGTATACATTGCCCGGTTCGACATAGTCGGGATACCAGCCTTCGATGGCGGCGCCTTCTTTAATGACGCCGTCCCAATCCTTCTTTTTCGAGAGTTCGTTGACCTCTTTGATGCTCTTGCGCCACTCGTCGAAGTGGTCGACCTGGTTTTTGGTGTCGGCTTCTACGAAAGTGATGAAGCGCTTGTCGAATTCCTCGGGCTCGATTTTCAGTTCTTTGCGAATGACGTCGCCGGTCTCTTCACCCTGCCCGAAATCGTGGAGCATGGCGAGGATGGTGTCCCAGCCCCATTTGTCGGTGATGTAATCGCAGGTACGGCCGCCCTGGAAATAGCTGACTGCCTGCTGCGCGGGCTCGGTGGGGTGGACATAACCGCGGTCCAGTTCGGTGACCGGGAGAAGCTTCTTTTCCTTGATGGCATTGATGACCTCAGGGCTGAGGCGGTCGCCCCATTCCGGGTCCCTGGCGGTTTCTTCATGCACCGCCACGCCTTCGGTGAACCAGCGGGGAACTTTATTGGCAGTCGCGGTGAGTGTGAACACGTGGCTCATTTCATGCCAGAGGGTGCTGCCCCAATGAAAACTTCCAGGCGGACGGCCGGAAGGGCTATCCATGGCGACAGAGTAGCCGAAGGTCACACCGAGAATCCCTTCCATGCCGGGCAAGCCCGCGGTGCGCACGGCAAAATCATCGTGATCGGGATAAACCTCCAGGCGCACCGGCTTGTCGAGCTTCATCTTGTACTTCTTTTCGTAGGTGTCGATGATGCGCAGCAACTCCCGTTCGAAGTACGGCCGCAGCAGGTCGGCTTCCTTCTTTTGGAGGATCAGGATGGTGCGGTCGGTGCGGAAGGTTTCGAAGTTTTTGTAGCTGTCCATCAACCGCAGGGAGTTGTTGGTTTCTGCATCCTGATATTTGTCGTTGTAGGCCTGTTCGAGTTCCTGGCGGGCCTCGTCATTGCGCCCGAGGCGCATGAGGTTGACGCCGAGCTGAGAACGCGCGTAATCGAGCGCCGGATCGAGTTCGAGGGCTTTGCGGTAATACTGAATGCCTTCTTCGTAGCGGCGGTTGATTACGAAGAAATAGGCCGCGGTGGCGTAGCCTTTGGCGGCGTGCGGGTCCCAGGGAGTGTCCTTTTTGTCGCTCAGCCAATCGATGGTGGCGAGGATGGCGCGCGCTTCCACGGAATTCGGGTTGATGGCCAGAGCTTTGTGCGCTTCTTCGATGGCCTTGGGATTATTGTTGTCCTCAAGGGCCATGCGGGCCAGCAATTCCTGCGCTTCGACCAGCTTGGGATCGCCATCGAGGGCTCTTTTCGCCAGCTCGGCGGCACGCTGGTCAAAATCGTCCGCGTATCCGAGGGCAAGCCCGAGCAGGGCGGGCGGATAATCCTTCTTGACCATCAGAGCGGCGTTGAACTGCTCGGCGGCTTCTTTGAGATAAGCCCGGTCGAGGAGCATGCGGCCCCATTTGACTTTGAGGTCCACATCCTTGGGATTGCGGGCGACGAGGGCGGTGAAGACGGCGTAGGCGTCCTGATAGCTGCGTGCATTCCACAGGGCCTCACCTTGCTGAAAGGTTACGGACTGGGAGGTCTGGGCGGACAGAGTTGCGGCCAGCGCGGCGATGGCCAGGAAGCGGAGGGTCCTCACTTATCGATCTCCTCCTGTGTTTTCGCAAGTTCCACAAGGAGCTGCGTCAACTGTTTTTTGTACTCGTCTTCGGGGAGAGCGGCTTTGTCGTACTTCAGCTTGTCGATGGCTTGTTCGAGCTGGTCCTTTTTCTCGAGAAGCGGGCGCTTGGCGGGATCGCGCGCGGCCGCGGCGTTGGCGCCCAGGCGCACCATAGGAAATACGGCGGCGAGTTTACCTTCGCCATTATCGGCGGAAGGGTTGCGCTCGCCATCGCCTTTGCCGGTGTCTTCCAAGACGGCGTGTTCGGTGGCCAGGCGTTTTTGCGAATCGAAATATTCGGTGGTTTTGCGCTCGGCGAAATGGAAGGCTTCGAGCGCGGAGACAGTATCGTTTTTGTCGGCATCCGCCTCCGGGTCGCGCAGGGCATCAGCCCAGTAGCGCGCGAAAACGGTAGCATTCTTTTCAGTGCCGGTCTTGGTGGCGGTGATGACGATGCGGTTTTTCTTCTGCAGCAAGTTGATGGAGCCGCCGCTGCAGCTCGTCATGTTGACCACGAGCTGGCGGCTGGCAGGCACCTTGTCGAGCAGGGAGGCGAGCTCGGCTCCGGTGATGTCGGGGCCGGGGATGTTGAATTTGTAATCGACGCCGTCGTAAGTGCCATGGCCGATGAGCATCAGCACGAACGCGTCGTCGGGATGGGCTTGCCTGGTGACATCGGCAAATTTCGCGCGGATCTGTTCGCGTGTGGGAGCGACCAGGGTGATGACATTGGCATCGCCGCCGGCGCGCTTGAGGCTGGTATCGATATCGTCGGCCCACATCTTGAAGCGCTGCTCGTAATCCGGCTCTCCGCCCAGTCCGGAGATGGTGACGTAAAATGTGGCGGCCCGCGCGGATAATGCGGCGCCCAGCAGAAAAGCGCCGATGCGCATTGCCCGGATCCCCGGTCCCCGATTCCCTATCCCTGTTCTCATACGACTCCCCATCTTCGCCGCAGCACCCACTCGGAGGCGCGCATGCCTAGTGCTAACAGAAAAATGATCGGCATATCCCAAAGATCGCGTGTCTCGCGCGAAGTGATTCCGGCTTCCGAATAGGAAATGTCGCTTGCCAGCTTGGACGCTTCACTCGGAGTAAAGTACCGGCCTCCGGTTTGCTCGGAGAGCTTCTGCAACAGCTCCTTGTTTTGGCCGGTATGGAAATTTTCGGCGACGCCATCTTCGCGGCGGAAGGTGAGGGTGTCGCGCCCGATCTCTTCCTGTTCCTGGCCGGCGATAATTTCAGCCACATAGGTGCCTGGTTTGTCGGCGGTCCAATCGCCGGTGTAGATACCTTCTTCGCCGGCCACGGGCGCAAGTTCCAAAGTAGCGGAAGAGCCATCGGGATTGTTGAAGCGCGCCTGAACTTTGGCGGTGTCGAGCGGCTTATATTCTTTGTCGCGGACTTCCACGCGAATGGGAACGTGCGTCTCATCGGCCAGGAGGGTTTTGGGTGTGGTGGCTGTGACTTGGCCCGGGGTGTCCGTCACCAGGTAGCGGAACATCTGCTGCCAGAAGGTGGCGTGAGTCTTATCGTCGTGGGGAAGCCACATTTTCCAACGCCAGCTTCCCGATGTGGCGAAGACGGCGGTGCGGCCGCGGCCATAATTTTCCGTGACCAGCAAAGGCACGGGGGGGTGTGAAGAGGGAACGGCGTTCAGCAGAGTGGTTGCGCCCGGTTTGGCTTCGCCGACTTCCTGCCAGTTATAGATTTTCGGGATTTCCTTCCAACGCTGGACGTTGCGCTCGGGATTTTCATCGAGGCGCGTGAGGATATTTTCGCGGCCCGCGCCGGTCAACTCCACGGGCGTGAAATCCATTTGATGAAAGGTGCCTTTGCCGGAGGGCAGTTTCACCGGGATCAGATCGGAGAGCAGCGGGGCGCTCTGATAGCCGCCATCGGACAGGCTGAACCGCCCGCCCAGGAAGAGCATGCCGCCGCCGCGGCGGTCCACAAAATCGTGAATGAGTTGCTGCTGGGTGGGGGTGAAATAGCCCGCTTCGACGTTATCGATCATGAGGCCCTGGAATTTGAAGAGATCCTCAGCTTTGGATGGGAAACCGTCTTCGAGTTCGTGCGGATCGAAGGGGAAACCGGGAGGGCAGCTACCGGCGGGGTCGGGGCACGCCTGGCGGTAGATTTTGTTTTGCGTGGTGCGGACCATGCCGAAGACCACGATATCGGGATTGTCGTCCATGGCGCGGCGCACAAATTTGTACTCGTATTGCGGCTCGCCATCAAAGTACAAAATGCGCGGTTTGCGGGCCTCGACATCGAGAAGGCGCGTGACCTTGTTGTTGAGGGTGTTTTCCTCGCCGGGTATGAGATCGGCTGCAATTTCGAGAGATTTGGGGCCGGCCTGGCCGCAGTTGAATACCACCGATTCGGTTTGCACAACGCCGTCACCTTTGAGCGTCACGTCCTGGGTGGCCAGAACCTTGGCGCCGTCGCGAACCACGAGGTGGGTTTTGCTGCCGGACAGTCCGTAGCTTTGTAGCATGACGAGGGCGGTGAGGCGCGATTGCGGCAGAGCACGCGCGGGCACGATGGCGTCAGTGAGTTCGATATCGCGCGCCGGATGCTCGCGCCCGAAGCCGATAGTATGAACCGGAATATTTTGGCGGCGAATGGCGGCGATGGTCTGCGCGTCGATTCCGCCCGAGTTATCGGCGCCGTCACTGAGCAGGACGATGGCGCCCAGGGGCAGCGAGGAGGATTCGGCGAGAACGCGCTCGAGTGTATCGCCAATGCGCGTCGCGGGAGCATTGCCGGTCAAGGCATCTGTTTTGGGAATGCGCTGTGGTTCGGCGCCGAATTTGTACAGCCGTACCTGAAACTTTTCGCCGAGGGACTTCAGCAAGCCGTCATTGAGCACGGACTGTTCGCGGGCGAGGCGAGTGCCGCCGGAATCGTTGATGGTCATGCTATGCGAATCGTCGACCAGCACGGCGACCACGTTCTGCTGGGGGCGCAAGGTGGCGACGCTCAGCGCAGGATGCCATAACAGGAACAGGATGAGGGCGATGAGAGATGTTTCGAGCAGCCAGATGGCGACCGGCCGCGCACCGGTCAGCATGCCGTGATTCCGCCGCACGTGCCAGAAAAGCAGTAGAGCGGCGGCCAGTATCGCGAGCGCCAGCAGCCACAGCGGCCACGGAGTTAACAGTACGAATTTGCCCTTATGAAACAGGCTAGCGGGATACTTGAACAGCAGCTCAAACATGACACCTACATTTTAATGACGATACCACTAGGGACGGCACCTAAGGAAAATTGCGTTACAAAGAAACGGGACCGATTTTACTGGCCCGGCGGGGAATGGTCGTGGGGAGGCATGCGCTCGACCCTGCTTACGTGACCCAGGATACCACGCGCTGTTATGCTGTTGGGCTTATGGAACTCAAGCTGGTGCCACTAGAAATACCCGACGGCGGCAATGTCATTCTAGGCCACGCGCACTTCATCAAGACGGTGGAGGACGTGTACGAGGCGATTGTAAATACCGTGCCTCAAATGAAGTTTGGGGTGGCGTTTAACGAAGCATCGGGCCCTTGCCTGACGCGCGTGGACGGCAACGACGATGCGTTGAAGGAAATGGCGCAACGGAACGCAACGGCTGTGGCGGCGGGGCATGTTTTTGTGGTGGTGCTGCGCGATGGATATCCGATTAACATATTGGGGCGGATTCACGATGTGCCCGAAGTGTGCTCGATTTACTGCGCTACGGCAAACCCGGTGCAGGTGGTGGTGGCGGAGTGCGAGCAAGGGCGCGGGGTTATGGGCGTAATCGATGGCTTTTCTCCCAAAGGCGTGGAAACGACCGCGGATGTCGAAAAGCGGCGCGGCTTTTTGCGAATGATCGGGTATAAGCGGTGACTTTTACCGCGGGGCGTGGATCGGGCTACCGGACCACGTTAGTGGTGGTTGGCTTCAATTCCACACGATAGGCCTGGTACGCCACTTTGCCTAGATTTTCGACGGAGTGCAGCGGCTGGCTATTGGCGTCGTAGCTGACTTGCAGGGTTTTCAGTTCGGCGCGCTCGGTAAACTTGCCATCCT
>JASIAM010000118.1 GCA_030041985.1 Bryobacteraceae bacterium | reverse complement strand
ATTCCGCGCTGGCGGCCGGCCCGCCATCTCCGCCGTAACCCTGGCTCCCGGTGCCGGCGAACGCCGTCACACTCCCGTTGGTTCCAATCTTCCACACGCGATTTGCCTCGGAGTCCGCCACGTATGCGTTTCCCACTGAGTCGGCAGCCATACCGCGGGGAAGTTTGAAGGATCCGCTGCCCACGCTACTGATGATTCCTTTATTCACAATACGCACCACCGCATTTTGCGAATCCGCAATAAAGAAGGCTCCGTTCGAAAAGAAGGTTCCGTCCGAGGTGCTCACTCCGGCCGGCGCGTTCAGTTGCGCGGCAGTAGCCAATCCTCCGTCGCCCGAATAGCTCAGGATGCCGTTCCCTCCCACCGTAGTAATCGTGCCGGAGGAAGAGACCTTGCGAATGCGAGCGTTCCCGTTATCGGCGATGTAGATGTTCCCCTGGCTATCCACCACAACACCCGTAGGCTGGTTGAGGGATGCATTAATGGCAGGACTGCCATCTCCGGCAAACCCCTGGGCGCCATCCCCTGCGGCGGTATGGATGGTGCCGGCTGATGCCACAGTATCTGTAATGTCTCCCTTCACGACCACCTTGCGGATGCGGTTGTTTCCGGAATCGGCAATATAGTAATTGCCGGACGAATCAAACGCGATCGCCGTGGGATTATAGACCGCCACGCCTGGGCCGCCGTTGGTGGTTGCTGCAGTGGCGGATCCACCGTCGCCCGCATAACCGGCCGCTCCGCTGCCCGCCACGTAATTGATAGAGCCGGCGACAACCTCGCGAATGAACTGATTGTTGGTATCCGCGATGTAAATTCCGCCGTCCGGCCCTACCGCTACATCCTGCGGATTGTTCAGGTCGGCCAGTATGGGATTTCCGCCATCGCCAGAGTAATTGGCATAGCCGGTGCCCGCAATGGTGGTGATGGTTCCATCAGGCGACACCTCGCGAATCACGTTATTGGCCGAATCGGCTATATACACGTCGCCGTAGCTATCGACAGCGACTCCGGCGGGACCGTGCAGTTGTGCCTGCGTAGCCGGCCCCAGGTCACCCGTGTATCCAGCCGTGCCGTTTCCCGCAAAGGTGGTGATGATGCCGTTCGGCATTACTTCGCGCACCACGTTGTTGGCGGTATCCGCGATGAAAACATCGCCAGACCCATCGACAGCAAGGCCGTTGGGGGAGTGGAGCTGCGCCTGCGTAGCAGGGCCTCCGTCGCCGGAGTAGCCTGCGCGGGAGTTACCAGCGATGAGCGTCAGCGTCCCGTTGGTGCTGATCTCGAAGACGCAGTTCAGGCTGCTGCTGAAATATACGTTGCCCGCGGGATCTACCGTGACCCGCTGCGTATTGCCGGTGGAAATGGCAGTGGCAGCCACTGGCGTAGCCGGCGGCGCCCCTCCCGCGATCGTGGAAACAGTGTACTGCTGGGCGAACGACAGTCCACTTAAAAGAAAAATGGAACTTATGGCATGAGCCGCAACACTACCTTTGCGGTTGTGCTTCGGATACGGCAGCAACCTGCAGGGCAGCATAGTATTAGCGAGAGAATCTCTCATTTTTAGTAAGTGACCCCAAAAACAACACAATGGTAGCAGGACGCGAGCGCTTACCGGGCGAATTGCACCCGCAAATTTCCCGCCACTCCCGAATTGTTTTGGTGTTCAATAAAGAATCATGAAAAATCAGTGTGCCCTTGCGGCACTCCTGTTGCTTTGGGGGATACGGGCCGATGCCCAGCTTTCGGGACGGCTCTCGGGTTCTGTAGTAGACGCCTCGGGCGCCGTAGTGCCGGGCGCGGCCGTGAGCCTGTACTTGGCGGGCGGCGCCAGACCGCTCACTACTACGAAGACTTCCAAGGAAGGCCTGTACCACTTTATCGGCATTCGCGCGACTTACTACGACCTCACCGTCGAGTCGCCGGGGTTTGTGAAGACGACGCTGCGGAATATCTCGGTCGATCCAGCACGCGAGACCGACGTGCCGGAGATCCAACTCAAGCTGGCTTCGGTCAGCTCCAATGTGGAAGTGACCGCCCAGGTGGAAGGAGTGGATACCACCAATCCTGAGATCTCCGACACCATAACTATGGAGGAGATCCAAAACCTCCCGATTCTGGACCGCGATCCGCTCGGAATTTTGCAAACCCAGCCGGGCGTCATTTACAACGGCAATTCCAATACGGTTATTAACGGCCTGCGCACGTCATTCTCCGACATGACGCTCGATGGCATCAACATTCAGGACAATTACATCCGCGATAATGCGCTCGACTACACTCCCAACCGGCTGCTGATCAGCCAGGTCCGTCAAGTGACTATGGTCAATGCGAATGGCAATGCCGCCAGTTCCGGAGGCGCCACGGAAACAGCCTTCACCACGCCTTCGGGAACCAATCAGTTGCATGGGGAACTTTACTGGTACAACCGCAACGACGCATTTTCGGCCAACAACTTTTTCAGTAATATCGCCGGCGTGCCGCTTCCCTTCCTGAACCAGAACCAGTTTGGCCCGTCGATCGGTGGACCCATTAAGAAAGATAAGCTCTTTTTCTACGCGACCTACGAAGGAACCCGCGTGCACCAACAGTATACTCAGAACAACGAGATTCCCACGGCAACCGCGCGGGAGGGTATTTTCGAATATAAGAATTCCGCGGGCATCCTCGAGAAGTCAAACCTGCTGTCACTGGCGGGGCTGACTCAAATCGATCCTGTCATGCAGCAGTGGCTGGCTCAGGTTCCCGGCCCGCAGTATATTAACAACGATCTGATCGGCGATGGGTTAAACACACGCGGGTATGAATTCAACCAGCAGGCCAATGAAACGCGCGACAACGTGACGGGAAGAATCGATTACAACATCACTCCCAGCCAGGCCGTCTTCGGCTCGTTCTCCTGGAATCGCGACAATGTGGACCGGCCCGATCTTGAAAATGATTACGCGACCGTTCCGAAAGTCACCAATCCCACAAACGCTAAGTTTTTAGCACTCTCCTGGCGAACCATCCCGACGCCCAATCTCACCAACGAAGTCCGTGCGGGCTTCAATCTGACTTACGGCTACTTTCTTACCTCACAGAACTTTAATGGATCACTTCTGTACCCGCCGACTTCTTCCGCCGGGTACGAGATTATTTCGGATCCGGTGAATGAGTTCATGCCGCAGGGACGCAATACTAATACTTACGTGCTTTCGGATGATGCGGGCTACCAGAAGGGCAGGCACTTCTTTCAATTTGGCTTCCATGGCCAGCAGGTTTACGTGCGGTCGTATAACGATAGTGGCGTGGTCCCGTCTTACAACCTGTACATGGGCAAAGGGCAGCCGACTCTCCAGACAAAGCAACTGCCCGGTATCAGTGACGACGACCTGTACGATGCGAACGCGCTGCTAGCCGTACTGGGAGGCTATATCGACGGCTATCAGCAGACGTTCAATGTGACCAGCCCGACCTCCGGTTACGTGCCGGGAGCGGCATTTCTGCGCCACCTCACCATGCCAGACTACGCCCTATATGGTCAGGATAAGTGGAAGGTATCAGCGCGACTAGCTCTAGTGCTTGGTTTACGCTATGAACTGCCGGGCGTAGTGAACGAACGCGATTCGCTGGAACTCGCGCCAGAGCTTCAGGGCAATGCAGTCGATACGCTACTCTCCAATGCAACTTTGAACTTCGCGGGAAACTCCGTTGGCAATTCGTGGTACCACCACGCCTATAAGGAATTCGCGCCCAATGTAGGTTTCGCCTGGGACGTGTTGGGCGACGGGAAGACGGCGGTGCGCGGGGCGTACTCCATTTATTATGTCAACGATCAGTCGATTCTCGCGCCGGAGTATGCCCTGGAAACCAACGCCGGTTTGCAAGGTATGTCTACAGCCACCGGACTCTCCGCCCGAGTCTCGACTGGTTTGCCCGCCATTCCTATCCCCCCTTATCAGGTTCCTGTGACGGAATCCGAACTTTATGCAACCAACCCGTTCAACGTGATGGGCATGATCGATCCCAACCTGCACCGGCCGTATGTGCAGCAGTATTCGTTCGGCATCCAGCACGAGTACAGAAACACGGTGTTCGAAGCGCGTTATGTGGGCAACCACATGGTAGGGGGATATCGGGCCTTCGACTTTAATCAAGTGAATATCAACGAGGATGGCTTCCTGCAGGATTTCCTGCGCGCCGAGAACAACGGCAACCTGGCACAGTCTCTCACTAATAACTTCAATCCTGCTTATAACCCCACCATCCCCGGAAGCCAGCCGCTTACGGTGCTTCCCAAACTGAATGGCGGCGGCCTTTTGAACAATGCCGACGTGCGCGATCTGATTCAGACCGGCCAGGTGGGCGAACTGGGTTACTTTTACCAGACGAACGGCCTGACTAATTCCAGGATCAGCTTCTTTCAAAACCCGTATGCAGTCAATACCGAGTATCTGACCAACTACTCCAGCTCCAGCTACAACTCGTTGCAACTCATCGCACGCCACCGCATGCGCTCGGGACTAAGCCTGGAAGTGAATTACAGCTTCTCGAAAGTGTTGAGTGACGCCGATGGCGACTCCCAGTCGCGCTTTCAGAATTTCCTCGACATTAATAACCCCAAACTGGAGCGCTCGCGGGCAGACTTCGACTTGAATCATATGATCAAGGCGTATGGCTCTTATGAACTTCCATTCGGCAAGGGCCACGCGGCGAGTTTCAAGCCCTTGGACTGGCTGATCAGTGGCTGGGTTTACGGTGCCGTAATGGTGTGGCAATCGGGCGCGCCCTTTTCCATTCTCTCCAGTTATGGCACGCTCAACATCGCTTCCACCGCGCTCTATGCCGCCCCTTACGGCTACTCGTATTACAACACCGCCAACAGCACCTTGCAGGGGCAGGCGCTCTTCAATGCAGTCTCGCTCCACATGACAGGCAACGGCCCGCTGATTGTGCCGCCATCGGCTATCAATACCGCCGATGGTACTGGCACCAACGGCGCAGGCGAGCCGGCGTATCAGGGCGAGATCTTTTCCAATCCCGGCGCGGGCACCGTGGGCCAGTTACAGCGGCGTTTGTTCAGCGGGCCCTGGACCTTCAACATCGACATGAACCTGGCCAAGAACATCAAAATTAAGGAGCGGCATACGTTGGAATTGCGCATGGACGCGTATAACGCCTTGAACCATACGACATTCTGGGTGGGCGATCAGGGCATCAATGGCACTACTTTCGGAGTCATCAACAGCACGTTTTTCAATCCCCGCGTGATGGAATTCGGCTTGTATTACAAGTTCTGAGCGCTTGCAAGTTCGATCGCCTTGCGTAAGCCGATCAGCGGAAGCTCCGGGATAAAGGCGTCAAACAGCCTTTCGGCTTCAAAGAGCCGTCCGTAGCCGCCGGTCGCGACAATCACTGGTTTGGCAGTGTCGTCGTCAGTGAGAAAATTTTCTTCCGCCACCATAGCGGCGAGTGTTCGCACGGTCGCCAGGGTTCCATGGTAGAGCCCGGATTGAATGCTTTCCACGGTCGATCGGCCAAGAACCGCGGATGGGCGCACGATTTCCACCGCCGGCAAACGCGCAGTCTTCGATTCCAGTGTCGCCATGGAACTGTGGATGCCGGGCGTGATGATGCCGCCCAGATACTCCCGGTCCTTAGTAACCGCGCAGAGCGTAGTGGCCGTGCCGAAGTCCACGATGATCAGGTTGCGGCCGGGAAATCGCGTGATACCGCCGAGAGCATTGGCGATTTTGTCCGACCCGACTTCCAGTGGATTACGATACCGGATTTTTAGCCCTGTCTTCACTCCGGGCCGCAGCAGCAGCGGTTCAAAATGAAAGTATTTGCGAAAACAGTTTCTCAGGGAATGCAAGACATCGGGCACCACGGAGCAAATGCCAGCCATGCTGATGTCCTGCGGGTCCACCGAATTTTCGCGCAGCACGCCGCGAAAGAATACTCCAAACTCATCGGAGGAGGCGCGAATGCTGGACGTGCGCCGGAACGTGGTAAGCAGCCGCTCGCCATCATAGACGCCTCCCAAAATTTGCGTGTTGCCGACGTCGAGGCAAAGAAGCATCCATTCACCGGCCCCCGGCTCCCGGCTCCTGGCCCCTGCTTTCCACCGGCACGTTATCGATCAGGCGTACACCCTCCAGGTGCGCGGCGGCGAAGCGCCTTCCCCAGTGCTCCTCCACATAATCGACGCGGAACCCTTCCGCTTCGAGCTGCGCGCGCGCCTGGCCCGCATCAGGCGCCGTGGCGAGCGCGCGGAAAATCGCACTCGCTTTCTCGCGCCCTGAAGAAGAAAGCAGCGCGTTGCGCGAACTGGCGGCCAAACCGGAAGGTTCGCGTACGGTGGGGCACCCAACGATTTCTGTCGGAACAAAGAACTCTCTTGCCAGGTCGCGGACCACCTGCAACTGCTGATAATCTTTCTCTCCGAAGTACGCGCGCCTCGCTCGGACCAGGTTCAACAGCTTCAAAACGATGGTCATCACGCCTTCGAAAAACCCGGGCCGGCACACTCCCTCCATGAGCGTAGTGAGCGGCTCCTCTACCACGCGGAACCGCCGTTCCTGCGGATAGAGTTCCGCAACCGGAGGCGCAAGCACGTCGGTTGTTCCCAGCCGCTCCAGCAAATCGAGATCGCGCTCCAGTGTGCGCGGGTAACGCTCCAGGTCCTGGGGATCGTTGAACTGCGTGGGGTTGACGAAAATACTGGCTACGGCGATTTGATTTTCCCGGCGGCATCGCTCCACCAGCGATGCATGCCCGCAATGCAGCGCGCCCATTGTGGGAACGAACCCGATGCTCATTCCCTCCATCGTCTGTCGGCGGCTGGCCCATTCGGCAACCGTTGTCCAAACGTGCATCAGTAGCTCTCTTCGGCGCGTGGAAAGGTGCCGGACTTTACCGCGCGGTCGTAATCCGCCAACGCCTCCAAAATGCTGTGCGCCCCGTCCAAAAAGGGCCTGGCAAATTTCGGATGGAAGTCGAGGTTCATCCCCAGCAGATCCTGAAGCACCAGGATTTGCCCATCGCAGCCGGCTCCCGCGCCGATTCCGATAGTCGGGATGCGGAGGTCCTGGGTGATCTCGCGCGCCAATTCCGCGGGAATGCATTCGAGAACCACCGCGAAAGCGCCCAGTTCTTCGAGTGTGCGAGCCTGCCGGGCAATTTCCGCGGCCCCCGCGCTGCTTCGCCCCTGCACCCGAAAGCCGCCGTACGCGCGCACCGACTGAGGCTGCAATCCCAGGTGGCCCATCACCGGAATGCCGCTATCCACCAGCCGCTCGATCACGTCTTCATGCCCGTCCACGCCTTCGAGCTTGACCGCACCAGCACCGGCGCTCATCAGCACCTGGGCGGCGTCGAGCGCCGCGGGCACACCCTTCCGGTATGACAGGAACGGCATGTCCGTAACGAGGAACTTCCCGCTCGACGCAGCGCCGATCCCGCGCGCTACCGCATCGGTATGCACGCGCATCAGCTCCACGTTCGCGGAAAGCGTGTTGCTGTAGCCATACATCACCATGACGGCGCTATCGCCCACCAGCAGCGCATCCACAGCGCTCTGGGAAAGCACACGGGCGAAGGTGTAGTCATAGCAGGTAATCATCGATAGTCTGCGGCCTTGCGCTTTGGCGCAGAGGAAATCGCCGGCGCTCATGGGGCCGGCAGATGTAGTGGGAGAGATTAGTTGGGTCGGCATCGCCTTGGTACCTGTCACAAACGATCAAGTCCCGGACTTGCACGCGCCCTGAGGGCAACGTAATTCCGTAGTCGCTGCAAATGTCAGCGCTACCGGGATTATATCAATCCTGGCTCGCGGCGTCGGCCCCATTAAATAAAGATTGACATCCCGGGTACAATATTCATATTATCGATAGGAATGATAGACTTTAGGCTTGCGCTTGGCTTAGTCGTCGTCCTCATCGCAAATGCGCAGGACACACCTCGCGGCAGCGTACCCACGCCCCCGAAGGGGGCGGCGCCCAAAACCGTGGATGGCCATCCGGACCTTTCCGGCTACTGGCGGGACGATGGCAACGCCCATCCGCACGGCAACATCGGCAAGGATCTGCCCGAATTCAAACTCCCCTTCACCCCTGCTGGAGAGGCCGCGCACCAATACAACATTGAGCACACCGTTGACCCCGAGAGCCGCTGCCTGCCCGGCGGCATTCCGCGGGAAGACGCAGGCGATGGAGGATTCCAGCTTCTGCAGGTTCCCGGCGACGCGGTTTTCCTCTATCAATACGGAACCTTTCGCCTGATCCCGGTCGACGGCCGCAAGCACAGCGAAGATCCCGACCCCAGCTACTTCGGCGAAGCGATCGGTAGCTGGGATGGCGACACGTTCGTTATCGACTCCATCGGCTTCAAGGATGCAAACACGTGGGCGGATGAAAATGCCGATCCTCATAGCGGCCAATTGCACACCGTGGAACACTGGACTCGTCCCGATCTCGGCCATCTCCATCTGGAGCTGCTGATCGAAGACCCCAAATTCTATACGCAACCGATCCATTTCCAGAGAAGCTGGCTACTCTCACCCGGACGGCAAACACGCGAAGAGGCGTGCACCGAAAACAACATTGATGTATTTTCCGGTCATTTGGGGCCAGGCCCCGGAGCGATTCGCGCCGATGGAACGCGCGGGTATGATCATCCGGCTCCGCTGCCTCCGCTTCCATCCAAAGACAACCCGGCCAGAACGATTCTTCCGCCGGGAGTGAACTAATCCCAACCGTTAGGAGAGATTTTGTGAAACTTAAGTTCGCTCTATTGTTTGCAGTTGCAGGCTTGTTGGCTTCAGTAGAGTTGGCGCAAGCGCACCACTCCTTCGCGGCCGAATTCGACGGCGCGAAGGCGGTCCGTCTGGTAGGAAAACTGACTAAGATCGAGTGGACCAACCCGCATTCCTATTTCTATCTAGATGTGACCAGCGCCAGCGGAAAAGTGGCCAACTGGGGCTGTGAAGCCGGCGCCCCGGGAGCGCTCTCGCGCCGCGGGTTCAAGAGAGGCGATATCAAGCTCGGCGATACTCTCGTGGTCGATGGCTATCTCGCCAAGGACGGATCGCATTTAATCGATGCGCGCCGGGTTACCCTTCCCGACGGCCGTGTTGTCTCGGGTGGGTCAGCCGGCGATGGCGGACCGGAAGACTCCGCGGCGGCAACACAAAAGCGATAGATGACGGCCGGAACGATTTCCGGTTGACGGAAGCAACCATATCTACATATAATCGATCAATATTGTAGTGAATGCGCTTCATCGGGTTCTCTCTCCCGTGATCGGAGGGTCCCCGGGCATGGGCCTTAGTCGCTCCAAGCTGCAGCTTCTAGCCATTTAAAGCGCTCGCTGGAGACTGCCCATGAGACTTGCGATTTTCGCGCTATCGGTTGCATCGCTCGCTTCCGCCCAGACTTTTCAGGGCGTGGTGCGCGGACGAATTCTAGATCCCAACGGTGCCACGACTTCGGGGGCCACAATCACTCTAACCGACGAGGGTACTTCGGCGACTCGCAAAACGACGAGTAATGACCAGGGTGAATACACCTTCACCGCAATCACGCCCTCGACTTACAAAGTGAAAGTCGAGGCGGTAGGGTTCCGAAGTGTCGAACAGACTGGCGTTGTTGTGGGCACTGAGGCAGCAGTGACGCGTGATTTCACGCTCGAGATCGGTCAGGTTTCCGAGCAAGTGAATGTGACCGCCGATGCGCTCGAGCTTCAGACTGCGGATGCCTCCACCGGACAGGACCTCGACGATCAAAAAATCACTGACCTCCCTCTTCTGGGGCGCAATCCTTATCTCGAAGGAAGGTTGGCGCAAACCATCGTCTTCGCCGGCAATCCGCAGTTCACGCGGATGCAGGATCAGAACGGCAACTCGCAGTTCTCGATCGCCGGTGGTCCGCTGCGCACCAACAACTATCTGATCGATGGCATCTCCATCACCGACACCAATAATCGCGCAGTGATTCTGCCTTCTCCGGAAGCGATCGAAGATATGAACGTGCAAGCGGCCACCTTCGATGCGGAAGCGAGCCGTACGGGAGGCGGCGCTTTCAACACCTCTTTGAAATCGGGCACCAACGACTTTCACGGAAGCGTGGTGGGCCACACCCGCCAGACGGACTGGCTGGCGAACAACTTCTTCGCCAACCGGGCCGGGCAGCCCATCGCCAATCAGCCGTATTACGACTGGGCCGGTTCGTTCGGCGGTCCGATCTTTATTCCCAGGGTTTATAACGGACGCAATAAGACGTTCTTTTTTGCGAGCATCGAATCGTATCGCCAAACGCTCGGGTCGACCACGACACTTGCCGTTCCTACCCCGCTGGAGGTCGCAGGAAATTTTTCCCAAAGCTTATACAGAAACGGAACCGAGCAGGTAATTTACAACCCGTTGAGTACGACGGCTAGCGGGACACGGACTCCTTTCCCCAATAACGTCATTCCGCAAAGCATGCTCAACCCGGTTGGCCAGGCGCTGGCGTCTTACTATCCCGCTCCCAATGAACCCACTCCTTATTACGGAGCTAACAATTACGTCTTCACCGGAAGTTTCCCCAATCGAGGCGACCAGCGGCTCGTCAAAGCGGACCAACAGTTCACTCCTTGGCTTCGGGCGTCAGGATCATTCATCTACCAGAGGACGTTTGAGACCGACTACCCCACAGACATTTTCCCGAATCCCGGAACTCCGGACCAGACCTATTGCTGCGACCGCAAGGTGGACGCGACGCAGGCCAATGCCACCGCCACGCCGAATGCGACCACGGTGATCACGGTCCGATGGGGCTTCAATCGCTTCTACAGCAAGAGCACGCAAGAGAGCGCGGGGTTCAACCTGGCTTCTCTCGGGCTGCCCGCTTCTTTAGCCGCCGTTACACCAAACCCGGCTTTTCCCGCCATCACTATGAGCGATGTAAGCAGCTACGGAGGCGGGACCACGGCGCAAGATGTCTTTTATTCGCGCAGCGTCAACACCACCATATCGAAGTTTCTGGGCAAACACACCGTCAAAGCCGGCTTCGATTTCCGTACCCTGCACGACTTTGGCACGCCTGCCTCCGGTCCAACCAGTCTGGGGTTCAGCAGTGTCTTCACGCAGTCGAATCCCACCACTACGGTGGCTGGCACGGGTGCGAGTCTCGCCACTATGTTGCTTGGCTATCCCACTAGCGGCAGCATGAATATAGTCACTGCATTTAACGATTTCATCCGCTATTACGGCGGGTTCGTGCAGGACGATTATCGGGTCACTTCCAAGCTGACATTGAATATCGGAATGCGCTTCGAGTACGAGTCGGGAATTCAGGAAGCGAACAATAAGATCATCGTGGGGTTCAATCCCACGGTCTCGAATCCGCTCTCGCAAGCGGGAGTTCCGGTTACCGGGTCGGTGGAGTACGCTGGTGTGGGCGGCAACCCTACGCAGACGGGCAATGCCCTGAATGTGAAGCCTGCTCCACGCTTCGGTTTCGCTTACTCACCCAACACCAAGACCGTGATTCGCGGCGGTTACGGTATTTATTGGGCGCCGACATTCTTTAGCTATCAGAACGCCATTGGCTACTCGCAGTCAACATCGATTGTGACATCGACTAACGGCAACTTCACGCCCGCAGCGACTTTGTCGAACCCCTATCCGAATGGCCTTCTACAGCCCAGTGGAAATTCGTTGGGAGCGCTTTCCGGAGTCGGGCAAGCGATCACCATCCCCGCCAATGCGCAATCGGCGGGGTACGTTCAGGAATATTCGCTGCAAGTGCAGAGGACCATTCCCGCCGGATTCGTAATCACCGTGGGTGCTCTGGGATCGCATTCTCTGCACCTGCTCGAAACCGGCCAGAATATCGATCAGCTCAATCCTTCCTATTTCGGGCTGGGTTCGGCGCTCACACAAAGTGTGTCGAATCCCTTTTACAACAATGGCGGCGTCGGGACGGTAGGCACCGCCTCAGTGAGCCGGGCCCAGTTACTGCTGCCCTATCCGCAATACACATCGGTCGCATTGCAGAATGCCGATGCCGGCTCGGCCCGTTACTACTCCTTCTACTTCCGCGGTGAGCGGCGCTTTTCTAACGGACTAAGCCTGCTCGCTTCCTACACCTGGTCGCGCAGCATGGACAACCTGCTCGGAGTCAGCTTGGCGGGAGCGAGCCAGATCGCGAACGTTACCGGCGCGCAGAACGCCTACAACCTGAACGGGGAATGGAGTCTCTCTACGCAAGATATTCCCAACCGCTTCACCATGTCCGGCACTTACGAGCTTCCGTTCGGAAGAGGCAAGCTGTTTCTAAAGAACAGCCGGGTGCTGAATTGGATCGTGGGTGGATGGTCGGCGAATGCGTTCGGAACGCTTCAATCCGGCTTCCCCCTGGGGGTTTCACAGCCCAACAACAATAGCGTGATCGGCGCAACTTATCAACGCCCCAATGCGACGGGAATCGATCCCTCGACTTCCGGGTCGGTTGATAGCCGCATTAGCGATTGGCTCAATTCGGCCGCATTTTCGCAAGCCGCCCGGTTTACCTTCGGTGATATCAGCCGCTTCATCAGTGCCCGCGGCCCGTCGCTGTTCGATTGGGATCTGTCTCTTTTCAAGAGCTTCTCGTTCAACGAACGATTTAAAGCGCAGTTCCGCGCAGAAGCATTTAACGCAACCAACACCGTGTATTTCGGCAATCCGAACCTGACGTATACCAGTTCGACGTTTGGCGTGATCAGTAGTCAGATTAATCCCCCGAGATTGATCCAGCTCGGGATTCGAGTGACTTTCTAGCGAAGCAACGGAAGCGTTTATGAAGCACACATTGGCAACCGGTTTCTGCATTTCTTTACTGATATCCGGGGGAATTCCGTCAATCGTCAAGGGCCAGGCTGCCCTGCCGTCCCGCGGACAAGTTGTGATCAAGGAGCAAGGCTATGTGCCGTTTGCGGTCGAGCCGATCAACTACCGCTCAGAGGATCTCAACGATCCGGTCGCGAAACTCCAGAAGCAGCTTGACCGCGGAGAGGTGCAGCTCGCATACGAACCGGGGCACGGCTATCTCCGCAGCGTGCTCGACGCGTTGCATGTCCCTATAAGTTCGCAGGCGCTAGTTTTTTCGAAGACTAGTTTTCAATATCCGAAGATCTCGCCCGAGCATCCGCGCGCGCTCTATTACAACGACGATGTCTACGTCGGACAAGTGCACGACGGAAGATTGCTCGAGTTTGTCTCGTTCGATCCGATGCAGGGCGCGATCTTCTATGTCATGGACGAGCACCGCGTAGAGCACCCCCGCTTTGAACGCTCCGAGCTCGATTGCGTGCAGTGCCACGTGGCCAATAACAGCACGCGGGGAATTCCCGGCGTGATGTTGCGATCGGTGTATACCAGCCCCTCCGGCGTTCAGGCGGCGGGAACGCCAGCGTTCATCACGGGACAGGAAAGCCCCTTGAAGGACCGTTTTGGGGGATGGTACGTTACGGGGAACTCCAGCCACGAAACGCACATGGGCAACGCGCTTCTTGCGGATAACGCATCTCCCGAGCAGCTCAATCGCGCGAGCGGCGCCAATCTGCCCGATCTGAAAGCTAAGATCGATACCAGCGCGTATCTCAGCCCGTATAGCGACATCGTCGCGCAGTTGGTTCTGGCGCATCAGACGCAGATGCACAACCTGATCACTCTGACCAACTACCAGGCTCGCCAGGCGCTGTACGCGGATGCCACCAAGAACCGGGCCGCGGAGGGAACGGTCTCCGATGCCGCTCGCCACCAGTTCGAGCGTCCCGCGGAACAGTTAGTTCGCTATCTGTTCTTCACCAATGAAGCCAAGCTGGAAGCTCCCATCAAAGGCACGTCAGGATTCGCGGAAGAGTTCGCCGCGCGCGGCCCGCGCGATTCCCGCGGCCGGTCCCTGCGCGATTTTGATCTCCAGACGCGCATCTTCAAATACCCTTGCAGCTATCTTGTATACTCCGCGGATTTCGACGCCATTCCAGCGCCGGCCAAAGAGTACATCTATCACCGGATGTTCGAAGTCCTGAGTGGGCGCGAGCAAGGTCCTGAGTTCGCGTCCCTCTCAAGCGAGGATCGGAAGGCGATTCTCGAAATTCTCGTAGCCACCAAACCCGGCCTGCCGGAGGAATGGAAGCAGTTCGCCTCCGGCCAGAATGAGGCCCAATGAAACCGTCTCAAGCAACCCAATAGAAAGGAACCCACGTATGCGAAGTATTTGGAAAAGTCTTGTAACACCCGCTGCCTTCGTGCTCGGTTGGAGCGCGGTTGCGGCAGCCGCTCCCGCCGGCAACCTGGACGGGCGCTGGGCCGCGACAGTTGTGCAGAATGGCGTGACCATTCCCTTCCGCCTGGATATCTCGGGATCGGAAAGGAACCTCGTGGGCACGCTCTATAACGGCGAGGATAAGGAAACCACTACCAGTGCAAGCTACCAAGATGGAAAGCTGCAACTGGATTTCGATCACTACCTGACCTATATAACGGCAACAGACAAGGATGGCGAGCTGGATGGGACCGTCGGCATCACCTTGCGCGTGCGCGGCGTGAGTCCGGAGGATAACAACGCCGATACGCGCACTCGCGGCAGCAGTCCCTTCCATGCCAAGCGCTACGTCGCTCCGCCGCCCGAGGCTCTGGCGAATATTCCTTCGATCGATGGCGTGTGGGAAATCCCGCACGAATCGAACAAGGGCGAGCACGCCTGGCGCTTGATCGTCCAGCAGCACGGCGCGGACATCACCACCTCCATCCTGCGCGTGGATGGCGATACCGGAGCACTGACCGGAAGCTGGCAGGGTGACAAGTTCGTCGCCAGCCACTTTGATGGCGCGCGCCCCGGGCTATTCGAAATCACTCCGCTCCCCGATGGGACGTTGAAGGTCGTGAGCGCCGGTAGCAACCGCGACGGCGACATGATCGCCTATCGCCCGGAAGTCGCGCGTGCGAAGGGTCTGCCCGAGCCTTCGAATTATCAAACCCACACCACGGTTCGCGATCCCAACGAGGTCTTCGCCTACCGCTTCCCCGACACTCACGGCAAGATTCTTTCGAACGAAAATCCGAAGTTTAAGGGCAAGGTAGTGCTCGCCATCGTGACCGGAACCTGGTGCCCGAACTGCCACGATGAAGCGCAATACCTGGTTCAGCTCTACGCGAAGTATCACGATCAGGGACTCGAGATCGTGGCCCTCGATTTCGAGGAACCGGACCAGCAGAAGAGCCTCAAGCGCGTCAACGCGTTCATCAAGCAGTATAAGGTTCCTTACACCTATCTGATCGCCGGGGAACCGAGCGAGATGTGGGACAAGGTGCCGCAGGCGGTGAACCTCAACACCTGGCCCGCAACGTTCTTCATCGGACGCGACGGCAAGGTGAAAGCGACCCACGCCGGATTCGCGGCGCCCGGCAGCGGCATCTTCAACACGGAGCTCCAGGAAGAGTTCACTTCCAATATCGAGCGGCTGCTGAAGGAGAAGGCCCCGATCTCGACGTCGGCGGCCCCGAGCGGCGCCGCGGAATAAGGCCAACCGCACTGACAGTGAGCCCGCTGGTCCCTCGCCAGCGGGCTTACAAAATCATGAGATCTCTTCGACAAATGCACCGTTTATTGCTGATCGCTCCCTTGGCCGTGTACATGTTCGGCCAGACGGGCTACTGGACCGATCCGGAGACAAAGCTTACTTGGGCTGCGGCGGACAATGGATCCGGCGTCACCCAGGAGGAAGCGCAATATTATTGCCGCACCCTGACCTTAGGGGGATTCAAAGACTGGACCCTGCCGGATATCGACCAACTGCAACACCTCTTCGGAGGCCCGGCAGACGACAATGGGCACCACGTTTCCGGATCGATCAAGCTTACCGGATGGGAGTGGAGCTCGACGCCAGGAAAAGCGCCCGGTGAAGCTTGGGCCCTCGATTTCGGCGATGGCGGCAGAGCCTCGGTAGTGACGGGCGATTCCGGTTTGAACCGCGCGCTCTGTGTGCGGCACGCGCAGTAATTGGGCGGCACGGACTCGGCAGCGATGGATGCTACAGTGGTCATGCCACCATGCACGCCGTCGCGCAGGCCGAACTGGTTCTTATTTGGGTGCTGTGGGCGTGGCCCTATCTGTTTCGCGCGCCCAAGGTGCAGAAGCGGCCCTCGATTACGGTGGCCGGACCATCGCGCCTGGGCCTCTTGCTGGAAACTCTGGGTATCTGGTGCGTATGGTGGTTCCGGGCTCCGGACGCCCCGCGGAGCAGTGTTTTCGTGCTGGTTGCAGCGCTGATTGCGGGCGCGCTTGCAGATTTCCTGATGTGGAACGCCATTACTCACCTCGGTCGGCAGTTTCGGATTCAGGCAGGTCTCTACGAAGACCATAAGCTTGTCCGCAGCGGCCCGTACGCCTTGGTCCGCCATCCGATTTACGCGTCCCTGCTGTGGCTTACGCTCGCGACAGGGCTGCTGCTTTCGCCCTGGCAGTGGCTGCTTGCCGGATTGGCTCTGTGCGTTGGCGGCAACGAAATTCGGGTGCGCACGGAAGATCGGCTCCTCGAATCGCGGTTCGGAAAAGAGTTTCAGGAGTACCGCAACCAGGTGGCGGCATATTTGCCGTTCGTGCGCTAAATGGCCTCTGCCGCGCGCTTCCCCAAACGAATGCAATCGGGGATGCCGATGCCCTCGTAAGCGTTGCCCGCCAGTTGCAATCCCGGAATGGCTTTCATGCGCGCCTGAATCTCGGCCAGCCGCTGGGGATGTCCCACGGTATATTGCGCCATGGCGAGCGGCCATCTATGGATGCGCACGAACCGGGGTGCAGCAGCAATGCCCGCGATCTCACGCAAATCGCGGGCCACGATTTGGTTTACGGCTTCATCCGATTCGCCGAGTACGGCGGCATCGTCCATGCCTCCCAAAAAGCAGCGCGCCACTACCTTATCTTCCGGCACACGATAGGAAAATTTCTCACCCACCCAGGTGCAGGCCATCAGGCGGCGATGCTCCTTCTTGGGAACGAGAAAGCCATGGCCGCTGGGGCGTGCAGAGAGATCTTTCGCATCGTAACCCAGGGCCACGGTCATGGCCGAACTGTACGGGATGCCCGCCAGCAGCTCCGCCAAACGTGCGTCTGTAGATTTCACCAACCGGGCGGCGCTGTGCGCTTCGCACGCGAGCACGACATGTTCAGCAGCCAGCCAATCGCCGTCCGCGCGCAGGCGGAAGCCGCTATCGGCCCGTTCTACTGCTTCCACGCGGGTTTGCCGCACGGTCGCGCAGGGCTGCATTGCTTCGGCCACCGCGCGCACCATCTGCTCCAGGCCTCCTTTGAGGGTCCGGAAAAGCGGGGCGGGCGCGGCGTGATTGGGCGCTGCCTTCGCCCGCTCGGCCAATACGCCGCGCGTGAGGCTTCCATAACGCTGCGCAAGCGTCACAAAGCGCGGCAACACGCTGGTTACGCTCAACTGGCGTGGATCGCCGCCGTAGATACCGGAGAGCAGCGGCTCGGCCAGATAATCTACCGTTTCGGCTCCGTAGTGCTGCTCGATAAATTCGGCGACGGATTGATCTCCAGTGTGCGGTTTCGGCGGGCGCAGCCACTCGAGGCCCATGCGTGCCTTGGTGCCCCAGCCGACCAGAGGTGTGCGGAGCAGGGGGACGATCTTCGTCGGAACCATCATCATCAGCCCCTCCGGCAAGGGCACGAGGCGGCCCCGCTTCAACACATAGGTCTTGCGGGAAAAATCGTTCGAGCCGATCACCTCGCCAGCCAGCCCTAACTCGCGGATTAGTTCTAAAGCTGCCGGTTTGGTGGAGAGGAAACTATCGGGCCCGGCTTCGAGCGTGCATCCTTCAACCGACTCCGTCGCGATGACGCCGCCCAGCCTCGGGCGCGATTCCAGTATGGTAGACGGTATGCCGCGGCGGGTGAGGTAAAAGGCGGTCGAGAGACCGGAGATACCGCCGCCAACAATCGCAACCCTAACCACCACCAGCCAGACACCTCTGGGCTACCGCGGCCAGCGCCTTTGTGAAGGTGGGCGAATCATTCAGCGACTCGGGCCGCACGAGCGCCATGCCGCGTTCGGCCGCGTAGCCCTTGAACCAGATGTCGATATCGTACAGCACTTCTACATGGTCGCAGACGAAGCCGATAGGGTCCACCACCACGCGGCGCACATCTTCGGCGGCACAAACATCCAGCCGCGCTTCGACCGTAGGACCCAACCAGGGTTCGGCGGTCATGCCTTGACTCTGGTAGGCGAAATCCCAGTCGCGTACGCCGGCGCGGGCAGCCACCGCCGATGCGGTCGCCCGGGCTTCGCGATCGTAGGGATCGCCATTGGCCAGGGCCTTTTCCGGAATGCTATGCGCCGTGAACACCACTCTGCCCTCACCAGCCAGAGGCGCCAACCGCTCCGCGAACGCCTCGATCAGCAGCGGCTCCGTGGCAAAGCTCCGGGCCCAAACGAAATCCGCTGTTACCCCGGCCTTTTGCCGTGCCTCTTCCGTGCGCCGCATATACAGGCCGACGCTCACTTCAGAGAATTGCGGGGCCAGACAAATCGCCGCGATCCGTTCCGCGCGGGCTTCCCGCACCTGCTCCATGGTCTCGGCAATGAACGGATGCCAGTTGCGCATGCCGAAGAACACCGGAATTCCCAGCAGTTCCGAAAGGGCCTGGGCCTGCTGGCGGGTCCAGGCGAGTAGCGGAGAACCGCCGCCGATCTGCTGGTACCGATCCCGCACTTCTTCCACCACCTGCGGCGGTACCGGACGGCCTCCGCGCACGTATTTGAGATAGCTCTCAACGTCTTCGACGCGTTCGGGAGCCCCGTGGGCCAGAAGAAGTACTGCCTCTTTCACGGATGAAATTCGCGAACCATCTGCACCACGGCCCTCACATTTTCCGGCGGTGTTTCCGGCAGAATGCCGTGGCCCAGGTTGAAAATGTGGCCCGGGCGCGTGCCCGTGCGCTTCAGGATTTCGTGCACTTTGGTGCGCAGCTCGTGCAGCGGCGCAAATAGCGCTACGGGATCCAGATTACCTTGAATGGCGGACCGGTAGCTGATATCCATCCACGCCTGGTCGATGTTGCTGCGCCAATCCACTCCCATGACGTCCCCGCCGGCGGCGTGCAATTCGCGAAAATACCCCGCCGCGCCGGTGCCGAAGTGGATCACCGGAACGCCGGTGGAGCGGATGCGTTCGATCAAAGCGCGGGAATAGGGCGCTGCAAAGCGCACATAGTCATCGGAGGCGAGCGCGCCCACCCAGCTATCGAACACCTGCACGGCGCGCGCTCCGGCTGTCACCTGCAGATGGGCAAACGGCGCCAGCACATCCACGATCTTTCCCATCAACCGGCGCCACAGGGTTTCGTCCGCGTACATCATTTTCTTCGTGCGGATGAAATTGCGCGAAGCACCGCCTTCGATCATGTAACTGGCCATGGTGAAGGGAGCACCGACAAACCCGATAACGGGCGCCTTTCCGGCCAGAGCGCGTACTACCGCCTGAATGGCTTCGCCTACATAGCCCAGGTCGTCGGTGTTGGTGGTGGAAAGCGAATCCACGTCGTCGGTTGTGCGCACGGGGTTATCGATTACGGGACCCTCCCCGGTGGCAAACCGCAGCCGCAGCCCCATCGGCTCTACCGGAAGCAGGAGGTCGGCGAAGATGATGGCAGCATCCACATCCAGCAATTCCACGGGCTGTAGCGTGACGGTGGCGGCAAGATCCGGGCGCTTGCAGATGTCCAGAATGCCGTGGCGCGCCCGGATTTGTCGGTATTCCTTGAGATATCGGCCGGCCTGCCGCATAAACCATACGGGCCGCACATCGGTCGGCCGGCGGCGGCAGGCGTCCAGAAAACGGCTTGTCATGGGAGCCACGCGCATGGGTAGTCAGAAACAAAACTAACACAAAGTGTTTGAGTTAGGCTATTTTTCCACCGGACCACGCGATTTTTTCGCCCGTTTGATCAGAAATTCGACCCGGCTGGCGGCATCGGGGTGGCGGTCCCGCTCAAAATGCAGCTCGGGAACATGCCGGAGGTTGAGGCGGACGCCCAGTTCGTGACGCAAAAAATGCCGCGCATGGTCGAGGGCATCGAGGGCCTCCTGCTGCTGCCGCTCCTCTCCGCGGGCGGCCACCCGAACCCGGGCGTAACGGCCATCGGGAGAAACGTGAACATCGGTAACGTTCACATCCCCAACCCGCGGGTCGTCGAGTTCAAACCCGATCAGTTCCGCCAATTCTTCGCGAACCGCTTCGGATACCCGCAATGTGCGACGCTCGTCCATAAAAGCTCAGGGACTAGGGACTGGGGATTAGGGACTGGCAAAACCTTCCACGGTGACCGGCAGTCCCCAGCCCCTAATCCCTAGTCCCTGCCTTCACAGCCACTCGACGGTCGTGCCGGCCAGTTCCTTCCCTAACAGATCCGCTGCCTCGTCTTCCACCGATCGCAATACCTTTTCGGCGAACTCGTGACTCGACGAAACAGTTACTGCCGCCACCGTGGCCCGCTGCCAGAGGCCTTGCCCGTCAATTTCCGCCACCGACACGTTGAATTTATGGCGCAAGCGATTCTTCAGGCTTTCCACCACATTGCGCTTGTCCTTTAAGGAGTGCGAGCTTTCCAGCCGAAGTTCCAGCGTCAGTACCCCAATGACGGCCATAAAACTGATAACTGAGAACTGATAACTGAGAACTTCCTACGCGAAGACTTCAGTCGCCACGCGTTCGGTGACAAACGCCTCGATAATGTCGCCCTGCTTGACATCGCTGAAATTGTGCAAGGTCACGCCGCATTCCATGCCGATTTTGACTTCGCTCACGTCATCTTTAAAGCGCCGCAGCGAAGAGACCTTCCCGGTGTAGACAACGACGTTGTCGCGGAGGAGCCGCACCTCGGAGTCGCGCGTGAGCACGCCATCCTGCACGATACATCCCGCCACGCTGCCGACCTTGGTAATGCGGAAGGTCTCACGCACTTCCGCCCGGCCCTTGTAAATCTCGCGGAATACCGGTTCGAGCAAGCCCTGCATGGCGCGCTTGATCTCGTCGGTAACGTTGTAAATGATGGTGTGCAGGCGGACATCCACATTTTCCTGTTCCGCCAGGGCTGCGGCGTTGCGCTCGGGCCGCACGTTAAAGCCAATAACAATCGCGTTGGAAGTAGAGGCCAGCAGCACGTCGGATTCGTTGATGGCGCCCACCGCCGCGCGCAGCACGCGGACTTTAATTTTCTCGTTGGAAAGCTTCTGCAGCGTTTCCGAAAGCACTTCGGAAGAGCCGCCCACGTCCGCCTTGATAATGATGGGCAGTTCCTTCACTTCGCCGGCTTCCATCTGCCGATGCAGTTGCTCGAGCGTCAGGCGGCTGGACTTGGCAAGCGCGGCTTCGCGCGCCCGCTGGTCGCGGAAATTGACGATCTGTTTGGCTTTGGCGGTGTCCGTCACTACCTGGAAATCATCACCTACTTCGGGCAGCGCATCGAGGCCCAGAACTTCCACCGGTGTCGAAGGCTCAGCTTTGCGCACGGGCACGCCGCGGTCGTTCATCATGGCGCGCACTTTACCGAACACAGCGCCGCAAATAAAGAAATCGCCCACGGAAAGCGTTCCGTTGCGCACCAGCACCGTGGCCACGGGTCCACGGCCGCGATCCAATTGCGCTTCGATCACGTTGCCCATAGCGGGGCGGTTGGGGTTGGCCTTCAAATCCTGCAGATCCGCTACCAGGAGGATCATCTCCAGGAGTAGCTCGAGATTCTGGTGGGTTTTCGCGGAAACCGGCACCATGACGGTGTCGCCTCCCCAATCTTCCGCCAGCAGGCCGCGATCGGCCAATTGCTGTTTGATGCGTTCCGGCTGGGCGTCCGGCTTGTCGATTTTATTGATGGCAACGATGATGGGCACGCCCGCCGCCTTCGCATGGTCGATGGCCTCCAGAGTCTGCGGCATAACGCCGTCATCCGCCGCGACCACCAGCACGACCACGTCGGTAACCTTGGCGCCCCGGGCGCGCATGCGGGTGAAGGCTTCATGGCCCGGAGTATCGATAAACACGATCTTGCGATCGCGAATCTCTACCTGATAAGCGCCGATATGCTGAGTAATGCCGCCGGCCTCTCGCGCGGCCACGTTGGCTTCGCGGATTCCGTCCAGCAGTGACGTTTTGCCGTGATCGACATGGCCCATAACGGTAACCACGGGAGGCCGCTTGTGCAAATCCTCTGGATTTTCGGCCTGCTCGACCGCCTGCATGGCCTCTACTTCGTAAGTCACAGTGGCAGTGGAGGCGCCGAACTCGCGCGCTATATCGGTGGCCAGCTTGGAATCGAGAGTCTGGTTAATGGTGGCGAACTGGCCCTTATCCAGCAGTTTCTTGATCACCAGGCTGGCTTTCACATCCAGTTTCTCGGAAAGCTCTTTGACGGTGATGCCCTCGGAAATGGTGATTTCGCGATTGATCGGCGGAGGGCCGGATTCCACCTTGCTGCGCATGGGCCGCAGGATCTTCTCTACTTCGGCGCGTTCGCGTTGCGGGCGGGCGGGGCGCTTTTCGCCGACCCGGTTGCGCGGTTGTTCTACTACGGGCGGGGCCAAGCCCGGTTCCAGGCGTCCGCGCGAGGTCGGATGCTGAGGACGCGGACCAGCGGGACGCGCACCAGGCAGGGCCGGGCGCACACCAGGGCCTGTCCTTGCCACCATCGGTTGTCCAGGGCGAAGCGGCCCACGGTAAATCGGTTGTCCGGGTACCGGCGCCTGCGGCCTTGGTACGCCGGGCCGTGGCGGAGCGGGCGCGGCAGGCATCGCCGGACGCGGCGCGCTAAGCTTGGCGGCCAAATCCGGCCGCGGCGGAACTACGGGACGTACAGCCGGTTGGCCCGCAAGCGGCCTTCCAGCCGGCGTGGGAGCGCCCGTATGAACGGCAGGCGCTGGCGCCGCCGGACGCGCTGGTTCGGCAGGCCTTGCCGGACGCGGAATAATGGCGGGCCGGGCAGGCTGAGCGGGTATTCCGGGAGTTGCCGCGCGAAAACCTTGAGCACTTGCGCCTTCCTGGCCTGTGGGAGCGGGAAGTGGTTGACGGGGTCCTGACAAAATCTGTCCTGGTCTCGGAGCTTGCGGTCCGGCTGGAGGCACAGCTTTGGCCGCCGGCGCGGCTGGAGCCGCGGGCCGGCCAGGAGCGAATACAACCGCCGGCGGAGTCTGTGGGGCGCCGGGCCCTGGCTTTGCCGCAGGCGCTGGCGGAGGAGGCGATGCCGGACCGGGTGACGGATGTGGCGCCACACCGGCCGATCCACTGAGCGGCGGATGCACTGGCCGGCCGGCCAAAGGTGGCCGCAGACGCGCAACCGGGCGAGCCTCTTCCGCGAGCGTTCCCTTCACAACCACCTGCTCCGCCTCCTTTTGCGGCTCGGCCGCATGTGGCGGCGCAGCGGCTTCAACACCAGGAGCCAGCCCCGTTTCCTGCGCCTTCGCGCGGGCATGTTCGGCATGGGCTTGTTCCTCGGCCGGCTCCAACTCGGCAACGGGGTCCTTGCCGTTGCTCTCCGCTCCCCCGGGCGCCAACTCCGGAGCTTCGTACTCCGGCACGTCGTGCCCGTAATATCGGCGCAGCTTGATCGCCACATCTTCGTCGATCGAACTGGAGTGGGTTTTCTTCTCCGCAACACCCATTTCCGGGAGCAGATCCAGAATTTCGTGAGCTTTAACTTCCAATTCCCGTGCCAGTTCGTTGATGCGAATCTTTCTCATAAACAGCTATCTGCGTTATGGCGAGCATCGCGCGCTATTCGCCGCGATCCTCTTCGCTGGTGTCCTCATGCTCCGGAATTGCGGGCTGATTGTGAGCAGGGAAACCCGTTTCTCCTATCGTACCAAACTGAATCGCGTCTTCCGCCTCCGCTGGCAGCGCTTCCGTCTCCGCGGACGCATCTGCTGACTCGGCCAACGGCTCTGCTTGCGCTTCCGCTTCGCTTTCCGGTTCGTAAAGCGCTTCCGCGCCTTCTTCTAACACTTCTTCAACGGCCGGAGCGCCGAGGCCCGCTTCCGGAGACGTTGCCTCTTCAAAGCCGGCAGGGGCTTCGCGTGATTCAAAACCTGGCTCGGCGGGCTGCTCTTCAAACTGGCCGTAGTAGGCATTCACAGAATCCTGAATGTTCTGGACCATGGCCAGATCGATGCCGGGAATCCCTTCGAGTTGTTCCGGTGTCATGCCTCCGAGTTTTTCGATGGTGCCCACACTCGCTTCGAGCAGTTTCTCGACCACGCCTTCTTCAAGTCCGAAGTCGATCAGCAGCGACACCGGTGCGCCCGGCGATACCAGCGCGGCCATGGCGGTTTCCACTTCCTGCCGCTTCTCTTCCTCGCTCTTGATATCGATTTTCCAACCCAGTAACTTGGCCGCCAGCCGCACGTTCTGCCCTTTCTTCCCGATGGCGAGCGAGAGTTGGGAATCGTCCACGATCACTTCCATGTGCTTTTCGAGGACATCGAGGATGGTAATGCGGCTCACTTTCGCGGGGCTCAGGGCATGCGTCGCGAACACTACGGGGTCCTCGGAGTATTCGATGATATCGATTTTTTCGCCCCGCAGCTCGCGGATGATGGACTGCACGCGCATGCCCTTCATCCCCACGCAGGCTCCGACACTGTCCACGTCGCGGTCGCGGCTTTGCACGGCGATTTTGGTGCGCTCGCCGGCCTCGCGCGCGCAACCTCGAATGCTAACCGTGCCATCGTAAATCTCCGGCACTTCCTGCTCGAATAGCCGCATGACCAGCTCGGGGGCGCCCCGCGAAACCAGCACGCCCGGCCCTTTGCTCGATTTGTCCACCAGTTTGATCACGCACCGCACGCGGTCGCCCACGGCGTAACTCTCCAGACGCGACTGCTCCTTTTTGGGCAGGCGCGCCTCCGTTTTGCCGAGGTCGAGTATGTAATCGGGACCTTCCACCCGCTTGATGGTGCAGTTTACCAGTTCGCCGGTGCGCCCGGAATACTCCTGGAATACCGTCTCTCTTTCGGCCTCCCGCACTTTCTGAAAGATGACCTGCTTGGCAGTCTGCGCCGAGATGCGGCCCAAGGCGTCGGTCTTTTTCTGAATGCGCACTTCCGATCCGATTTCGGCCTCGGGATCGATTCTGCGGGCTTCGGCGAGGGTCATTTCGTGAGCCGGGTCGGTGACCGCTTCCGCAGCTTTCTTCACCACGTACAGGGCAATCGCCCCGGTTTTGGGATCCATGTCCGCAACGTAGTCCTCGTTGCTGCGGTAGTGTTTGCGCGCGGCAATTAACATGGCATCCTTCACCGCGTCTAACACGATCTGCGGATCGATACCCTTTTCCTTGCTCAGGATCTCTATGGACTGAAAGATTGTTTCCAAAGTAGCCTTCTCCGTGCCAAATTTTCCGGCTGAATTGCGTCTCCCCGAAGGTGGGTTACCACTCGAACTTGAGGTTGGCTTTCTGTACCTGTTCGAAGGGGAACTGTATCGTTTTGTCTGGCGCAGTTTCGAGGGTCACAGTGCCGTCTCCAAAGCCGGCCAGGGTGCCCTCCCAATGGCGCCGGCCCTCAATGGGGTCGCGTAGCGTAACCTTGATCTTCTTGCCCTGGAACCGCTGGTAATCGCGCGGCTTCAGCAGCTTTCGTTCCACACCGGGCGAGCTCACTTCCAGGGTGTACCGCCCGCCGGGCACCACATCCTCGACATCCAGGATGGTCCCCACCTGTTGGGACACCAATTCGCAGTCGGCGTGGGAAATGCCTTCCGGCTTGTCGATGGAGATGCGCACCATCCGCTGGCTACCGCCGCCTTTGACTTCGACCTCGACCAGTTCCATACCTTCAGACTCAACCACGCGTTGTGCGATCTCTTCGATTTTGGATGCGACCGCTCCCGGCATTGTTACGAAAAAAAGCCGGCGCCAACAAAAAAGTGGGCTTGCGCCCACTTGGCTGGCCCGACCTCCAAATCGTTATTGTAGCGTGTTTCGGGGACGCGGTGCTAGTCCGCCACCGCAGCGAACATGCCGAGCAGTGAAAGCGCCTCCAGCAGGCACGGTCAGCGCCCCAAGCCTAGCGATGTGACGCTGTCTGACAACGCGGTTTCGAACACACTGACATCAGATCCGTCGCGCTGTGAGAGATCGGCCGACCCAGGTTTGACAAGGACCTTGTTGTCGATTACGCGAACCAGACCTAACCATGCACCAAGCACGTAATAAGCAGGCGCGCCAGATATTTTCGGCGTAGAGGGTCGTATATCCCGCTTCAAAAACAGAACGTATCGTTCTCCGGCCTTCATCAGATCATACTGCTGTGGCACGATCTTCAGAGGCCCAACTACTCCCCCCATTTGGGAAACCATAATTTGATTGTTTACCAGCGGGCCTTTTATTACGCTCCCAATGGCAATGCGTGCGTCGGTCTCCAAGGTGCTGGCGCTTGGCTGTCGGGCCGGAAGCACCGATTGAACCGTTCCATCGATGACGACGTCTGCCGCTTTAATTAGACCCACGAGTGATTTGTCTGGTGCGGGCATCGGCGTAACGTACAGCCGCGCTGTCCCTGCGGTTGGCAGGGTTTCCTGGCCCTTGGTGGCCCGCCCCGTCTGCGCCCAGTTGTAGAGTGACATACCCAATGTCGCAGTAACCAGGAAAATAGGCCTCTTCATCGCGTTCCTACTAACTCTCATCGTATTCCTAAATCAGTAGCCACAGTAGCCCTACCCGTGTTTCGCGGACGAGGTGCTAGTCCGCCGCCGCTCACGTTCCCTACGCCCAGGCCGCCAGGATTCTATCCAGGGAATTGGCCGAATCCCCGAGTTCCTTCAAACACGCAGGGCACAGCTTGTACGTGGCGATCAAAGCTTCTGCGCGCGCTTTCGGAGAGCTTTGCTTGTAACTGTCCGAATAATCGTTGGGGCAATCCGGCGGGCCATTCTTATGCTCGAGCGAGCCGCACAGCGCCGAAACCAGCATATTCGCCAGGAACCGGTTCAAACACGCTCGCGGATTGTCGATATTCGCAAAGATCAAATCGCCCGAAATAATCGTCACGCGCCCGCTCTTATCTTCATTCCACAACGCCAGCCCCTGGCGCTCCTCATCGGCCAGCGCGAAAACCGTGATGCAGATCAGGCGATTCACTCCCAAGCTCGCGACGTGGTCTTTGAGTTTGCTCGCTACTTCCGCGCCATTGATATAGCCTCCCGCCTGGCCGGAATCCGGCACCTTGCGCCGCCATGTGCCCAGCGGCGCCGAAACCTCCACACTCTGAAAACAGAAACTGCTCTGCAGCCGGTTCAAATGCTCCGCAAACGTGTCCAATTGAGGTAGCACCTGATTCACGTCCCACAGTCCCACTTTGATTCCCTTGAAGCCCGCGCAGACGGGCACGCGCGGCGCTCGCGCCGATAGCTTGATGGTGGCCGCGATCTTCGTCCTTTCCTCCTCGCTGTAAATCATCCGGCCGGGATTGCGCGCGTACACCACCGGGACGGCCCAATCGATGATCTCTCCGGCGATCGAGTAATTCACAGCCACTCGGGCCTCGCGCGCCGCATCGCCCACCGTGCTGCCCAACGCCAACCACCGGTAGAAGTGCTTGGCAAACTCGGTGGCCGATATGTCGAGCACCTTGTATTGATTGGCCACCAGCACCGGAATCCCTCCCGCCACCAGCTTTGGCGCAACGCCGCGATTGAAGTCGAATTTCAATTGCGTTCGTCCCACCATGCCCGTCTCGCACGCGTTCAGGAAAACCAGACGGATCCCGCGCTGGCAAAGAACCTGCCGCAGGGACTCCGCGCTAATCAATTGCACGCTGCCATCGGGACTCTCGAAAACCAGATAGCCTTCGCCTTTGCCCTCCTCATTCTCCTGGTAAGTGCCGTGGCCGATGAAATGCAAAATATCGACGTCGGGATTCCGCAGTCTTTCGTGAAGCTCGTCGATGCGCGCCCGCAGCATGTATTCCACGGTCGCCAGCCCGAGATCTTCCAGTTCTTGAAATCCGCGGCGCACCACCTGCTCTTCCTCGGCGGCCGACAGCAGACCCATGCCTACCGGCTGTGCCACCACGACCAGCATGTGTAGAGGCTTGTCCGGATGCGGCACGAACTCCTCCGCCGGCACCGCGGTCAGCACGTTGCGGGTAAAATTCACCGTCTCGGTTGCCAGAAAGCTTTCGCGGCTGGGATCATAGGCGAACTCCCACGGCTTGTCCGCTACCCAATTAATCATCGACGTGATCACGATATCCAGCAGCCGCCGGTCAGTGGCCCGCGCCCGGTCTACACGCGCCACGTCGTACAGCCGCCGCACGGTTCCCGGAAGCATCGCGTTGAACAGGTTCACTCCCAGATCGAGAAGCTGCTCCTCGGCCGGCGGTTTGGCGTCGGCCTTGCCGTCCACGTAGTCTTTGATTTGCTGATTCGTCTCGCTGATGTTGTTCCAGTGATAGGTGTCGCCAGCGCTGGCCGGATCGGGCTTCGCGTCTCGCGGAGGATCCAGGTAAATCGTCTCCACCACCCGCGCGTTCCGATAGGCCGCGAGCAGAATCGCCGTCTTCCCGCGAGCCACCTTCGCGGCTTCCGCCGGAATATGATCGTCGGGCGAGATCAGAAACAATTGCAGCACGTTGTCCGCTTCGTTCAGCGGTGTGGGCAGGAATCCCTGAGATTCGCGCGTGAGCGTGCCGGGCGCCGGCGCGATCTCCGGCGCGGCCGCTGCGGGAGCCTCGCTTCCCAGCGCCATGCTCCGGCGAAGGAGGAAAGGTGGATCAACGTCCACATTTACCGGTTGCAATGCGAGCGGCTCGCTCAGCAAGGTCTCGAGCAGAAAATCTACTGTTTCCGGCTGCGAGAAGTAGTTGGTATGGATCACTCCATCCTTCGCCGATGAGCTGTTCAGGTTGATCCCGAAGCATCCGATGCGGCCTCCGGGAATCCACGAAGCATGGTCATCCGTTTTCCATGCGCCCGTGGTGGGCACCACCAGATCGTTCGCCATCCCGAAGATTCCATCGACACCCAGGTCGAGCATCCGATTGAGCAACACTCCCTGCGGCCGATGGCCGGAGATGATCGCCGAATAGGCGGACTCGGGAGCTTTCGATTTGTTCAGAACGGAGATCGGGCCGCCGGCCATATCCATGGCTTCGAGGCCCGGCAGCGCGTCCACCACATGCCGCGCGATGAAGATCAGCGCCTCGCCGAGATAATCGAGCGTCGTGCTGACCGGATTCTCCGGAAATAGCTCCAGGATATTGGTCCACCAACTGATCAACTGATCGAAGCGCTGGGCTGTGGCCAGTGGTGTCCCGATATTGGGCGACGCTACCAGAACCGCGCGTCCGAGTTGAAAGTTCCCGGCGTTGGCCCCGAGGGCCGCCCGCCGCTCTACCAGATTGCGCAATACCAGCCCGCCGCGGGAGTGGGTGATCACATCGAAGGCCGCCTGCTTCGGCAGTCCGGCCACGAGATCCTGCGCATTCTTCTCCGGCGTCTGGCTCACCGTGAAGTGGTTGAAGGCGTAGATGCGGTTTCCGTAAATCGGGGCAAGCGCACCGAAGAAATCGCGCGCCTTGGTCCCGGGGGTGGCTGCAAGGCCGGGAAATGCTCCGGCCGCGTTCGAAAACGTTCCATGCAGAAGCAGCAGACATCGCTCGGCCGGGCTTGTGATGGCAGAAAAATCGGCCGCTTCGAGCTTCCCGCTCGCGAGCGTGTCCTTGGTCACTTGCAGCCACCCGAGCGGCAGCCCCTTCTTTTTCCAGATGAGGCTCTCGACTTCCGGCGCGGCCCAGGGCACAGTTAAATCCGCAAACTTCCCCGCAGCCTTCAGCACTACGCCCTTAATTGCTTTGGTGAGGATCGACCGCCGCGTCCCTTCATCGGCATCCTCGGGAAACTCGACGCGAAACGTCGCCGTGCCGGGTCCTGCGGTTACCCCGCGCCGTTGCGGAACCTCTTGAGTTGCGTGAAACGAAAGCGCGCCGGACCCCTCCTGGCGGACGGCCAACAAGTAGACAGCGCCGGGTTCGCTGGGAATCGTCACATCCAGCGGTGGAAGCGGCTCGGCCCCGCGCCGCTGGGGGCTTGCCGCACGGAACTCCTTTTCTACTTCGAACCGCTCCCCGGCTACTGCAGCCAGGTGCGGATCAAGTGTTGCGCCGGAAAGGGAACGCCGTCCCGGCTCCGGTGTCGAAACAGATTCGATTTGCCACCGGATGCTTGTCAGGGGAATATCGGCCATATTCGTCAGCCATTGGCTTGAGTTTGAATGAACACCAGGGTCCCAATTGTAACCCGCTGCTCAAGAAGGTATCAGACGGACGTGTGAAAAGCGGCTCCCAGCATCGCCTGAGCCGGCAAGCGGGAATCCGCCCGATCACGGCGAAGAATCGTACCGCGGCTCCGGCCGGCTGCAGGGAGAGACGGCTCTAATTACCGGCGGCGACAGCGGGATTGGCCACGCTGTCGCCATTGTCTTCGCGCGCGAGGGCGCGAACGTGGCGATCTCGTATCTTCCCGGAGGAGGAGCGCGACGCCAGCGAGAGCATTCGCTGGATCGAACAGGCGGGGCGCAAGGCGGGCCGTTTCCCGAAGCGATAAAATGCTGCCGTAAGCTTGCTTCGACGTTACTGGGTTCCTAGAGTCTTCCCGGACCTATCGAGTACTTACAAAAGCGGCTGGATTTGCCACAGGAAGACTCGAGCCTATCATCGGTACCCGCGCATACGAACTCTGGCACTGGCGGCTGCTGGTAAACCGGATTTACGGAAACCTGAAACACTCCACTTTTTCGCGAGCGCCTCCGGCGGAGTATGGCGCGCGCGTAATCGGAGATCAGAAGTGGAAAAAAAAGCCGGGCTGCCGGCATTGGCGGCCCGGCCGGAATTATGGGAAGCAACCAGTATAAGTGATTACAACCCGCCACCGCCCCGGAATGTCCGTTCTTCCCAATAGGGGGTCACTCCGTAATAATCGCTGATCTGGCGCCCCCAACTTTGGTCTGCCATATCCGGCCAGTTGTCTTTGTCGAATCCGGGAGCGTTCTCCAGTTGCGACTTATCAACGTTGAGAACGAACTCTTTCTCGTCCTCATCCAGCATCAAGGCGTTCCATGGCACAGCGAATAGCTTGTTCCCCATGTTCCAAACGCCGCCAAAAGACAGAACGGCGTATCCGATTCTTCCAGTCTGAATATCAACCATTAGCTCTTTGATCTTGCCCAGATCTTCCCCTGCGGCGTTCCGTACGGAATCACCAGCCAGCGTGCTGGCTCCCATCATCCGGCGGTACCGCTTGTCAGGATCAGTCTTCTTTATTTTGCCTTCAGGCATTAGTCTCTCCTTCTTCTGATCAGAAAGCACCTGAAGTGCCGTCGAGGTAAGCGGAAGCGCGGGTGCATCTCAGATCAGGGCGGCGATTAACACTTGCGAGATGCGAGTGTAATCGCACGCCTGGCCTGATGGGCTGGCCCACTCAGGCTGTGCGCCGGCCGCGGAACAAATGGATGACCAGCCAGATCACAGCCAACGCCAGCAAGATGTGAATTGCGCCTACCGTTACATGGAACGCCAGCCAGGCTAGCAGCCAACCCGCAAGAAAGATCACAAACAAGACCAAAAAGATAAAATCCGCAATGAAACGCATAGTCTCCCTTCTTCAGCCCGCAAGCGGGGCTGAACAGAGTACTGCATCCCGATTGCCAGCGGTGCTGGCTGGGCCGGAGAGGCCGCGCCGCATTCGGTTACGCGGCGTTGGCTTTTGCGGAGCGGACCAGCTTTTCCTGGTGCTTGGCGACGATCACCATCACCGCGTATTCATCGGGACGGAGCCCGAGCCCGGAATAAGCTGTGTCCTGTTGTTCTCCCTGTTCCATGACGGGAAACAGTGTTCCTTCGGCATAAGCCTCGATCACTGCGGGATGGACATAATACTTGCGGCAGGTTGCGGCGCGATTCCCTAAATGGTGCGCTACCCGTTTTACTGCGCCGGCTACAGAGCGCTTGGCGGCCGTAGCCATGCGCCATGGTCCGGCGGCACAGAGTTCGCGCACCGCCAATATGGTGCCGGCCCAGGTGCGGAAATCTTTGGCGGTAAAGTCCTGGCCGGTAATCTCGCGGAGATAAGCATTCACATCGGCCGAATCTATTGGGCAGATCTCTCCACTCTCGGATACGTATTCGAACAGTTCATAGCCGGGCAGTTCGCGGCACTGCTTCACGATCTGCGCGAGGCGCCGGTCCGTCAGCTCGATGGTATGCTCCTGGCCGCTTTTGCCGCGGTAATGAAACAGTAGCTTTGCGCTGGCAATGCGTACGTGCTTGTTGCGAAGCGTGGTGAGGCCGAAGGAGTCGTTTTCCCGGGCGTACTCCTCGTTTCCCACGCGGATGAATGAAGTTTCGAGGAGCTTCACGATTGCGGCCAGGACTTTCTGCTTGGGAAGTCCCGGTAATCCCAAATCGTCTTTGACACGGTTGCGGATCAGCGCCAGCACCGTGCCGAATGCAATCATGCGGCTGAACTTGGCCTGGTCGCGCACGGACCGGTATTGGGGATGATAGCGATACTGTTTCCGCCCCTTGGCATCCCAGCCGACCGCCTGCAAGTGCCCGTTGGCGAAGGGGCAGATCCAAACATTTTTCCACGCCGGAGGGATGGCAAGCGTGCGTATCCGTTTGAGGTGCTTGGGATCGCGCAGAGGCTTACCATTCGGGGCCAGGTAGCGAAACCCTGAACCGCACCGGATGCGGCGGATGCACGGGCCGCCCGCTCTGACGTACCGCAGCCCCGCTTCCGCCGCCGATTCCTGTGGATCGGCCGAAAACATAGCAAATGACAAGAGCATTTGATATGCCGAAGCGGGCGTAAAGGCAGCGGCTGCCGATCCACGCCTTACCGCCGGCTTAGCAATGTAGGCGAGCCGTCGGGCAAACGAACTGGAAAAAGTTGATGCTGGGAGAAATACGGGGGCCTGTGCGGTTGTGTGTGGAAACCGGCCCTCCAGGCGCATGATTCATCTTCCGAAACACACTAGAAGCGCTTCGATAACCTGGCGCCATACAACGGAAGAGCGCGTGTAACGGATATCGCGACTGCGCCACGGCGCCGGACACCCGATGCGCCGTGGTACCGGCAGAGCCATGAAATACAACGGTTCCCAGTTATGCGCAACATCTCTATATTTACGCTCTTCTGTTCTATCGGTATTCTTGCAGCCGTTCAGGCAGCTCCTCCCGATGATGCCCACGGCCCGATCTTCCTGGATAACCCGCCCGTGTCCACACCGCGTCGAACAACCGGCGTGGCTTCCGACATACGCGTCAACGTCGATCTCACTTTGGTTCCGGTCACGGTTACCGATGAATTCGGCACTAACATTAGTGGATTGGAAAAGCAGAATTTCCAAATCTACGATGGCGCCGAACCGCGTCCCATCGTTTCCTTCAGCCGGGAGGATGCCCCGGTCTCGATCGGCCTGGTCTTTGATTGCAGCCACAGCATGAGAGACAAATTTGAAGCTTCGCGCGAGGCCGCCTCGCAGCTCTTCCAGCAGCTCAATCCGGATCAGGATGAAGCTTTCCTGGTTACCATCTCCGACCGCGCAATTCTGCTCCGTGATTTCACATCTGATTTTGGACAGATTGGGGGAGCCTTGACCTTTGTCCATCCCGACGGATCAACTTCCCTGCTGGACGGCATCTACTTCGCTGTTTCTCATATGAAGCAAGCGCACAATCCCCGCAAAGCCGTGGTGATCGTTTCCGACGGAGGTGACAATAATAGCCGGCACTCGGTAAGGGAACTCCTCCGCCAGACGCAGGAGAGCGATGTCCTACTCTACACAATCTTGAATTTTTGGAATCCGCAGGCTCCGGAGGAAATCGAGGGACCCGACTTACTTGCCAAACTGGCGAACAAGACAGGTGGCCGCCATTTCGTAGGGATTGATCGGAACGGCATTGGCCAAGCCATGTCCGCCATTGGAAAGACGCTGCATAACCAATACGTGCTTGGATACTATCCGCCCAGCGACGCTCCGAGCGGCAAGTATCGGAAGATCAGGGTGAAGCTTCAGGCGCCGCCCCCCATGCCGCGTCTGCAAGTGTACGCGCGCGGAGGTTATTACGTGCCATAGGGCTATCTGCCGGAATAGTACGACTACTACGGATGAGTACGCGAGTAGATTCGGCTGTATGACAACGCGCACGAAAACGAGGTCCGCGATGTTCCTGGCGCTATGTTGCCGCGCGTGGCGGTAGTCACCGCCGGCCAGCTCGTTTTCTACGGAACCATGGATGGCTGGTTCAAGGCACTCGATGCGCGAAACGGCAGTCTGCTCTGGCGATTCAAAACCGCGAAGGCAGCCGGAATCCAACCTTTGGCAAGGTTCACTTATCGAGGGCCAGAAAACCGGCCTCTGAAACAGTTTTGACCCTCCACGTCTTTTACTAAAATCGGTCTGAGCACAAGCTCTGGGGCGTCACGTCCGGGAGTCATTGCCGATGCATCCGTGTTAAAACCACGGGCTGCCCATGGGGCGTGTGCCGGTACGCGTCCGCCCACGCTTCTTTGCGCGCCGTCAGCGCTGCGGTGTCGGTCAAGCCTTTGCGTGTGACCAGCCGCTCCAGAGCCGCACCGCCAGACCGAATGCCTGGGCCTGCCAGGGCTCGGCAAACACCGGTCCGTCATCGTCACGCGGCAGCAATGGTAGCGAGTTCAGGTCAGGCGTGCTCAAGGTAGCTGTCCCACAGATCAAGATGAACAGAGTCCCGGGGCGAAGCAGTCTCACCCCATAACTCTTGCGCGCGGAACCGCACGGAATAGAGGTGCTGCGGGTGTTCGCCCTGAAACTGTGCATTCGTGTCCGGAAACACGAAAATTCCGTGGTGCCGCTCGACAACACCTTCGCGGCCCCTCGCGTAGCGCGGCAGGCGCGTGTGGCCTGCCGGGTTGATTTTGCGCGCGCGCACGCGGTCGCCCACCTGGAAGCGCGCTTTCGCATCCGCTTCGGGACGAGCGTAACTCGGCCGTTGCGCAACCGCCGGTGCTGCATTGGCAACTGTGAATGGCGGTATTGCCTTAGCGGAACCGGGCGCCGGCCTGCCCGTATCGATCTCCTCCTGTGTCACCAGGCCATGTTTCACCAGCAGTCCGATTTGCCGCGCCAGCCATTTCTCGTAGTAGCTCATGCGCAAATAATCGGCTGGGGAAATCTGTTCGATCCCGTGGCGGCTGGCATCAATGTTCCACTTTTTCCATGCATTCATTGCGAACGTGATGGCGAAGACCCGGCCCTCCCAGCTCTCGTGGAATACGGGCTCGTTTTCCTCATGCCGTATCGGTCCCGCCCCGTGCATCCCGCCCATGTCATGAATGCCGTTCATGCCTTCGTTCCGTCAAACGCAGCGACTTTAGCAACTCCAATCATCGAGTCCCGTGTGACCAAAGCGGCCAGTTCCTCCTCAGTCATGTTCCCCGTGCCGGATGGCCGCTCCGGCAGCACGAGATAGCGGATCTCAGCCGTGCTGTCCCATACCCGGATCTCGACATCTTCCCCCAGTTCCGTTCCCAACTCATGCAGCACGCCGCGCGGATCAATCACCGCTCGCGAACGGTATGGGGCCGACTTGTACCAAACTGGCGGCAGCCCGAGCACCGCCCACGGATAACAGGAACACAGTGTGCAGACGACCAGGTTATGCACCTTCCCAGTGTTCTCGACAACCACCATATGCTCGCCCTGGGCACCCGAATAGCCGAGTTCCGCGATCGCCGGACCGGCGTCTCGCAGCAGCCGTTCCTTGTAGTCAGGGTCAACCCAGGCACGCGCCACAACTCGCGCGCCATTGCGCGGCCCAATCTTGTTTTCGTAAGTGTCAACGATAGCGTCGAGGGCGGCAGGATCGACGAGTCCTTTTTCCACCAGCAATGATTCGAGCGCCTTTGTACGCAACGCTGGATCGGAGGGAACTACCTGGTGATCGTGCTGGTCATCGGACATAACGGCAATCTCCGAAGTATATAAGGTTTCTGAGAGGGCGGCCGAGCGTCCGTTCTTCCATGTCCGGCGATGTAAGCTGAAAGCAATGTTCCATGTCGAACCGGCACAGCTCGCAGTTGCCGCTGTCCTGTTGGTGGCATCAGCCATTCGATCTGCATTGGGATTTGGAGAGTCCCTGGTCGCCGTGCCTCTTCTCGCTTTGGTGATTCCCGTTCAGGTGGCTGCGCCCGTAGCCGTGCTGGCCTCCATTACCATCGCGCTGATCGCGGTTGTGCAGGATTGGCGTCATATTCAAATGCGCAGCGCTGCCGGGTTAGTGCTTTCGACGGTAGCAGGCATCCCCCTCGGACTATTGCTCCTGAAATCAATCCCCGAAGCAGCCGTAAAGGCCGCTTTGGGCGGCGTGATTCTCGCTTTCGGAGCTTACTCGGTACTCGGGCCCAGGCACCGCGAATTAGCTCACGACGGATACTCATGGCTGTTTGGGTTCACTGCCGGCGTGTTGGGCGGCGCTTATGGGATGAACGGACCGCCGCTCGCCATCTACGGCTCTCTCCGCGGCTGGCCTCCCAAGCAATTCCGCGCGACACTTCAGGGATATTTTCTCCCGGCAAGCCTCATCGGGATGTGCGGCTACGGGTTAGCCGGGCTTTGGACTCCCCGGGTAAACCGCTTCTATATCGGATCGCTACCGTCAATCGTAGCGGCAACGTTTTTGGGACGGAAACTCAACCATCGCCTGAACTCCAGCCGGTTCCAGTCCGCGGTGCATCTGGGATTGATGGCGATTGGGCTTCTCTTGCTTGTGCAAGCCTGGGCAGGGTAGCACCACAGCCTGTTTTTCGCGCCGCTGGGATTAGAATCTGAATATGATGCTCCTGGCTTCCGCAGTTCTTCTTTCCCATGCGGCTCTCTTTTTCCAGGCAGCAGGAGCACCCGCGTCGCCCGCCGCAGACGGGATGAAAGCCCTCGACGAACACCGCTATGAGGACGCGGTGCAGCTTTTCCGCCAGGTCATCAATTCCGACCCCTCCGACTATTCCGCTCACTTCAACCTTGCCCTCGCCTACAGTTTCCTCGGAAAGGACAGCGACGGTATTCAGGAATACCAGAAAGTTCTGCAGTTGAAACCGGGGCTGTACGAAGCCCAATTGAATCTCGGCATCCTGTTGCTGCGCCAGAAACGCGCCCCGGAAGCTGCGCCGTTGCTCGAAGCAGCCGCCGGGCAGAAACCCAAAGAGTTCCGTCCGCAATTTTACTTGGGCGAAGCGGAGTTGGCGGCGGGGAACCCCGCCAAAGCCGCGGAAAACTACCAGGCGGCTCTCGCAATCGATGACAAATCGGCGCCCGCGCTGCTCGGTCTGGGCCGCTCCCTCGCCGCTCAGGGCAAGCTGGCCGAAGCTGCGCCCTATTTTCAAAAGGCCGCGGCCGGCGACCCGCAGTATCGGGATACGCTGCTCGAATTGGCGGCCCTGTATGAAAAATCGGGACAGAAGCCGGAGGCGATCAGCATCTATCGTCAATTTCCCAATGATCCCGGTGCGCAGGAACACCTGGCGCAACTTCTGCTCGACTCGAAACAATACGCCGATGCGATCCCCGCCTTCGAACAGGCTTACGGCAAATCTCCAACTGCGGCCAATCGCTTGGGCCTTGCCATGGCCTACCTCTTTAATCAGCAGTTGGACAAAGCTCTGCCTCTGCTCGAAAAAGCCGTGGCCGATGACGGCGGCAATTTCGATTTGCGCATCATGTATGCCCACGCACTGCGCGACCATAAACAGTACCGGCCCGCTGCGGATCAGTTCACGGCCGCCCTCAAGCTGAAACCGGAAGCCGCGCACACCTGGGATGAGTTGGGCGGCGTGCTTTACCTTGCGGAAGATTTTGGGCCCGCCCTCGACGCTTTTGAGCGCGCCCACCGGTTGGGTGAAAATACCGCGGGAAACTGGTTCATGCGGGCCATCATTCTGGATAAGGCCCACCAGCTCAAGCCCGCTCTGGAAGCCTACCAGCAATTTGTGGCGCTGAGCGGCGGCAAAAATCCCGACCAGGAGTGGCAGGCGCGGCAGCGTGAGCGTATCATTCAAAGAGAATTGGACCGCAAATGAAGCGGGTCGTATCTATCGCCCTGTTTCTCGTGGCCGCCGGCCCCGTGTGGGGCAGCTTGGACGAAGCCCGTGCCGAACCCAACCTGGAGAAGCGCTCCGCTCTCGCAATGGACAATGCGCTGGCGGCAATCAAGGACATCCGTCCCGCCTACAATGCCGGCGATCTCGACAAGGTTCGCGGCAAAGCGCGGGAAGTCGAGGAATCGGTCGGCCTTGCCTACGATTCCCTGGAGCAGACCGGGAAGAATCCGCGCCGCAGTCCGCGCTGGTTCAAACGCGCCGAAATCGAAAGCAACGAATTGCTGCGCAGCCTGGATGCCTTGCAACGCGACATGAGCTTCCAGGACCGCTCGATTCTCGACCAAACCAAACAAAAGGTGCAGCAGGTGCATGAGGACCTGCTAATCGGCCTCATGGGGGGCAAAAAGAAATGAAAAAACTGCTATGGTGCCTCGTGCTAGCCGCGCCGCTGTGGGCGCAACGCGATTTCCTGACAGCCGATGAAGCCGACCAGATCCGGGAGGCGCAGGAACCCAATGACCGCTTGAAGCTGTATGCCAAGTTTGCCAAACAGCGCGTGGATTTGGTGCAGAGCCTGGTCAATAAAGATAAGGCCGGGCGCTCCGTGATGATTCATGATGCCCTGGAGGATTATTCCAAAATCCTGGACGCGATTGACGATGTCACCGACGATGCCCTGTTGCGCAAGCTCGAAGTTAAGCCCGGGCTGGCAGCCGTGGTGGGCATCGAAAAGCAGACCTTGCCGGTACTCCAACGCGTCCAAAGCTCTCAGCCCAAGGATCTCTCGCGCTACGATTTTGCTTTGCAGCAGGCCGTTGAGACCACCCAGGACAGCATCGACTCTTCCCAAGAAGATCTCGGCAAGCGATCGAAAGATGTCGAGGCCCGCGAGGCTCAGGACAAGAAAGAGCACGGGGATTCCTCGGCTGATAGCGATTCCAAAGCCAATGACTCCAGCCAGCAACCGAAACGCAAAGCGCCCACGCTGCTGAAACCTGGCGAAACGCTACCCCAATAGCCATGCGAAAAATTCTGCTTGTCGTCATAGCCACGTCACTGTTCTTTCCAGCCCTAGGCTTCTCCCAGCCTGATTTTCGAAAAGCCACCTGGGGCATGACGCAGGCCCAGGTCACAGCGACTGAGCCGGCGCATCCGAGTGAGGTCCACAGCAGTAACGGCGAAACCATCGTCGAGTACGGCCCTCTCAAAATGGGTGCGTTGGACGTGCGGGTGCTGTACATCTTCGCCAAGGACAAACTGGTCCGGGGAAGAGTGCTATTTGTCGCCGACCATAGTGAAGCCAACGATTTCATCGCCGACTTCCAGGTCATCGAACCGCTGCTCAAAGAACAGTACGGCAAGCCTGGCGATGACCGCGCCATCTGGGTAGACGACTCCACTCAGGACGAAACCAAGAACTACCTGGATCAGGACCGCGCCACGGCAACCGGCATTTTACCGTCCGACCGGTTTGTGGGCCTGGCGGTTGCCCTGGGCCACCTGAAACTCTACACCAGGCGCAACAATGAGCGCACCGAGATCTGGCACACTCTTTGGGGAGTAGATAACGGCATCACCCACGAGATTGACTACCACAGCGTGTCACTCGAAGCATTCGAGAAACAAGTGCGGGACGAAAGCACGAAGGCCAATTGAGGCTACAGCCGCAGCAGCCGTATGGGCGCATTCGAGGTGGTGAGATCCAGCAGCGGCCCACCGGTGCCAATCGGCCCATCCAGAATGTTCTTGTTGACCACCCCCTCTACTTTCACCTCGAAATCGGAAGATATGGAGGCGTTATTGGTCCTCGCCAGCACACGGGCGTTGCTCCCGGCGGGCATGCGGATCGCGATCGGAGCGTTGCTGGTGCTGATCCGCGCGCCGTTCTCAAAACCCGCCGGCAACGTTACATCCACCGGACTATTCGAAGTCTCGAGGCGCACAGGGTGCGACAGGCGCGCTCCGCTCAGGTTAACCGTGATGCTGCTATTGGAAGTGGTCGCATCGAGCGTCCCCTTGAGATTTTCCGCTTGAATGTGTCCGTTCGTCGTGCTCGCCACGGCCTCTCCGCCAATGTATGCCAAGTCAATGCCGCCATTAGACGTGTGCGCATCCAAGCTCCCATCGAAGTTCTCAACACGGATAGATCCATTTGATGTACGCAGGCGCGCGGGTCCGGTAGCACCCTGAACTACGATCGGTCCGTTGGAACTCTCCACCCGGTCCAGAATCGCTTTCCGTGGCATTTTCAAGGAAAATCGCGCACCGAGATTGCCCCGCAGATCGTAGGGCCGGTTCACATGGATTTCGATGGCGGTGGCCGTATGGGTAATGTCAACCCGGACGGCATCGGCGGCCTCCGGGGTGGAACCGTACTTGGCGCCATCGATCTCTACCGTCGGCTGGTCCCAGCCGGTAACGTCCACAGGGCCGTTGAATGTCTCTACGGAAACCTTTCCTCCGGACTGGAGTGGAAAGCTATAGTGGAAATCCCTGCTGAATCTCGTTGCTCCGAAGTCTTCCCATTCGCAACCGCTCAATCCAGCCAGACAGGCAGTCAACACCAAAAACGCAAGCTTCGCACGCATTGCACGTCCCTCGACTGAAAAGGTACGGAACGAACGCCTCGTTTGTTCCGTTTCTTTAAGAAAGCTGTCAGCCATCAGCGATCAGCTTGGTTTGGCTGAGAGCTGAAAGCTGACGGCTGACAGCTTATTGAGAGGAGTACAATCGATCGATATGCCCCCCGAGGTCAGTTCCAAAGTCCAATCCGAAGCCACGCCCATGGGCGAGTTTTCGCGGCTGATCGGCATCTTCTTCGAGCCCAAGAAAACCTTTACCGATATTGCGCAGCGGCCCCGATGGATTCTGCCTACGCTGATCGTGATTGTGTTTGCGGTTATCTATATCGGCGCCTTCAACTCGCATATCGGCTGGGAACCGTACCTGCACAAAACGATGGACAACAACCGGCAACTCCTCCAGATGCCGGCCGAGCAGCGCCAAAACGTTTTTAACATATACCTGCGCATCCTTCCAATTTTTAGCTATATAGCCGCCGCATTGTTCACACCGCTGATGTTCCTGATCGGTGGGGCCATCGCTATGGGGATCATTAAGGGGTTGATGGGCGTCCCGATCCGGTTCAAGCAGGCATTCGCAGCTTTCGCGTATGGTTCGTTACCCAACTGCATATACAGTGCGCTTGCGACGATCGTGATCTTCGTGACCCCGCACCCGGAGGATTTCAATGTGCAGAACGGGTTCTTCTCGAATCCCGCCGCATTGATGGACCTTCAGACCTCGTCCAAATTCCTGTACACTGTAGCCCGTTATGTGGATGTGTTTGTGATCTGGATCGTGCTCTTGATCGCTGTGGGACTCAAAGCCGCCGGAGGCAAGCGGCTCTCCTTCGGAGGAGCGCTATTTGCAGTAGTGCTGCCGCTCGCGGTGTTTGTTTTACTTAGTGGGGCACTGGCTGCATTGCAGGGGTGAGTTGCGAGGAGAAGCCTTACGCCCGCCGCGCGATAATCCTCGCGCTGGGCCGCCGGCTTCCGGCGCGCGGAGCTTCGGAATAATACAGGATTTTCCAACCGTGAAACTCGGCTCGCAATTCGCCGGGGTCCAGCACGAAACTGTGTGCCTGCTCATCGCGGAGATGAATCTGCGCCGCTACCACGCCCCCGGGGCGCAGCCCTTCCCGAATTTGCGGAAACAGGTTGCGCTGCAAGTAAAAGAAGTCGCAGATCAGATCGTACGCGGCGGGCTCGATCGGGAAAGCACCCGTCTCCAGATCTGCGAGGTGGGCTTCGATCGCCAGCCCCCTCTCCGCCGCGCGCTCGTGAAGAATCCGGATCGCCGTAGGTGAAGAATCGACAGCCGCCACACGCCAACCCAGACCGGCCAGGTACAGGGCGTTGCGCCCGGCTCCACAGGCCAAATCAAGCGCGCGTCCCGGCGGCAGCATTTCCGCCACCTCCACCAGCAGCGGAACGGGTGTTAAGTCCTGATTCGCGGCTTGCGCGAAATGTTCTTCCCAATTGCGAGGCACCTCTCCAGGGTATGATGATCCAGTAGTGGACCGGCTGCGAATCGTGGTGCTGGTGGGCTTGCCGGGTTCGGGAAAATCGACCTACGTCGAGCAATTGGGGGCAACCGCCCTATCCTCCGACGCCATCCGAAAACTTCTCGCGGACGACGAAACCATCCAAACCATTCACGACCGGGTTTTTCAAACGCTGCGCTATTTGCTGCTCCATCGGCTGGCTCTACGCCGGCCGGTGACTTATATCGACGCGACCAATCTCACTCCGGAAGAGCGCCGTCCTTACATTGGAATTGGCAAGTCGCACGGCTGCGAATTGGAAGCGCTGTTCTTCAATGTGCCGCTCGCCATATGCCAGGAGCGCAACCGGGCCCGCCGAAGGATAGTGCCGGGGGATGTGCTGGCCATCATGGCCGCAAAACTCGTCCCGCCTTCGACCGAAGAGGGATTCGACCGGGTCACCGTGATCCCTACGCTATAATTCGAAATAGTTACCAGCCATTCTAAGCGGATGTGGCGAAATTGGCAGACGCGCTGGATTTAGGTTCCAGTTCCCGCAAGGGAGTGGAGGTTCAAGTCCTCTCATCCGCACCAATAACTTACAAGGAATCTAGGTATTGGGGAGGGGACTAATTTGGGGCTTATACGGCCTCATTTCACCCTCCGAAGCTTCGCCGCCCGGTCCTTTTTCCGCTGCTCGAAGTATTGCTCCAGCTTCTCGCCGGCACCCCCGAGATCCCCTTCGTCCA